>CAYTJV010000018.1:0-3071 GCA_964438165.1 uncultured Planctomycetaceae bacterium | reverse complement strand
CCCAGTTCACCGCCAGAGTGAACGTGTCCAGTGTGCCCACGTCGGCAATCGTGCCCGTCAACGTCGCCACACCATCCTCGTCGATCGCCGTTACCGAACCCAGCGTCAACACCGGCGCCACGTTGGTGATCGTCGTCGTGGTCCCGTCCGTGTCCGTGCCCGTGTCGTCGTCGTTCACGGTGGCAGTGATCGCGTAGATGTCGAAATCGGTGGCTGTCGGATTGTCATCGAGGTATTGGTGCGATGCCGTAAAGTCGCGTGCACCGAGCGGGATCGTGAACGTGCTGCTGCCTTCGCCGGGACCCCAGTTGATCGTCACGGTGTGTATGTCCTTGGTGCCGGGATCGCTAAAAGTCCCGTTTACCGTGGCGGTTTCGTTCTCGTTGATCGAGCTGGAAACGAGGCTCAGAGCAACGATCTCCGGCTCGACGTTGTTCACGGTGACGCTGGTCGATCCGGTGCCGACGCCGGTGTCGTCGTCGGTGACGGTGACGTTGATCGTGTAGCTGTCGGAGGCAGTTCCATTCCCGGGATACGGGCCGTCATCGACGTACTGGTGTATGAGGCCGCTGAACGAGAGCACGTTCGCGCCGAGAGTCAGCGTCGTGTTCGGCGAGCCGTCACCCCAGTTGATCATGACGGTATGCACGTCGAGCGTGCCCGGATCGGCGAAGCTGCCGCTCAGGGAAATCGAGCCGTTTTCGTCGATCGTTGCGGCACTGGCGACGACGGAAACGCTCGCCGGGGGTACGTTGTTGACGGTCATGGACGTGGTGCCGCTCACTCCGCCGCCACCGGCCGAAATCAGAATCGCCTGACCGTCGCCTACGTTCGGATTGAGGCTGTCGTATGAGACCAGCAGCCGATTGGGACCTTGAGTTCCAGCATTCTTAATTCCGACTGTCGCGCTGGCGCCGTTGGTCCGGTAGTCTCCGGAGTTCAATTCCACGTAGTTGTAGATGATGTTTCCGGGAGCGGAGCCGGTATTCAACTGCAGGATTGCCTGGAACGTCACGCCGGACGGTGAGCTGGAAAATCCGTAAACGTCGTTCCATTCGATGATCAGTCGGTCTGGCACGCTATCGCCGGTTGTGTCTTCAAGCTTTCCGATTACCCGGTCGCTCGTGTCCTGATACGTGATCCAATCGTCCCACAAGGGAGCGATGGTTGCTTGCGTCGGAGAACCCGTCAAATTCGTGTTGGAATAGGCAGGGTTGGAGGAGGTTGTCGTGAACAAGGCGTTCGAACTCGCGAAGAGCGAGAGGGCGCCCGTGTAGGTCACGCCGTAAAAGTTGAACGTGTTCGTGCCCAGGTTAATCGGAACGGAGACATCATCGACGCCGTCGAGAAGCTGGAAGACCCCCGGGCCGCCCGGAACGAGGTCGACGGACTCAAATGGGAAATCGTAGGCCGTGTACCCAAAGCCATCCGGCCCGGTGATCGTCGCGCCTCCGCCCGCCGATCCGCCGCCGTCGTCGTCAGTCACCGTGACACTGATCGTATACGTGTCTGTCGGCGTGCCATTGCCTGGCGATGCGCCGTCGTCAAGGTACGGGTGGCTGGTACTGAAGCTCGTGACGCCCGCGCCGAGCGAGAGTGTGGTCATCGCGGACCCATCACCCCAGTTGATCACAACGGTGTGCGTGTCTTGCACACCGGGATCGGTGAACGAGCCGCTCAGCGTCGTCGAGTCGTTTTCGTTGACGATGCTCGGAATGACGCTCAGCACGAGGTTCGAGGGATTTACGTTCTTCACCGTCGCGACGACCGAGTCCGTGTCGCTGCCCGTGTCGTCGTCCGTGACGGTCACCGCGATTGTGTAATTGTCTTGCGGCGTGCCGGTCGGATTGTCGTCCCGGTACTGGTGGGTCACGTCGAAGGACGTGGACCCGGCGGGCAGCGGATAGGTCACCGGGGCACCCTCGCCCCAATCGACCACCAAGGAAAAGGCGTCCAGCGTTCCCGGGTCGGTGATGTTCCCGGTCAGGCGTGCGACGCCGTTCTCGTCGATCGGGGAGGTTACGGCTGCATTGCTGAGCGTAGGCGCCACGTTGTTGACCGTCAGCGTCGTGCTGGCATTGTCCGACAGGCCCGCGTAGTCGGTCACCGTGACCTCGATTGTATAAACGAAGTTCGGCGAACCGCCGTCGGGTTCCGGACCGTCGTCGAGGTACTGGTGCGTGGCCGTGAAGGTTCTGTTCTGTTGATCGACCGCGGCGGCTGAGACCCGGCCATCGCCCCAGTCGACGAGCACGGCATGTTCGTCGACGAGGTCGGCGTCGGTGAACGAGCCCGTGAGCGTCACGGAATCATTCTCCAAGATGGAGGTCGCACTGAGGTTGAGATCGCCGTCGTGAACTACCGGCGGGTAAAGGGTCGTAAGCAGGTACTCCCCGTCCCCGCTGCCCGGGTCCGTGCGGACGATGACGGTATAGACCCCGCCAATGGACGGCGTCACCAAGACCCCGGCATTCTTCCCGTCCGGAGCGCTGTTGGAATCGGCGGCGACCTCGATGCCGCCGGGACCGAGGACTTGAAGTCTCGGATCGAGCAGGTTCAGGGTGCCGGCGAGGTCGTCGAACGGCGTTTGCGTACCGAAAGCGACGGGAACGCCCGCCGACAGGGTGATGGAGTATGCGTCCAGGTCGGAATGCTCACCGAGGTAGCCCAAAGCGTTGTCAACGCCGTCGAGACTCCGCAGCGAAGGCGGGCCGTCGTTGGGTTCGGTGTCGAAGACCAATGGGTCGGTGATCACGATGCCATATTGGCCGGGCTGGTCCGAGCTGACGCGAATCGTATAGACGCCGTCGGCCGGGACGGTGAAGCCCAAAATGCCGAGGTCGAAGTTGTCGGCCACCGCGGCCCCGGTGGCCAGTACCGTGGTCCCGTCCGGAGCGAGCAGTTCGAGAGTCGGCGTGCCCCCGCCACTGAGATCGAACGACATGGCGATAGCGATCGGCTGGCCGGCTTTGCCCTGCACGTCCAAAAGGTACTCCTCGACATCCGCCGCGGCGTCGGTGGCACCACCACAGAAACGGTCGGCCCCGGCGTGGACCACGTTGGGACCGACG
>CAYTJV010000017.1:17111-28035 GCA_964438165.1 uncultured Planctomycetaceae bacterium | reverse complement strand
AAAACGCCTGGCACTGGAAGCCCGCCTCGCACAACAGTTGCATCCCGCGCCACGTAGCAATCGCCGCCCCGCTGGCGTGGTCGATCAAGCTGAACGGAGACACGAACGCAATCCGACGCCTGGACATGCAAGCAGGCTCTCAAGCATCGTTCCTGGGGAAAACGTGGTCTGAGCGGGCTACGCTCCGGAACGCAAAGTTAAAATTCAAAGCCTGACCCTGACTACATTCTGACTACTTGGCAGCAGAACAAGTCGTACGACGAATTCGCCCGCGAGATGCTTACGTCCAGCGGGGGGGAGTTTCCGCGTTGGCTCGGTCAACTTCTACCGCGCTATCCCGAACAGGACGCGATGGGCAAACCTGAACAGTCAAATATAGGCGGCACCTTGAGAAAGTTGGCCAGCAGCGTGACCTGGGGTATTGCAAGAGGACGACCTGCCGGGTACGCTAGATGCTGGTAACCCGCCTTCAATCCACCCCCCCAAACAGGCCTCGATTGCAACTCAGTCGTCGGAGTCGCATCCCCTTGATGCTCCTGCTAGTTGAAAGATATCGAGCGCGAGTACCGGAACCTCAATGCGGCGAGGATTAACCCCCCCGCTCGCTTAGACTGACCCACCCGGCAAGGTCTTGACGGAAGGCCCTGCCTTAACGATTCGGTTCTGGATATCGAGATACTGTGATCCGCAACAACGGAGACCGCTTCCTCCATGACGAAGGGCTCCATGGGCAGTGAGAAGTCCCTTCACAGTTCATCTTCAAGAGGATTTGCGATGAGAATCAAGACCATTTTGCCATTTGTGGTTACCCTCGCGATTTCCATTTGGCTTTCGGCTCACGCCGGGGAAGAACCGAAGCCGGCCAACGCTGGGGCCGAGACAAGCGCGGAGGCCAAGGCGAAGGCCGCCTACGATGCGGCCGAGAAGGCAGCCCAGGCGGTGGAAGCTGCGGTCGGCCCCCTGAAGGCCGCCATGCAAAAGGCTGACACGGCATTCGCCAACGCAAGCAACACGGCCAACGCGAAGCGACAGCAGGCCACCGATGCGAAGAATTTGGCGGCCGAGCCGGGCGCAGCAGAGTTGAAGCAGGCCGAGGCCAACTTGCCCGACGCCGTCAAGGTCCTTACCGACGCGACCAACGCCAAGCCCCCCTTGGACAAGGCGTTCGCCGACGCCAAGGCCGCCGCGGCCCCACTGCAGCAAGCTTACGATGCGGCCGAGAAGGCGGCTAAGGAGGCTGAGGCCTTGGCAAAGGTCGCCTCCGACGCGGCCAACAAGCTCGACGATGAAGCCAAGCGGGCCACGGCCGAAGCGGTCGCCAAGCGCAGAGCGGCTGACGCTGCCAAGGCCGCCCTGGCCCGGGCACAGCAAAACGAGCAGCAAGCGACGGTTCAGGCCAACACCGCCGCGCAGAAGCTGGCCGAACCCGAGATGCAGAAGAAGGCAGCCGACGAGGCTTTGGCCAGCGCCACGAACCAGGTCTCCGCTGCCACGACTGCTTACCAGGCAGCCGAGCAGGCTGCGTTGGCTGCGGAGGCCAACGCCAAGGTGGTTTCCGAGGCGGAGAAGCAGCAGGCCGCAGCCGAGGCCGGCGCCAAGCGCAAGGCGGCCGACGCGGCCAAGACCGCCTTGACCCAGGCACAGCAAAACGAGCAGCCAGCGCAGGCCCAGGCCACCGCGGCCGCCCAAAAGCTGGCCGACGCCCCGGCGCAGAAGAAGGCAGCCGACGATGCCTTGGCCAGCGCCAAGAACCAGGTGGCCGCCGCCAGCGGCGCTCACCAGGCAGCCGAGCAGGCGGCCCAGGCGGCGGAGGCCGCGGCCAAGGCGGTTTCCGCGGATGCTGCCAAATCCCCGGAGGAAAAGAAGAAGGCTGCAGACGAAGCTGCCGCCAAGCGCAAGGCAGCCGACGCGGCAAAAACGGCCTTGACCCAGGCACAGCAAAACGAGCAGCAAGCACAGGTCCAGGTCAACACCGCCGCCAAGAACCTGGCCGACGCCCCAGCGCAGAAGAAGGCAGCCGACGATGCCTTGGCCAGCGCCAAGAACCAGGTGGCCGCTGCCACCGGCGCTTACCAGCCAGCCGAGCAGGCCGCCCAAGGGGCGGAGGCCACGGCCAAGGCGATGGCCGAGCGTGCCGGCAGGTCCGAGCAACAGAAGCAGCAGGCCGCAGCCGACGCGGCCGCCAAGCGCAAGGCGGCCGACGCCGCCAAGGCGGCTCTCGCCCAAGCGCAGGCGGCACAGCAAAATCCGCAGAAGCTGGCCAACGCCGCGGCGCAGAAGCTGGCTCGGGCGACGGCGCAGAAGAAACTAGCCGACGCTTCCTTGGCGAACGTCAAGAAGCAGATAGCCGCCGCCATCACGGCTTCGGCGGCAGCCGAGACGGCGGCTCAGGATTCCGCGAAGGCCGCGGAGGGAAAGACGCTGGCGGCAACCCAAGCCGCCGCCAAGCGCAAAGCGGCGGCAGATGCCGCGGCAGCGCTGGCTCAAGCGCAGCAGGGCGAGCAGCAAACGCAGACTCAGGCCAACGCCACCGCAAAAGCGTTGACCGATGCGACGGCGCAGAAGCAATCGGCCGACGCTGCCTTGGCGAACGCCAAGAACCAGGTGGCCGCCGCCACCACGGCTTCGGCGGCAGCCGAGAAGACGGCCCAGGAGGCTGAAGCCAAGGCCAAGCAGATTTCCGCGGATGCCGCCAAGCCGGACGCAGAGAAGAAACAGGCTGCCGCCGATGCCGCGGCCAAACGCAAAGCGGCCGACGCGGCCAAGGCAGCCCTTGCTCAGGCGCAGCAGGGCGAGCAAGCGGCGCAGGCTCAGGCGAACGCCGCCGCGCAGAAACTGGCCGAAGCCGATGCACAGAAAAAGGCCGCCGACACGGCCGTGGCGAACGCCAAGAACCAGGTGGCCGCCGCGACCGCCGCGAACCAGGCGGCCCAGGAAGCGGGCAAGGATATCATCCAACTCGATACCGCAGCCAAACAGGCCACCGCCGATGCCGCCGCCAAGCGCCAAGCGGCCAATGCGGCCAAGGCCGCTCTAGCCCCAGCGGCGCAGAAGCTGGAGCAAGCGGCGATTCAGGCCAATGCCGCCGCGCAGAACCTGGTCAGGGCCGAAGCGCGGAAGAAGTCGTCCGAAGAGGGCCTGGCGAACCTCAAACAGCGGATCGCCGCTGCCAAACAGACACACCTGGCGGACGAACAAGCGGCCAAGGCGGCGGAAGCCGTGGCCGCTCCGTTGAAAGTGGAAGCCGAAAAAACCCGGGCGGCGTATATCGCTGCCATGAAGATTGCCGACGATAAGCGCGCCCTGGCCGAGCAGGGCAAGGCCGACCTCTACCGGCTGGTCGCCGCCAGGCAGGTGGCAAACCTTACGGAGAGTCCTGATCCGCCGAAGTCGGCGAACCGGATTGATGAAATCGTGTTTGCGAAGTTGAAGGCGTTGGGCATCCAGCCGGTCCTCTGCTCCGACGCGGTGTTTGTTCGTCGCGCCTATTTGGACCTGACCGGCACGCTGCCGACGGCGGAAGAGGCCAAAGCGTTCATTCAAAGTACGGACCAGAACAAACGCGTCGCCTTGATCGGCCGGCTGCTCGACCAGCCGGCGCATTTCGACTACTGGGCCATGAGATGGAGTGATATCCTGAGAGTCAAGGCCGAGTTCCCCGTCAAGGTTTGGCCCAACGCTGCGCAGGCCTATCACCGCTGGCTGTGGGAATCGGTCGCCCAGAATAGGCCGTACGACCAGTTCGCCCGGGAACTGCTCACCTCGAGTGGGAGCAATTTTCGCGTTGGCCCGGTCAACTTCTACCGCGCCATCCAGGACAAGACTCCGGAGGGCGTCGCCGCGGTCGTGGGATTGGCGTTCATGGGCACGCGGGTCGTTTTCTGGCCGGAAGACCGCCGGAAGGGCATGGCCGCATTCTTCTCTCAGGTCGGCTACAAGCCCACCAGCGAGTGGAAGGAGGAAATCGTCTTCTGGGATCCCCTCAAGTCGGTCGCCGTGCCCGGCAGCATCGCGCCGGGCGTGGACGCCGTGGCTAAGTCCGTGACCGTGACCAACCAGATTCCTCAGGCGTTGGCCGCACCGCTGAGCGAAAACGGGCCACTGGCGGCCGTCTTTCCGGATGGCACGAAGACAACGGTTCCGCCAAACCGCGATCCGCGGGAGGTGTTTGCCGAGTGGCTGATTCGGCCGGAGAATCCCTGGTTTGCGAAGAACATCGTCAACCGCACCTGGGCGTGGGCAATGGGACGCGGCATTATCCACGAACCGGACGACATCCGGGAGGGCAACCCACCTAGCGCCCCGGAACTCTTGGCCTACTTGGAAAAGGAGTTGGTCTCAAGCGGCTACGATCTGAAGCATCTGAAGCGGCTGATCTTCACCTCGACCGCGTACCAGTTCTCTTCGATACCGAGGTTCAAAGGGCCGGAAGCGAGAGCCAACTTCGCCAGCTACCTGTTGCGGCGAGTGGAGGCCGAGGTCTTGATCGATGCTCTGAACGACATTACCGGTAGTTCGGACCTTTACACCAGCGCTGTTCCGGAGCCTTTCACGTATATTCCCCACGACATGTCTGCGGTGGCGCTGGCCGACGGCAGCATCACCAGTTCCTTCCTGACGTTGTTCGGACGTTCCTCGCGGTCCACGGGGATGGAAGGCGAGCGCGTCAACGAGCTTGCCTCGACCCAGTGGCTGTACATGCTGAATTCGGGCCAAATCCAGAACAAGCTTCAGAGCGGCCCGAAGCTCAACGCTTTGCTCTCCTCCGGCGGCAAGACCAATGAGATCGCCGAGAGACTCTACCTGACAGTCCTTTCGCGGTTTCCGACGGACGCTGACATAAAGACCGTGGAGGAATATGCCAAGACCGGAGTGACGAAAGGACGCGACATGTGGATCGATCTTGCCTGGGCGTTAGTCAATAGTCCCGAGTTTCTGCTGCGGCATTGATTCCCAGGGAATCGATAGCGCGTGACGGCAGATAAAACAGATTTGCACGATTTGAGGAGGATTTGGGAGGGTTCTGTAGGGAACGCCCTCCGTGGCGTTCCGGGAAGCGGAGGGTGGCATGCCGTCACGCGGTACTCCGCGCGGGTCGGCATGGAGGTGCGTCAACATGCCGACGCTGCGCGACGGCATGCCACACCCGAAGTCTTGGAGACTTCGGAAGTCTGGAACCTGTTTCTCGCACGACAAAAAAGGGGGATTCAAATCATGAGTCGAAACGACAATGCAGACCACCGAACGGAGGTTTCCCGGCGCGAGGCCATCCGAAGTGTCGTTTGTGGCGCGGCGGGCCTGGCTGCGGCTGGCGGGCTAAGCTCCCGCGTCTTTGCCGCCGAGGCCAAGAAGACGCCCGAGCAGATAGCCGCCGAACTGAAGGCTGCCAGAGACGAGGCGGCCAAAGCCAAGGCCAAGACCAAGAAAGTCCAGACCAAATCGGTCATCCAGGTCTTCTTGTGGGGCGGCATGTCGCACAACGACACCTGGGACCCGAAGCCGGGTGCGGGCTACGACTACTTGGGTGAGTTTGATAAAATCATCCCCACCAACGTGGCGGGAATTCAGATCAGCCCGCTGTTCCCCCAACTGGCCAAGCAGGCCGACAAGTACTCCTTGATCCGCAGCATGACCCATGGCAATAACGGCCACGAGACGGCGGCCTACCTGATGCAAACCGGCCACCTGCCTGGCGGCCGGCTGGCCTACCCCAGTGTGGGCGCCATATTTACCTTCTTCAAGAAAGACCAGTACAAAGGGCTGCTTCCGCCTTACGTCGTGATGCTCGAGGGAGCCGGGCGGTTTTCCGAGGAGGGCTTCCTGGGCCCCGCGTACAAACCTTTCGCCACGGGCGGCGATCCAAACGCGGCCCGCTTCGAGGTGCAGGGAATCGTCAACCGGGGAATCGACGACGGGCGGCAGAAGGCCCGCCGTGAATTGGCCGACAAGATGAATCTCTTTGGCTACGGCCTTGCCGACGTCCCGGAGATGGCTGCCGCCGAGACGGCCAGGCAGAACGCCTACGGGTTGATCTTGGGCAGGGGGAGGGAAGTATTCAATCTCGACAACGAACCTACGGAGCTCAGGAATCGTTACGGCCGCCACACGTTCGGGCAGGAATGCCTCGCGGCCCGGCGGATGGTCGAGGCGGGCGTGCCTTACATCACGATCAGCTTCCCCGGTGGCTGGGACACGCACTCCAACCACTTCGCGACCATGAGGGCACAGTGTGCTAGCTTGGACCAAGGACTGGCAACGCTGCTCGGGGATCTGAGCGATCGCGGCTTGCTGGAGAGCACCCTGGTTTGGTGTACCGGCGAGTTCGGCAGAACGCCGAAGGTGTCCTGGGAGCCGCCTTGGAACGGGGGTCGCCATCACCATGGGGATGTCTTTACTGTGCTGATCGCCGGCGGCGGATTCAAGGGCGGCCGCGTCGTCGGCTCGTCCGATGAAAAAGGTGAAAAAGTCAAGGAAAGACCCGTCTATCCGGCGGACCTGCTGGGAAGCATGTACCTGTTGGCTGGCATCGACTCCACGGCCAAGCTGCCCCATCCCTGGGGGCTGGATGCCCGCGTGTTAGACACCGAAAACGAAGGCATGAAGTCGGCCGGGCTTTTGGAAGAGATCATATGATGAGGGGTTAGGGTTAGGGGTCAGGGGTTAGAGATTTGGGATTAGGGATTGGAGGGCGGAGGTTAGAGATCGCAGATTGGGGTTTACATTGACGCGGACGCAGCGTCTCGGCAATTTTCTAATCCCTATTCACCAATCCCTAATCCCCCAAGGGAGCACACCATGAACAAGCTTCGATTCGCCATTCTCGGGCTGGCCATACTTGTGGCCGCTGCATCCTCAGTCAGGGCGCAGAGTCAGTACATCGGTTACGTCTATCCCGCCGGCGGCCAGCAGGGCGCCACCTTCCCGATTCGGTTGGGTGGACAGGGGCTCGTCTATGCTTCTGATGTGGTTGTGAGCGGGGAAGGGGTTTCCGTTCGGCTGGTCGATCACTACCGGGTCTTCGACAATCAGGAAATGTCGTTCCTCAGCCAGCAACTGAACGAGTTGCAGAAGAAGGAAACGACGGTAAGCGACGTGCTGGCCGCCAAGATGTCCTCGTTCGAGTTTCCCACGCCCATCGGCCCGGGTGAAGAGCCGAAACAGGGCGAAAAGAAGGAACCTCCCAAGCCCGAGAAGGAAGTGGCCAAGGAGAAGCTGATCGAACGGATCCAAAGGAGGTTCGCGGAAGACGAACGCACTCCAGCCGTTGGGTCCCAAACCGAGCTCGTCTATGCCGAGGTCACGGTGGAGCCCGACGCAAAACCGGGCCGGCGAGAGATCAGGGTGATCACCAAACGGGGCGTCTCCAACCCGCTGCCCTTCTACGTGGGCCAGGTGCCCGAAGTCGCCCGCAAGCCGATGAAGACCATGCAGCTCCCGATTCTCGGCAAGGAGTATCAGGCCCAGCGCAACAGGCCGCGGGAAGAAGAGGAGCTGCGCGTCACGGTGCCGTGCACGATGAACGGCCAGATCGCCGCGGGCGAGATGAACCGGTATCGTTTTCAGGCCACGAAGTGGCAGCGTCTGGTCATTTCCGCCAAGGCTCGGGACTTGGTGCCCTACGTCGCCGACGGCGTTCCCGGCTGGTTCCAAGCCGTGCTCCGGCTCCGCGATGCCAACGGCAAGGAGTTGGCGTACAACGACGATTTCCGTTTCAACCCCGACCCGGTCATCTATTTCGAGGTCCCCGAGGACGGCGAGTATGTGCTCACGATCAACGAGGCGCTTTTTCGCGGCCGCGAGAGCTTTGTGTATCGCATTACCATCGGTGAGCTGCCCTTCGTAACCAGCATCTTCCCGCTGGGCGGCCGCGTGGGCGAGCCGGTCAAGATCGAGACGGACGGCTGGAACCTGGAAAAGACCACGATGGCGCCCCCCAAAGACGCAAAGCCAGGAAGCCATCTGATTGCCGCCACCAACGGGAAGTTCGCTTCCAACTACGTGCCGTTCGCCCTGGACACGCTGCCCGAGTGCCTGGAAAAGGAACCCAACGACGAGCCGTCCAAGGCGCAGAAAGTGAATCTTCCAATCATCGTCAACGGGCGAGCGGATCGCCCGGGTGACTGGGATGTCTTCGAGGTGGAAGGAAAAGCCGGTGAGACAATCGTCGCGGAAGTGCATGCGCGCCGCCTCGGCTCCCCGTTCGATTCCTTCGTCAAGGTCACCGGCGCGGATGGCAAGATCATCGCGCTCAGCGACGATCATTACGACGCGGGATCAGGGCTGAACACCAACCACGCCGATTCCTACCTCATGGTGAAGCTGCCTGCTGATGGAAGATATTCCATCCACGTCGGCGACACGACGCGACGCGCAGGAAAGGAGTACGCCTACCGGCTCCGGATCAGCCAGCCGCAGCCCGATTTCGTGTTGCGTCTCATCCCTTCCCGAATCTGTATCCCCAGCAAGGGTTCCGCCGCGGTGACCGTCTTCGCCATCCGCAAGGACGGATTCGACGGGGAGATCAAGCTGAGCTTCAAGGACTTGCCGCAGGGGCTCCAGTCGCCTGGCGCCACGCTGCCGGCCAAACAAGAGGTCGTGGGGCTGGCGCTGGCAACCAGCCTTACGGCGATGGAGAAGCCGGTCAACGTCACCATCCTGGGCACTGCGAAAGTCGGGGACCGGGAAGTCGTCCATGAGGCCGTGCCGGCCGAAGACAAAATGCAGGCCTTCCTCTGGCGCCAATTGTTGCCTGCGGAAACCCTGCCGGCCCTGGTCTTCGATCCATCCTACCAACCACCAGCCGATCGCATTCGCCCGCCGATCCGTGACGAGGATCGACCGAAGGGCGTGACGCCCACGTTGACAAGGTCATCGGTCGAGTGGTATTTCAGACAGATCGAAAGCCTCTATCAAGACTGGTTCTTAACCGACGAGTTCGTCAACCGCGAGATCGCGAACGTAGAAGCCCGTCTGATTCAATAAGAGCCTGAATATCAGCCTCCAGTGTCACGGATAGGTCAATTGCTCGACGGCTATTCCAGGACCAGGACGTTGGTCACGGCGGCCGCTTGCTGGTGGTCATCCCATTTCCACACGAGGCGGTTGTTCCGGTCGAACTCCACCAGGTGCGGGCCTTGGCCGAGCTTGCCGTGTCCGAGCCAGTTGACGACCACGATGTTTCCGTTGGGCAAGAGGTCAAAGCCCGAGAACCAATCGAGCCCAAGAGCCGGATGGGCTTTCTTGCCGCCTGCCGCAAACACCGTTCGGCCTGACCGATCGAACTCGATTATCGTCGCGTCCCCGCCGGTGGAAGCCATCGTGTTGCCGTTGGGCAGGCGAATCGCCTTGTAGCCTTTGTCGGGCAGCGGCGCCTGCCAGACGATCGTGCCCTGGGGATCGACCTCGATGGCTCGGCAGGGATCGGAGACCGTCATCAAGAGCTTGCCGTTGTCGGTGGGCCGGAGCAGCCGCAGGTCCTTCAGGCCGTTGAGCAGCCGCTTGCCGACCTCCTTGCCTTCCCGATCGAGCTCGTACAGCGCGATCCCGGCCCCCGGGTTGGCGCCAAGGAGCGTGTTGCCGTTGGCCAGGCGCTGAGCGGTGTTCACCTGAGTGTAGCGGTCTACCGCCCAACTGAGTCTTCGCCCCGTCGCCAGGTCGTATTCGGCGGCTCCGTTGCCGTGGCTAACCAGGATTCTACCGCCGTCGAGCAGTTGGAGATCGCGAGATCCCGGCGGGATGTTGACCGCCCAGTTCTTGCCCGGATTGCGCTCGTCGAGGCAAAGCAGGCGGTTGCGGTTGTTGTCGATCGCCAGCAACCGGTGCTTCGTCTGGGCGCCGGCGGGAGTCACAGGCAGGGCCCGCCCAATCGCGCGAAGCTGATCGACAAACGGCTGCGGGATCAATCCGTTTTTCTGAATCGGCACATCGAACGTGACTACGCCCCCTTTCTCCACTGCCTGGCGCATGAGGCCGACGATCTTCTCGTCGGACCACTGCGGCCGATCGCCGCCGCACCAGGTCTTGCCGAGAAAGGTGAGGATCTGGAATTGCACCTTGGCGCATTCGCACTCCAGCCAGCGGCCCCGGCAGGCGGCGACCGCCTGCGGAAGCTGATCCAGGTTCACCTCGCCTGCGGCATAGTCCTCGTGTTTGGTATGAGCCGCGACGGGGATGCGAACGCCGGGATTGAAGGCCACGATTGAATCCGGATTGCCCGCCTTGAGGGCCTGGGCGAAGCTGGCGAAGTTAGGCTCGTCGTCAAAGCGGTACATCTGGTCGGCGAAGTAACATCCGTCGATCCACCAGCCCGACACGTCCTTGCCCCAACGGAGCGACCACTCGCGAATCACCGCCTCCCATTGGCGCTGGAACTCCGCCAGCCTGCCTCCGACCGGTTCGTTGGGCAGTTGCCAGCCGCCCGGACTGCCCCATCGCCACTGGAGCTTCTTGCGGGCCACCGGATCGGCCGCCGGGGCCCCACTGGGCAGGTAGACCATGAGCCGGATGTCCTTGGCCTTGAGGGCCTTGGCCAGATCGGCCACCAGGTCCCGCCGCGAGCACTTGCTCGGGCTGATCTCCACGAACTTGTCGTAGGTCGCGTTTGGCGAGCAGTAGTGCCCGGAGTTCTGCCCGAGGGTGAACAACAGGTATTTCGCCCCAGTCGAGGCAATCTGATCCGCCAGCCCTTGCACGTCGAAGGCATCGACCTGCTTGTTCCATGCCTCAGCCGAAAGCTCCGCCCCACCCGCCGTGCTCGGCGGGGCGCCAAGATAATGGGTCATCACGCCCCAGCGGGCCTCGTGGAACCAGTCGGTCTTGTCGACAGCCTGACACGGTTGCGGCGCAACAGAAGCTACCGCGACGACTACCGCGGCCGCCCACACGCGAATCCCAGATTGCCTGGATTTCATCGGATTGCTCTCCC
>CAYTJV010000017.1:0-17101 GCA_964438165.1 uncultured Planctomycetaceae bacterium | reverse complement strand
TGCTCTCCGTCCTCAGAAGGCGTTGTCCGAACAACCAGCGTAGCGGACCACCAGGCGCGGTACAAGAACCTGCGGTTCACGGTAAGGGTACACTTTGCCCGCGGAATCGGGAGTGTGAAGAGGAATCTGCAACTGTACCGCTAACGGGCTAGGGCATTGCCAGCGTCCGCGCGATGTTGCCAGCCACGTTCCTCGGCGGCTCTTTTCAAGTGTCTGGCCTTCTTCTCTATCTGTGTGCCTGAATAGCCATCGAAAACGATCACTACATGCGCCGGGAATAATCTCGGGGCAGGCTCGGCTGGCAGGTCCTGCGATTGGCATTCCCCAACGGTAACGGCCACGACGCCCACGGACAGAAACCTCAATTCGCCTGTAAAATGCCTCCACGATTGTTCCGCCGTGACCTGGTCTCCGTCGTAGACCGAAAGACGGTTTTCGTCCTTCGGGGTTGGCTTAAAGACTTGGGATGTGATTCGGCCTGCTTGTATCCAGGAAGGATTGACTTGTCGTAGCAACAGCGTGGTGTCGGTCATGATGCACCTCCGGCCGTCTGCCGAATTCTGGCGACGAGTCGGTCCCAATCCTTTGGGTCATCCAAGTTGAAGGTATCTACTTCCTCTGCATCCGTTTGCATATTAAGGAGGTACCACTTTCCTATGTGCGAACTGAGGTTGATTGTCAGCGTGATCTCGTTTGGTTCCAACGACCATTCCGCTTGAATTCCTCCGTCAACTGTTGGGTAGAGATATGGCAGCAGAAGGTCATCAGGATAGTGCTGGTCTAGCGTATGCGATAACCAATCGATCCCACTATGAGGCGGTGCCTGACCCTGACTTTCAAGCCAGTTGTCTTTAAGGAAACGTAACTCATCCAAGCGGGCGGATATATCTAGAGGATCGAGGATGTTTGCGTGTTCAACGGAGGTAAAGCGGAGCAATCGCTCACTTCTGTCAAATGCACCAATGCCCTTCAACACGATGCGTGTGCCGCTCTTGTAGCCAGCGAAAGCTTCGATGATCGTGTCCAGGTGCTGTGCAGCCATCGGAGCGCGAACCTTCCGGCCATCAATTAACTGAATCTCGAAGCTCATATCATCCTGATCCGCTTCAGGCACGGTGCCGCGAACAGTAGTTTCTTCGGTCAGTTCCTTGACCTTTGACGAGGCAAGCACAAGTCTTCGCCTAGTCTCCCTAGTTAGCCGAACGGGATGCGGCTGATTCGGACTGGCGAACTCAATGGCCTCACCATTGCGAAGACTGCGACCAAACCGGTCAAAATAGCCGAGTACCTGTTCCGGCAAATGCGTCGTAATGGGCTGGCTGTCTTCCGCCGCGCCGATTGCACCAATGACTGCATCGCGAGCATCGTGAAAATAGGTCTCGTTCCCGACGGGGAAAAGAGTGCCTGCGGCGACGAGGAGCCTGATAACCGGTTTTGCGCTACCGTTTTCAATGCCGGTCAGCTTCAACGCGATACCTTCAGTGAACCCTCGTGGAGACCTTTTGCGTTCCGGGTGAACCTTCATGAATTTCCATTTGGCGACTTCGATAATCAATTCTTCAAGGACCGCAAGGTCCTTCAGGAACTCCAAGGGTATCGCTGGACCGTCAAAGCGGTCTCCGATCAGACGAGGTTCTAGAAACGGTTGCATGTTCATGCCGTAACCTCCTGAAGTTGCGCGATGGCCATGCCCGGCGAGAACAGGAGCGATGCTCGTCCCAGGTTAATCATCTCGACGTCAGGGTACTGCTGACGACGTTCACAGGCGTCCCATGGCCTTCAGTGTCGCGATGTCCTGCTCGAAGTCAGCGACATCATAGTGAACGGGAATCCCATGGGCCGACAAAAGATGTTGGAACTGGATTTGGGTCACTCCCGCCAGGCGGGCGGCTTGACCCAACGTCAACTTCTCCTTCTCGAACAGTGCTATCGCCAGAGTCTGGCCCATCTCCTGTTCGGACATCCGAGCAGATTGGAGAATCTCGTCGGGAACGACAAACGCCATTGCCTGGCACCTCCGACTATCATTATACACATCATTCAGCCGCGGAGCACGATCCCCTCGGCCTGAAAAAACGCCAAGAGTGCGTTGCGGAACTCTTCGATCTGCTCGCTGGTGAGCGTGCGGTCCCAGGCGCCGAGCCAGTAGCGGAACGAATAGGACCCCTTGTTCGGCGGCATGCCTTTGCCCTTGTACACGTAGAGGAACTCGCGGCGCATGACCAGCGGGTGGGAGAATGCGTCCAGCCGCGACTGCAAAGCGGCGAAACCCTGCGTGACGTCCCACACCAGCGAGAAATCCTGCCACGAGCCGGGATAGATCGGCGGGGCTTGATATTTAAGCTCCGGATAGATCGGTCCTTCCAGGGCATCCATGGCCAGCTCGAACCACATCACCTGGCCGTCCTGGGCCACGGTGTCGAGCATCTTGCCGCTGAGCGCGCCCAATTCGCCCACGCGCCGCCCGCCGCACACGACCGAAACGAAATGGTCCGGCAGTTGCCACGGGGCCTCGCTGGCCGCCGAGGGCTCGAACACCAACGGGCCGCAGCTCAGCACCCGGCCCAGGTCCTCCACCACGCCCCGGATCGCGCGGAAATGCTCCTCCAGCGTGGGTTGGTGCATCTGGTGGAAACTGACGCCCGCCAGCCGGGTCGATTCGCGCGACGTGCCGTCCTCCGCCTGGGAGTACACGCGGCCCAGCTCGAACAGCCGGAAGCTGTCGCGATGCACCCGATTGCGTCCAACGAGGGCCAAGAGGTTCGGGATCAACGTGGTCCGCAGAAGCCGGTTCTGCTGGGCACTTGGGTTCTTGAGCGTCAGGGGGCGATCGGGCGTGAAGCCGAGCTGGCCGAGCCACGGCTCGTCGAACCAGCCGTAGTTCTGCACTTCAACGAACCCGTGTCCCTGGGCCAAGAGCCGCCGCGCCTTGTGCTCGCCACGCAGCGGGGCTTCGACGTGCAACGGCTGAATGGAAACCGCCGGCATGCGCGGCTCGATCCTGCCGTAGCCATAGACCCGCAGCACCTCTTCCACAATGTCGGCGGGAATGGAGATGTCCTTCTCGCTGCGGTGCGGGGGGATGCCGAGGTGAAGCTGCTCGGCGGCGTCGAATCGGGCCTGGAAGCCGAGTGAGTGGAGGATCTTCGTCACCTCTTCGTCAGCGATCTCCTTGCCGGACATCGACTGCAACAGGCTTCGCGGCATGACCAGCGGGCGGAAGCTGTCCTTCAGATCGCCGGCCACGGTCAGGCGCGAGGTGACCTCGGGGTTCGCCCCCGCCTCTTGGATCAGCCGCAGGATTCGCGCGATCGCCGTCTTCACGTTGGCGGGTGGCTGGCTCTTTTCGAATCGCTGGGCCGAGTCGGTGCGGAGATCGAGCCGGACCGACGTGCGGCGGATGCGCGAGGCCTTAAAGTTGGCGCTCTCCAAGAGCAACCGGCGCGTGCCGGGCCGGACCTCGCTCTCCAGCCCCCCCATGATCCCGGCCAGCGCCACCGGTTCTTTCTGATTCCAAATCAACAGATCCTCGGGCAGCATCTGCCGCTCTTGGCCGTCGAGCGTGGTGAACGTGCCCGGGCGGCCCATGGGGGCCACGCGGATGGCCCGGACCAGCTCGCCGTCGAAGGCGTGGGTCGGCTGGGCCAATTCGAGCATGACGTAATTGGTCACGTCGACCAGCAGGTTGAACGTCCGCTGCCCCAGGGCATGGAGCCGCCGCTGCATGATCAGCGGCGAAGGGAGCCCCGGCAGCACACAAAACTCCAAGCAGCCGTAGCACGGGCAGTTCTCGAAGTCTTCGACCGCTAGAGGATAGGCCGGCAAGTGATCGAATCGGGCCAGGTCCACCGCGGGCAGCGGCCGCAGCTCGCGGCCGAAAACGGCCGCCAATTCCCGCGCGATGCCGTAATGTCCCCACAGGTCCGGCCGGTGAGTGAGGCTCTTGTTGTCGATCTCGATGATTACGTCCTCAGCCGGGATGAGCTGCGTAAGCGGAGTGCCGTTGGCAAGCGACGCGGGACATTCAAGCAGAACCTCGTGCCAGCGGCTCATACCCAGTTCCATGGCCGAACAAAGAACGCCTTCGCTCCGATGGCCGCCAACCTCGGAGGCCTCGATTCGCATCCCTCCGGCCAGCGTGACGCCCGGCGGGGCTAGCGCCGCCTTCATCCCCACGCGGAGATTTGGCGCCCCGCAGACGGTGACGTATTGTCGTTGACCGGCATCGACGGTCGCCAACCGCAGATTCCCCCCGAGCGGCTCCACCGATAAAACTTCGCCGATCACCACGCCGTCGACGCTGCGGCGAAGCACCTCGAAGCCTTCCACTTCCGCCGTACACAACGTGAGCCGATCGGCAATGGTCTCCGGCGCGATGCCAGAGAGGTCCACGAAGTCCGAAATCCAATCCAGGGAGATCTTCACGCTTCGGCCCTTTTGTTTGCCGTTAGCTCGGTGGAGAAGTTGCTCAAACGACCCCTGCGGGCTCGCCCCGCAGGTGAAGGAGTTTTGTGAGCGAGGCTGGAGCTGTCGCAGCCAGCTCGACCCCTGCCGGCTTGTCCGGCAGGTGAAGAAGTTCTTGCACGCAAGCCGCTTTTCGCTTACAAAACTTCTTCACCTGCCAGGCAAGCTGGCAGGGGTCACGACTCTGATGGTTCATCTTCGGTCTCGCTCACAAAACTTCTGCACCTGCCAGGCAAGCTGGCAGGGGTCAAACCCTGAACCCCGAACCCCTAAACTGCCGCCGGAAACTGCTCGTAGAACCGGATGTCGCCGGAGTTCATCAGTCGGATGTCGGGGATGCCGAATTTCATCATCGCCAGGCGCGTCAGGCCGAGGCCAAAGGCGAAGCCGCTGTACTTCGACGTATCGATCCGCCCGTACTCCAGCACCCGCGGATGCACCAGCCCGCAGGGAATGAGCTCGATCCACCCGCCCCCTTTGCACGTGGAGCAGCCCTTGCCGCCGCAGAGCACGCACTGAAGGTCGAGCTCGAACCCCGGCTCGACGAAGGGAAAGAACCCCGGCCGGAGCCGCACGGTAACTTCGCGGTGGAAGATCCGGCTCAAAAGGGCCTTCATCACGGCGATCAGGTTGGCCACCGAGATGCCTTCGTCGACCATCAGGCCTTCGAGTTGATAGAAGGTGTTCTCGTGGCTCGCGTCGGTCGCCTCATAGCGAAAGCATCGCCCCGGAAAGATCGCTCGCAGCGGCGCCCCGAACCGCTCCATGGCCCGCACCTGGTTCGCCGAGGTGTGCGTGCGCAGGAGCATCCCGTTGGTGAGCCAATAGGTGTCCTGCATGTCGCGAGCAGGGTGGTCGGAGGGGATGTTAAGAGCGTCGAAGTTGTAGTATTCCCGTTCCACCTCCGGGCCGGTAAGGACTGTGAATCCCATGCCCTGGAAGATGTCTTCCAGCTCCATTTGCACCAGGGCGATCGGATGAATGCAGCCGATGCTGTGGCCGGTGCCGGGGAGCGTGCGATCGAGCGTGGAGAGCACGCCCCCTGGCGCGGCGACCGCCTTGGCCTTGGCCGCCTCCACCGCCCGAGCGATTTCCCCTTCCGCCAGCGTCTTCAGCTCATTGAGCCGCCGGCCGAAGTCGCGTCGCTGGTCCGACGTGAGCCGGCTGAAGTCGGTATTCTTGGCGAGGGCTGTAATCGTCCCCTTGCGGCCAAGGTAGCGAATGCGGACCTCTTCCACCTCTTTCAGGGTGGTGGCTTTCACCAAGTCAGCACGCAGTTGTTCGCGGATTTCATCCACAGGGTTAACTCCGAACCACCATAAAGGGCAGGATTGGTTTCCGAGCCGTCCGCAAACACAAGGGACGGTTGAAAACCCGTCCTACATCAGGCTCCGGACCGAACATAAGTCCGGTTCACGCTTCTATATCCGCACGGGAGGCACCTCGTCAAGGCAAGTCAGCAACGGGTGTGTCCTGCAATCCCCTTGTGACCAGCAGATTTCGGACATACAGTAACTGGCTAGATCACCCTGTAGGGAACGCCCTCCGTGGCGTTCCGGGATCTGGCAAAGGGCCGGTACGCTCCCACGGAACGCCACGGAGGGCGTTCCCTACAGGACATGAGGGCGCAGCATGGCAACGATCCTGGATATTCCCGAGGTGGCGGGTCTGGATGGCCGGCAAGGATTGGTCCGCATCCCCCCCGAATTGGATGTCCCGCTCACCGACCGCGTGCGCCAGATCCTCGATACGGCCGAGTTTCGCCGCCTGGCCCGGATCAGCCAGTTGGGGCTGGTGTCGCTGGTGTATCCCGCGGCCCACCACACGCGGTTCGAGCATTCGTTGGGCGTGTACCGCCTAGCCCTGCTGTTCCTGAAGCGTTTGGCCTACGACGAGCGTTTTTCCCGGGTCGTTCGCCCCTAAGACGCCGAGTTGTTCATCGTCACGGCGCTGTTGCACGATCTGGGGCACTGGCCGTTCTGCCATCCGATCGAAGACATTCATCTGGCGAGCGTCCCCAGCCATCAGTTGTTTGCGAACAGCTTCTTGCTGGAGGGCGAGATCGCCGATGCCTTGCGCCACGACTGGGGGATCCAGCCGCGCGACGTGGTGGCGTTGCTGAGCGAGAAGCCTCGCGATCCCACGTCCAAGGTCTTGGCCAGCATGTTGTCCGGGCCGATCGACATCGACAAGATGGATTACCTGTTCCGCGACAGCCTCCACGCCGGCGTCCCGTACGGGAGGCATTTCGACCAGCCGCGGCTGATCGGCAGCTTGTGTTTGAACGAGGCGGGCGACGGGCTGGCGATCACCGACAAAGGCAAGACGGCGGCCGAGCTGCTCGTTTTTGCCCGCTACGTGATGTTCAGCGAGGTCTACTGGCACCACGGGGTCCGCGCGGCGACCGCCATGCTCCAGCGGGCGTTCTACCTGCTCCACGCAGTGCTCGACCTCGACGCCCTGTTCCGCATGGAAGAGAATCCCATGATCGGCGAATTGGAGCGAGCGGCGGGCCCGGGGCCGGCCGGAGAGCTCCTCCGGGGCCTGTTCGGGCCCAAGCGCCAGCTCTACAAGCGGTTGGCCCAATACAGCCTCTTTGAGCAGAAGGACATCTACGGCATGTTGGCCCGGCGGCCGTACCCGTGGCTGGCGGCCTGCGCCGAGCAGTTCGCGTCGATTGCCAGCACGGCGTTGGGGCGGGTCGTGGCTCCCCATGAGATTCTCTTCGACGCCCCGCCGATCGCCCGCGAAGTGGAGATCGACGTCGAGGTTTACTTCCCCAAGGAGGCCCGCTACCGGCCGCTCGACGCAGTCTCGCCGGTGGTCCGCACCTTGGCCCAGGAGCAGTTCGACGACTACGTCAAGCGGGTCCGCATCTTCGCCCACCCCCGCGTCGCCGCCGACCTGCGACGCCTGCCAAAGCTCTCGGATCTAGTGGGCCAGGCGGTCGAGCGGATGCGGTGATTCGTGTTTCCGGCAATGGACAGGTGATGTGATGGCAAGAACGAAGCTCTATACCCTCAAGGTCTTTCTGTTCGGCGGGCCGATGTCGGAGAAGTTCGGCGGCAAGGAGATCAGCCGAACGATCCAGATCCGGGGCGATCAGACGCTCGAAGCACTGCACGGCGCAATCTTCACCGCTTACGATCGCTGGGATGAGCACTTCTACGAATTCCAGTTCGGCAAGGGACCGCACGACCCCAAGGGCAAACGGTACGTGCTGCCAGAAATGCTCACCCAAGAAGGTGACGAGCCGAACATCGCCGGGGAGGTGGCACGGACTACGATCGACTCGCTTGAACTGGAGGTGGATCAGCCGTTCGGATACTGGTTTGACTACGGCGACGACTGGTGGCACCAAATCAACGTCGTGGCGATCGACGACAATGTGCCCAAAGGGAAGTACCCGCGGGTGACGAAGCGGGTGGGGAAGAGCCCGCCCCAGTATACGGACGAGGAGTAGCGATGAACATCATGCAGCGGGCGTTCGTGCGCCGTATCGCTCCAATTGTCCGCGCCGCGATTTGGCTGATCGCGATTGTCTGGCTTGCCCGGCCGGCGACGGCCGCGTCGGGCTGCGTGGTTACGGTGCATCCGCTGGCCACCGACGCGGGCATCGCGGCATTGGCCCGCGGCGGGAATGCGATCGATGCCGCCGTCGCCGCCGCATTCACACTCGGCGTGGTCGACAACCACAACTCGGGGATTGGCGGCGGCTGTTTCATTCTCGTTCGCCTGGCCAACGAGAAGCTCGTAGCCATCGACGGCCGCGAGGCCGCCCCTGCCAAGGCCACGCGCGACATGTTCCTTCGCGATGGCAAGCCGCAGCCGGAGCTCAGCCAGACCGGACCTCTGGCCTCGGGAGTGCCCGGCGCGTTGGCGGCCTACGATGAGGCAGTCCGCATTTACGGCCGGCTCACGCTGAGGGACCTGGTCACTCCGGCCGCCGCGATTGCCGAGCGGGGGATTGTGGTGGATCGGAGCTGCGCGGCCCGCCTGAAGGAGGCAGCCAAGACGCTCGCCTGTTTTCCCGGATCGCGCGCCGTCCTTCTGCGTCGCGATGGCTCGGCGTACGAGGAAGGCGATCTATTGAAGCAGCCCGATCTGGCCCGCACCTACCGCGCCATCGGCGAGCACGGGATTGCCTGGTTCTACAACGGTCCGATAGGTCGGACCGTGGGGCAGTGGATGGCGGCCAACGGCGGGATCCTCACCGCCGAAGACTTCGCCAATTACCGCGTCCTTCGTCGTGAGCCGCTGGTGGGCAGCTATCGCGGTCTGACGATCGTCGGTTTCCCGCCGCCGAGCTCGGGCGGGGTCCACGTCATCCAAATCCTCAACATGCTGGAGCGATTCGATCTCAAGGCCCTCCACCAGCGCGATCCGGCACAATTCTATCACGTGATCGCGGAGGCGATGAAGCGGGCCTTCGCCGACCGAGCCTATTGGCTGGGCGACCCCAGCTTTGCGAGCGTGCCGCGGGGGCTGACCGACAAGTCCTACGCAGCCCAACTAGCCCGCGGCATTGACCCGACCCGTGCCGTTCCCGTCGAAGCGCACGGCCGGCCGCCGCGTTGGGCGGAGGACCATTTCGGCAAACACACCACGCACATCGCGGCCGTCGACGGCGAGGGCAACTGGGTGGCCCTCACGACCACGATCAACGATGCCTTCGGGTCCAAGGTGATCGTGCCGGGCACAGGCGTGCTGCTGAACAATCAAATGGACGACTTCGCCGTCGCCCCCGGCGTGCCCAACTCCGCCGGCTTGCTCGGGGTTGATGCCAATGCCGTCGCCCCAGGTAAGCGCCCGCTTTCGAGCATGAGTCCCACGATCGTGCTCAAGGATGACCGGCCGATCCTCACCCTCGGCGCCGCCGGCGGTCCGAGGATCATCACCCAGGTGGTCATGGCCCTGGTTTGTCACTTCGACCTCGGGCTGGATCTGCCGAAGGCACTTCAGTCGCCGCGAATCCATCACCAGTGGCGGCCCGACCGGCTCTCGGTCGAGTCGTCACTCGCCCCCGAGTTGGTCGCCGCATTGGAAAAATACGGCCATAAGGTGTCCAAGAGCAAGAGCCCTGGCGTGACCCAAGCGATCGGCCTGACGCCGGACGGGAACACATGGATCGGGGTCTACGATCCCCGGGTCTCCGGCAAGGCAGCCGTTCGGTGAGTATCCGGCGCCGCGGTTCTTCGACACTTCGATTCTTCCAAAGGTCTCCGATTTCTCCGGAAGACCTTCGGTCGGAGGTTCCATCGCTTTTCGGGAGACCTGCGCCAAACCTGCGCGGGCTTGAGCCTTGGCTGGCCGGGTCGGATAATGCCGTCGTGGCCGAAGTCGCCAGTCCTCGGGAATTCTCGCTGCAAACGACCCAAATTCCGGCGAATTCGGCTACAGGACGCGCGCACCCGGGAGATCGCACGCCTTGGAGGACCCGTGAGACAATGAACGTTGCTGGAGGCTTCAAGGCGCCGTCGATGCTCGCGCGGGCGTTGGGATTGTTCTGCTTGGCGGGCTGGTGGCTTGCGGCGCCGGGATGGATCGGCGCGCAGGGGTATGCGCCCGGCGAAGCGACCCGCCACATGCGCGTGCCGCCGGGTTTTCAGGTCACGATGTTCGCCAGCGAGCCGGCCGTCCGGCAGTGCATCCTGGTGAAGTTCGATGACCGTGGCCGGCTGTGGACGATCCAGTATCTCCAGTATCCCAACCCGGCGGGGCTCAAGCGGGTGAAGGTGGACCGCTACTCGCGGACCGTCTACGACCGCGTGCCGGAGCCGCCGCCCAAGGGACCGAAAGGGGCCGACCGGATCACGATCTGCGAAGATACCGACGGCGACGGCAGGGCCGACAAGTTCAAGGATTTCTTGAGCGACTTGAACCTGGCGACTGGGCTGGAATTCGGCTACGGCGGCGTGTTCGTGCTCCAGGTGCCGTATCTGCTGTTCTATCCTGACCGCAACCGTGACGACGTACCCGACGGCCCGCCCGAGGTGCTTTTGTCGGGCTTCGGCATGGAGGACTCCCAGGCGATGGCCAATCATCTCACCTGGGGGCCGGACGGCTGGCTCTACGGACTCAACGGCAGCACGACGACGTGCAGGATCCGGGGCGTCGAGTTCCAACAGGGCGTGTGGCGCTATCATCCCCGCACCTGGCAGTTCGAGCTCTTCTGCGAAGGGGGCGGCAACGTCTACGGGCTGACGTTCGACGCCGACGGACAACTGTTCTACAGCTCCAACGGCACGCGGCCGGCCTGGCACGCGGTGCAAGGGGCGTACTATCACAAGCAGTTCGACAAGCACGGCGAGCTGCACAACCCTTACGCCTACGGATACTTCCAGTTCGTGCCGCACGAGAACTACCGCGGCGGGCACGTCACTTGCGGCGGCACGTTCTACTACGGCGAATCGTTCCCGCCGGAGTTCCACGGAAAGTACATCGCCAACAATCTCCTCGCGCATGAAGTCCACTGGCACGGCTTCTTTGCCAACCGCTCCACGTTCCGCTCGCGCCGCGAGGGGGAGCTTTTGGCGACCAACGACACCTGGTGCGCCCCGGTGGACCTCTGCGTGGGTCCGGACGGCGCCGTGTACATCGCCGACTTCTTCGACAAGCGGACCGCGCACCCCGACCCCGACGCCCAGTGGGACCGCAGCAACGGGCGGATTTACCGCATCCAGGCGGCGGGCGCCAAAACCTTTTCATCCTCGTTCCCACGCTCTGCGTGGGAACGCGCGGGGGGCCGCTCTGCGGCCCGTGCTCCAGACGCCGCAGAGCGGCGAGACGTGCGTTCCCACGCAGAGCGTGGGAACGAGAATCTCGATCGGCTTTCCAGCGACCAGCTCGTCGATCGGCTGGCCGACAAGAACGACTGGTACGTCCGGCTTGCGCGGCGGATTCTGGCCGAGCGGCGCGACGCGTCGGTCGTGCCTCGGCTGCGCAAGTTGGCAATCGAATCGCCGGACGATCATCTCGCCTTGGAGTCGCTCTGGGCGCTCTACGCGAGCGGAGGATTTGACGATGCCATGGCGGCGCGGCTCTTGGATCATCGCAGCGCGGCGGTCCGTTACTGGGCGGTCCGCTTTCTCGGCGACGCGGGCGACGTGTCGACAGCCATGCTGGCGCGTCTGGTGAAGCTGGCGCAGTGCGAGCCGAGCCCGGTGGTTCGCAGTCAACTGGCGGCGGGCAGCAAGCGGCTGCCGGCGTCCCAGGCGTTGCCGTTGGTGTGGGCCCTGGCCCAGCGAAGCGAGGACATGGACGATCCATTTGTTCCGCTCCTGTTGTGGTGGGCGGTCGAGAGCAAGGCAGGCAGCGATCGAGCGCGGGTACTGGCGACGTTTTCGGCCCCCGAGGCGTGGCGATTGCCGCTCGCCCGCGACGTCATCCTCCCGCGGCTCATGAAGCGATGCGCGGCGGAAGGGACGCCTCAGTCGCTCGCCGCGTGTGCCCGACTGATGGCGGCCAGGCCGATTGATTCCCGCCGCCGGATGCTGGAGAGTCTCGACGAAGGTCTGGGCGGAAAGCGGCCCCAACACGTACCCCCGGAGTTCCGGACGATGCTCGCCAACTTGGGCGCCCCGGCGACTGCGCGGGACGCGCGCCTGCTGCGGCTCCACTTGGCCTGCGGCAGCGGCGAGGCGCACGAGCGGATCGTCGAGTTGTCGTGCGACACGCGCCTGCCCATGGCCGAGCGCGTGTCGCTCTTGGAGGTGCTCGGGCAGCTTGGCCAAGCGACGTGTGTGCCACGGATCTTGACGCTCTTGGCGCTCGAGGAGCAGCACGACGTGGAGATCGCCGCCCTGCGGACCGTGGCCCGCTTCGACGATCCCCGCATCCCGGCAAGAATCCTGGCCGAGTATCCTCGCTACAGCGAGAAACTCAAGGGCATCTGCCGGCAGGTGCTTCTGAGCCGCAGACCGTGGGCGTCGGCCTTGCTCAAGAAGGTCGATCAGAAGACGATCGACGCGAAATCGATATCGACGGAAGAGCTCCGCGGACTGGAGAACTTCCACGATGAGGCGATTGATGCCCTCGTGCAGAAGCACTGGGGAAAAATCACCCGCGGCACGCCCGAGGAAAAGCTGGCCGACATCCGGCGGTTCAACAACGACCTTCGGGCCGTGGCCGGAAACGTCGCGGCCGGCAAGGCGGTCTTCAAGGAGCACTGCGCCAAGTGCCATCGGCTGTTCGGGGAAGGCGAGAACATCGGGCCCGATCTGACGACCGCCAATCGCAAGGATCAGGACTACTTGCTCACCAGCACCGTCGATCCCAGCAGCTTTATCCGCGTTGAATACATTTCCGTCCAGGTAGTCACCAAAGACGGAAGGAGCCTTAGCGGCCTGATCACCGAGCAAACGCCGTTTGCGATCACGCTGGCGAACACGAAGGCCGAACTGACCAAGATCGCCCGCACCGACATCGACGAAACCCAGCCTTCGCAAATCTCCCAGATGCCCGAGAGCATCTTGAACCAGCTCACCCCGCAACAGCTCCGCGACCTGTTCGCCTATCTGCGCAGCAATGACTCCGGTAAGCAGGCATCCAAGCTGCCCTCGGGAAACGAACAGGGTTCCGGCCCGTAGTACGAAGGAAATCAAACAAGAAAGGGGAGGAAGAAGATGACAGGCAGAAGGCACGGCGATCGTACGATCACTCGGCGCCAGTGGATGGCGGCGACGGCCGGTGGAGCGGCGGCTCTGGCGGGTGGCGGCCATTTGCCGGCCGCCGCGGCGGATCCCGGTTTAAGCCCAGGGGTTGCAACCCCTGGACTTGCGGCAAAACATCGTTCCACAATCAATCCGGGACTCAATCGGGATCAAGCGCTCATCGCCATCACGCTCGACCTGGAAATGTCGATGCACTACCCGAGTTGGGGCATGATGGAATGGAACTACGAAAAAGGCAACCTCACCGAGCGGGTCAAACGCTACGTGGTCGAGGTCTGCCGCCGGGTGAAAGCCAAAGGGGGCATCGTGCAGATGTTCGTGCTCGGCCGGGTGCTCGAACAGGAGAACGTCGAGTGGCTCAAGGAAGTGGTGCGTGCCGGCCATGCCGTCGGCAATCACACCTACGACCACGTCAACGTCTGGGCGCAGAAGCCGGAGGATCTCCAGTACCGCTTCGCACGGTGCCCTTGGCTCATCCATGGCAAGACGGTGCCCGAGGTCATCCGCGAAAACATCCGCATGACCGACCTGGCGCTTGCGACGCGGATCGGCGTGCGTCCGGTGGGCTTCCGCACGCCCGGCGGGTCGACGGCCGGGCTGCACGGGCGCATCGACGTCCAGAAGCTGCTCTTGGAATGCGGCTTCCGCTGGGTGAGCAGCATGGCCGCCTCGGTCGCCGTGCGGCCCGAGAACCCCACGGCCGCCGACTTCGACGCCGTGGTCAAGGCCCAGCCGGCGAGCCAGCCCTTCGTCTATCCCTCGGGCCTGAGCGAGATCCCCATGAGCCCGCTGGGCGACGTGGCCTCCTTCCGCCGCAAAGACAAGAAATGGAAACGCGCCGATTTCCTCGCCATGATCCGGCGGAACGTGGGCTGGGCGATCGAGCACCGGGGCGTGTTCGACCTGCTGACGCACCCTTCGATCATGTCCATCGAGGACCCGAAATGCGAGACGTATGAGATGATCTGCGATCTGGTGAGAGAATCCAGCAGCCGGGCGGCCGTCGTCGGGCTCGACACGATCGCCCAACGCATCCAGACTTCCGAAGTCTCCAAGACTTCGGAAGTCTTAGACGCCGGAGACCGCTGATTGCCGTCAGTCGTCGAACAGCAAATGCGCAATCCTTGCCCGGTCTGCTGCCTGATACGCTTCCACAAATCGCCGGTATCGCCGGCGCGCTTCGACCCAGACTTCCGAAGTCTTGGAGACTTCGGAAGTCTTGGCGGTCTCCGGCATGAAAAACCGGAGCACGACGTGGGCTTGCGGGAGTGTGCCATTCCGTAAACCGACGAACTCCCGGTAGCTGGAAAATGCCCAGTCCTCAGGGCAGTGCACCATTCGCGCTCGGATCGGATTGAGGTGCAGGTAGCGCGACAGGTGCAGCAGATACTCGTCACGGTCCACCAGCGTGGCCTGAAAGGCCCCCTGGAAAACCGAGCGACCCGGCCGAACCGCCGGTTCATGGCCTTCGTGTAGGAAATGCCGAATCGCTGCATGGCACCCGACAGACCATCGGTGAGCGACTGGACCAGGAGATGATAGTGGTTGGGCATCAGCGCGTAGGCGATGACCCGCGCGTCTTTAGCGGTCACATACTGCCGTAGGCGGCGGAGGTAGAACTCATAGTTGGCGGGCTCCAGAAAGATCGGCTCGCGATTGTGCCCGCGATTGTACAGGTGGTAGTATTCGCCGGCCACCAAGGGCACGCTGCGCCGGGGCATGGGATAGGGCCCTCCTCAGGATGCCAGACTTCCGAAGTCGTCAAGACTTCGGAAGTCTCATCCGCGCCCTCATAATACTATATCGGCAACGCCACCGTAAGCGACGAAGACGATCTGCCGTGCTTGGAGTCAGGATGCCAGACTTCCGAAGTCTCCAAGACTTCGGAAGTCTCATGCGGTCTCACGGCTTCCCCTTCTCGATCGGCTTGATCCACGAGATCTGCGTGATCAAGAGATCCAACGAGGCGAATCGCACGGCGGCGCTGGTGGCGCAGGCCGGGCCTTCGGCCGCCGGGAACGTGGCCAGCGTGGCGTCGCCGACCAGGAATACGTTGAAGTCCTGACGCAGGTTGACGTAGCCGGCCGTGGTGGCCTTCACGCACATGTCGGTGCAGTAGCCGGTCAAGAGGACGTGGCGGATGCCGTTCTTCTTCAGAAAATCTCGCAGCGGCGGATAACCATCGCCATCGTAGATCATCACGTCGTTCGGATCGGTCTGAATCCCGCGGACCACCGGGATCGGCAGGCCCCAGAAGCCCGGCGGATCGTAGTGGTCGCCGGCATCCAGGCCGGGAAACTGGCGGAAGTAATCGACCACGGGCCGGTCCTTGGAGAGCGTCATCGTCGCCGGCAACGGCCCGCCGCGGTAATTGAAACCGTTGAGCTTGGCCGTCAGTTCCTTTTGTCCTTCGGCGCGCTGAACATCCGTGGGCGTGCTGCGGATCGAGCGGTAGAGCTTCTTTCGGATCGGATCTTCGCCGCCCGGCTGGCTGTAAAGCAGCATCGCCACCCGCGGCCGCATCGCCTGCAAAAACGGATTCAACACGCCCGTGATGTGCTTGTGCGAAAGATGGTTCTTCTCTGGCGTGCAGAAGTCGGCCACCCCGGCGGGCTCGGGCGTGCGCCAGCCCTGGCCATCGTCAATGCCCCACGGGTGTACGACCACCAAGGCGGTCGCCCTCTTCTGGAGGCGATTGGGAATTTCGATAATCCCCCGGGCGTTGTAGCTGAAGCGCCAGGCGCGGACCTCCAGATCGGCCTTCTCGTCGCGCACCAACGGCTGGGCCTCGTAGTGCGCCGCCTCGCGGATCGGCTCGATCCACTCGGGATGATCGGCCAAGAGCGGTTTCGGCTCGGCGATCGGCGCGAGCTTGTTCTCGTAGACCCACGTGCCCGCCGGCTCGGCGGCGGAGCTCGGGCGCGGCCCGAAGAGGATCAGCAAACCGAAGACCGACCAACAGAAAGCCCGCCGCACAAGCGGGCGCGCCGGCAGCAAGAGATGTGCGGCACTACGCATGATTCTAACCTCCCTTCGGAACAGGACCCAATGAAGGATTCCCGGTGCGCCTTGATGAGAAGGCGGCCGCTTTGTTGCCGCCTTACGCCGATTCCAGAATGATATTGCCGTACTGGGTCGTGTCGCCGGTGCGGATCAGGCCCACGGCGCCCGGCACCCGCTTCTTGAATTCCACGTTTCAGCATATCAACTCACCGTCTTCTTCCCGGCCTTGCGGTCCATGTACTGCTGGCAGATCCAGGCGTAGGTCTTCTTGAGCCCTTCGCGCAAGGGGATGTTCGGCTCCCAACCGAGCAGCTTCTTGATCAGCGTGTTGTCGCTGTTGCGGCCGCGCACGCCCTTGGGGGCGTCGAGGTCGTACTTGCGCGCGAGCTTCACCTCGCCGATCTCCTCCACGAGGCTCACCAGATCGTTGATCGAGACCAGCTCCGCGGAGCCGAGGTTCAGGGGCTCGCGGACGTCGCTGTGCATGATCAGGTCGATGCCCTTGAGGCAGTCGTCGATGTACATGAAGCTGCGGGTCTGGTGGCCGTCGCCCCAGATGTCGATCTCGGTCCGGCCGGTGTCCTAGCGCCATAGCCTCTGACTCGCCAGGGTCGGCGGGGCGTCGAAGTAGATGGGCGGACGTTCTTTTCCGCCTGCTGCGGCTCCTCTCGCTTCCAGGTGGACAGGCTGTTGCGTGTTCGGCCCAACCGGCCACGGAACTGAAACCGCCGGAGAAGGGAGCGGCTGCCAAACGGCCCGTTCGCCTTGCGTGGGGATCGGCAAAGGCATCAGGACGAAGAATGACAACGCCCAAGACAGACCCAGCAAATCAAGGCACGGCTCGGCAAGGTAGATCATTGCCCTACCCTCTAATTCAGGTCCTTGTCATCCCACTAACAGAGGTTATCAGCTCACCCACCGACTTGGCCTTCTAGCCCGGCGGCAAGCCTCCGTGCGACCGC
>CAYTJV010000016.1:0-28116 GCA_964438165.1 uncultured Planctomycetaceae bacterium | reverse complement strand
TGCCCGCGGATGTGCCCGGAAACCACCGACACCGCGCCGAACTCGCCCATCGCCCGGCCGTTGCACAAGATGATCCCGTACAAAAGCCCCCACTTGATGTTCGGCAGCGTCACGTGCCGGAAGGTCTGCCAGCCGCTTGCCCCCAGCAGCAGGGCGGCCTCTTCTTCTTCGCTCCCCTGGGCCTGCATGAGCGGGATCAGCTCGCGGGCCACGAAGGGAAAGGTGACGAACACCGTGGCGAGGATGATGCCCGGCACGGCGAAGATGATCCGCAGGTTGTGGGCCTCCAGCCACGGTCCCAACCACCCCTGGCGGCCGAACAAGAGCACGAAAACCAGCCCGGAGACCACCGGCGAGATGCTGAAGGGCAGGTCGATCAGCGTGATCAGCAGATTCTTGCCCACGAACTCGAACTTGCTGATCGCCCAGGCCGCCGCCACCCCAAACACCGTATTAAGCGGCACCGCCACCACGGCCACCAGCAGCGTGAGGCGGATGGCAGACCAGGCGTCGGCATCGGTGAGTGACCGGAAGTACGCCGCGATTCCTTTCTCAAACGCCTGGGCGAACACCGCCGCCAGCGGAATCACCAGAAAGAGCCCGAGAAAGAGAAGCGAGACGCCAATCAATATCCGGCGGACCACGACCGGCTCGGCGGTCGCCGCCGTCGAGCGGACCTGGATCGCGGGCACGCCGTGAACAACACTTGCACTCGACATCCGTTCCTCCTCACGCCTCGTGCCGCCGGCTCCACCACTGCAACACATTGATCACCAGCAAGAGCAGGAACGACACGCCGAGCATCACCACCGCGATCGCGCAGGCCCCGACCATGTCGTACTGCTCCAGCTTGGTCACGATCAACAAGGGCGCGATCTCGGTTTTCATCGGCATGTTCCCGGAAATGAAGACCACGGAGCCGTACTCTCCCAAGCCGCGGGCGAACGCCAGGGCGAACCCGGTCAAGAGCGCCGGCAGGATCGTCGGCAGGATGACCCGCCAGAACGTCTGCCACCGGCTTGCCCCGAGGCTGGCGGCCGCCTCCTCGATTTCTGGCTCCAGGTCTTCGATCGCCGGCTGCAAGGTGCGAACCACAAACGGCAACCCAATGAACACCAAAGCCACGGTAACACCGAGCGGCGTATACGCGACCGGGATCCCGATGCCGGCCAGCCACCGCCCGATCCAGCCGTTCGGCGCATACAAGGCCGTGAGCGTGATCCCCGACACCGCGGTCGGCAGGGCAAAGGGGAGATCCACGATCGCGTCGACCACCCGTTTGCCCGGAAACGTGTAGCGAACCAGCACCCAGGCCACGATCAGGCCAAACACCGCGTTCACCAAAGCCCCCACAAACGAAGCCCCGAAGCTCAGCCGATACGAGGCCACGACGCGCTCGTCGGATACCGCTCGCCACAACTGCCCCACGTCAGTCCCCGCCGACTTCAGAAACAAGGCCGCCAGCGGGATCAGTACGATCAGGCTGAGGTACGAGAGCGTGAACCCCAGCGTCAGGCCGAAACCGGGCAGCACGGTGTGTCGTTTGAGGGCCAATTGCACGTTCTGCTCCGTTGCTTCTTTTTCGTTTCCCTTGCTCCCCTCGTTCCCCTCGTTTCCCTCGTTCCCACGGTCCCCGTGGGAACGCACGTCCGCGACGCTCTGCGTCGCTTCCGCCGACGCAGAGCGTCGGAAGAAGTGGGTTCCCACGCAGAGCGTGGGAACCAGGAACGCTTACGAGCGGGGCTTGTAGATGGCATCAAACACGCCGCCGTCGTCGAAATGCTCGGCCTGGGCCTTGTGCCACCCGCCGAACACTTCGTCGACCGTGAACAACTCGACCTTGGGGAACCGCTTGGCAAGTTCCTCCGGGACCACCTTGGCATCGCGGGGACGATAGTAGTGCTTGGCCGCCGCGATCTGACCGGCCGGGGAATAGAGGTATTGCAGGTACTCCTCCGCCGCCTCTCGCGTTCCCCGCTTGTCGACCACGCGATCCACGAGCGCGACCGACGGCTCGGCAAGAATGCTCACCGACGGCATGACGATCTCAAACTGGTCCTTGCCCATCTCATGGATGGCCAGAAAGGCCTCGTTCTCCCAAGACAAGAAAACGTCACCGATGCCCCGCTGCACGAAGGTCATCGTGGAGCCGCGGGCACCGGAATCGAGCACCGGGACGCGGCCGAACAACTCGGTGACGAACTCGCGAGCCTTGGCTTGGGCTTTCGTCACGGCCTCGACTTGCCTCGGGTCGTGCAGCTTGGCCAGATCGCCCAACTCGCGTTTCAGAACGTACCCCCACGCCGCCAAGTAGTTCCACCGCGCCCCGCCCGAGGTCTTGGGGTTCGGCGTGATTACCGAGACGCCGGGCTTGACCAAATCGTCCCAGTCCTTAATCCCTTTGGGATTGCCCTTGCGCACCAGGAAGACGATCGTCGAGGTGTATGGGGCGCTCTTGTGCGGCAGACGTCTTTGCCAATCCGGGGCAATCAGGCCACCGCCGTTCTTGACAATCGAGTCGATGTCGTAAGCGAGGGCCAACGTCACCACGTCGGCCTCCAGGCCGTCGATCACCGATCGGGCCTGCTTGCCCGACCCGCCGTGCGACATCCGAATCGAAACCGCCTGGCCGGTCTTGGCTTGCCAATGCTCGGCGAACTGGCGATTGACCTCCGTGTACAGCTCGCGCGTAGGGTCGTAAGAGACGTTCAACAACTCCACCGGGCCGTGGACGGTGCCGGGCGAAGTTGGCTTGCTGCTGCGGGATCCACCGCATCCCGCCAAAAGGCCCGCGCCCAACCAAGCCGCCACGCATCCGAGCAACAAACCCCGCGATCTAACAGCCACGGCAAGCTCCTCTGGAGTATGGTGGTAGCCGAATTCGCCAGAATTCGGGAGGCGGGGAGCATTTGCCCCGAATTCTGGCGAATTCGGCTACGTACACTGCGTCGTACCTTCGTCGCTCCCTTAGCAATCCGGGTCAAAGCAATTCCTATGCCTCGGCTCGCGAGGCAAAATCGGCACGCGAAGTGCTTTTGGTAGCCGTCTCTTACGTCACAGAGCCATAGCGCCTGCGCGTGGGCCGTGAAATATGATGGTCTTCGGCCGTGAAATATGGTAGGATATCCGTTACCCAGTCAAGGAGGTCAACCTTGGACCCGTTTCGAGCCCTGCTTCTCGATGTGTGGCGCGAGGCGTGCCGGCACATTGAGATTGCTGAATCGACGGCCAACATCGCGGCCATGCTCCAGCCGTACGTGCCGATCCGGCAGCTTCTGGTCCGTCGCTTCGATTGGGAGAGGAAGTGCGTGGAGACCGTGGCCACGGGGCTGGAGGGCCTGGTGGCAGTGCCCGCGGAAGTGAGGTCCGAGTGCTCGGAAGCGCAGAAGCGGGCCGTGCTTGCCTGGTCGAATAAGGGGCAGTTGCTGCGGCGCGGGCCGTCTTCCTTGGAGAGGATCGAGGCTGGCGTTGTTATCCCGGCCGGGATCCAGGGAGACGTGGTGGCCGGTCCGCTGGGCGACTCGGGCAACCCTTCCGGAGTGGTGGTGCTGGTGGCCTCGGACAGCGCTCGGCTGGAGCCTTGCCACTTGGACCTGGTGCAGCTCCTCTTGGAGCCGTTTTCAGCCGCGATGGAGAACGACCACCGGCTTCGCGAGATGGCCGCCCTGCGCGAGGCCGCCGAGGCCGACAAGCGATCGCTGCTGACGCGCCTAGGCCGCAAGGGCCTCGCCGATACGGTCGTGGGCGCCGACTCGGGGCTCCGCATGGTGATGGACCGCGTGGAGCTGGTGGCCCGGTCGGACGTGCCCGTGTTGATCGTCGGCGAGACGGGCACGGGCAAAGAGCTTGTGGCGCGGCTGATCCACAATCGCTCGCCGCGGGCCTCCGGACCATTTATCCGCGTCAACTGCGGGGCGATCCCTCCCGATCTGATTGACTCCCAGTTGTTTGGCCACGAGCGGGGCGCGTTCACCGGCGCGGTCGAGGCCCGGCAAGGATGGTTCGAGCGGGCCGACGGCGGGACGCTGCTCTTGGATGAGATGGGCGAGCTTCCCCTGGCCGCCCAGGTGCGGCTCTTGCGGATCCTGCAGGACGGCTGGCTGGAGCGGGTCGGAGGGCACAGCCCGATCCACGTCGACGTGCGGATCGTGGCCGCCACGCACCGCGATCTGGCCGCCATGGTTGCCGCGGGGAAATTCCGCGAAGACCTCTGGTACCGGATCGCCGTGTTCCCGATCCACCTGCCGCCGCTGCGCGAGCGGCTGCAGGACATCCCGCCGCTTGCGGCGCACTTTGCGGAAAAGGCCGCCACACGATTCGGCTTGTCGCTGGTAATGCCGACCTCGCAGGACATTGCCCTTTTGCAGGGCTATCCCTGGCCCGGAAACATCCGCGAGCTGGCCGCCGTGATCGATCGCGCGGCCATCCTCGGCAACGGCGCACGGCTGGAAGTGGCGACCGCATTGGGCGTGGGCCGCGTCCCGGCTGCGCCGCCTGTTAACAACGGACTGGTCAAGCCCGCCGAGCCCGAGTCGCGCCCGCACATTCTGTCGCTGGACGATGCCATGAAGCGGCACATCGAGTCCGCGCTTGTAGCCACGCGCGGCCGCATCGAAGGCCCTTACGGGGCGGCACGAGTGCTCAAGATCAATCCCCACACCCTTCGGGCCCGGATGCGCAAACTGGGAATCGACTGGAAGCAGTTCCGCGAAGAGGGTTGACGCTCGACGTACCCGGCACCGATAATGTTGTGTCGGTTGCGAATTGAATGTGACGGCAGGAATTTTCGGTCCCAGAGCCGAGGATTATGTCTCATGAGTCCTATGCGCGAAGTCCGGGTCATATTCTTGTCGGCACATGGCGCACGGAAAGTACGTCAACCCGCCGGTCCAGTTCATGCACGTCATATACCACGATCAAAGGCTCGACTATCAGCGTGCGCGAAATCCCGCCGCGACCTTCGCCCTCGTTCTGAGCATTATCGCGCAACAAACGATCGATGGCATTGGCAGCGGCGCTCACCGCCGCGCGATCTGGAGCAGTCATCCAGATCTCGGCGAGTTGATCCTTGGTGGCGGGCTTCCAAGTCACGGTGTATTTCATGAATGGGTGAGCTCTGCCAAGATCTCCGCGAGAGAGAACCCGCCCGATTGTGCCCGGGCTCGCGCTAGTTCATCTTCGCTGAACTGACCCCGCGCCCAATCGTAGAGTAGGCGCCGGCGTTCCGAAGCCGGAACGAAATAGCCCAACACCATTCCGGCCTCGTCACACAGTTCCAGCCGCGCATCGAGATTCCACAGTCTGGACCTCAACGTTGGATCGACCACGATTCGATTCATCACTGCCTCCTAGGCCGCGATTCCAGTGAGCCACATTCTGCCAGACCAGCAATTCTGCCCCGCAGATCATTATACTCATCCAACGTGCCGGGCACGACGGAATCGTGCCCCACTTCTGCTTTTTGCGGTCTCAATAGGCTTTGTACACTCCCGGCACCGGCACGGCGTGTTCGTAGCCGCCGTCCTTATCGGGGAGCACGGGCGGTTTGGCGTCCCAGGCGAAGCGGTCGGGCATTTCGTTGGGGCCTTTGGCGACCGCGTCATCCCAGCGCACGACATGGCCGCTGTAGGTGGCCATACGGCCGAGGATCGCCGTGAAGCTGCTGGTGGCCCCGTAGTAGCCCTCGTTGTGCGCGATGTCTTCGCGGATGAAGCGGATCAGGTCGTTCCAAGTGAACGTTCCCGGGCGCAGAGCCCGTTCGATGTTAGTAGCCGGCGATCTGGTCGGGCCGCAGCATGGCTTGGGTCAGCCGGTCGGTCCAGCGCTGCGACTGGGCAGCGGGGCAGACGAGGATGAGGCATGTGGCGCGGTCGGCGTCGATTTCGAGGGTCGGATTGGCGGAATCCAGCGCGATTTGTTCGAGGGTCCGCCAGCGGCCTTCGCGAAATTCACCTACGAGGGCCACGGAGGGTTCGGTGCGGCGGGGCAATCCTGCGCGGCCCGGCTCGAAGGGCGCTATGAGGATCGCTGTTGCAGTACGGAGATCGTTGCCGTCGAGCGAGAGGAGGGCCTTTAGTCCGGCACCTTCCAAGAGAGGCTTTCCGCCCACCGAAGCCTTGCCGTAGGCGTTGACGGCCACCACGGCTCCGCTAGCGGTGACGGCGGCCAGGGCGGGCCAGCGATTCCGCGTGTTCAAGGTGACTGGGCCGGCCGCCGTCGAAATCCGCACCGTCGCGGTTCCCGGCTCGGGTTTCTTGTTGTAGATCACGTGGACCGTGCCGCGCGCGGTCGGCTGGCTCATGACGTGGAGCCAGGGCTCGTCGGGCGCGACGGTCAGCGGCAGCGGCGATGCGCGGTGGTTGCGAGAGGCCGCGCGGAGCACGGCGGCGTAAAGTTGACGCCGGGCGGCGATCGTCGGCTCGTCGTCGGCCATCTCGATCGGATCGGTGAGGAAATAGACTGTGCCGTTGCCCAGCGCATGGCGCACCAGCACCGGTTCGCCGTCGCTCGCCTTGCCGAGCACCTCCGCCGTGAGCGGTTTGATGCGAAGGCACGGGCGCAGCGTTAGCGGCCCCAGAAAAACGCGCTCGGCGCAGGTCTCCTGACCTCGCCGATTCGCCGACCGAAGGTCTCCCGATCCCTGGAGACCTTCGGTCGGCGGCGTGGTGCGGTCGGGAGACCGCACCACAGCGCGCCCGATGCCGAGCCCGGGGAAGTTGGCCCGCGCTTCCTTTGCGGACGTTCGCGACCCTGCCTGACCGTTGGCCGCAACGAGTTCCACGCCGGCCAGTTGCTTGAGCCGATCGGAGCGCGTGCGCCTTCGGTACTGGTCGTGCGTGAAGTCGCCGGTTGCGAAGAGCGTCCCGCCGGCCTTCACCCAGCCCATGAGCTTCTCGAACGCATCGTCGCGCATCGACAGCGGGCAGGGCAGAATCATCGTCTTGATCTGCGGCGCAAGCTTGTCGAGGTGGTCGTCGTCGATCACGTTGAACTGGTAATGGAGCGCCAGCAGGTCGGCAAACGCCTGATAGCCGACTCGCGTGCCGAGGCCGTCGTCGTTGCCCAGTCGCAGTTGGTTGGCAATGCACACGGCCAAGGTCTCGGGCCGGAACACCGGCCGGAAAAACCTCCAAAGCACCGATTGATTGCGGTGTGCGTAGGCCACGTCTTTGGGCACGAGATGGTTCGGATAAAAGATGCCCCAGGGGAAAACCCAGGTCGGGTCGTCGCGCAGGCACCAGTTTTGGATCTTGCACGCGCCCAGGCCCAGGCCGTAGTGGGCCACGGCGAGGAACAGTTGACTCTGCTCCTCTTCACTGCGCACGATGTGGTACCCTTCGCCGCCGTTGGCCTCGCTCCAGGCCGGATGGGTCTTCACGCCGTACTCGCCAAGGCTCACGCCCTTGCCGCGCAGCCGCAAATCGTTCCAGCGGATCTTCAGCGGCAGGCCGTCGAGATCGGCGCCGGGCCGGTCAAAATAGCCGATATTCGACACGTCCTGCCCGTCGATCGACATCACGAGGTCCATTCCGCCGAACGGAAACGAGTAGTATTCCGAGGTGATCGGGTGCTCGCGATCGTGCTGGCGCACCGCGGCGACGTGGGCCTCGTTCCACCGGCGCATGAGCCATACGAGCAGTCGCATTCGATCGACGGCCGCGGCATCGTCCCAGCGTCCGGAATTCGGGGGCGGGTATTCCAGGTTCCCCAGTTCGCCTTGCACCGCCGCTGCGCCCCAGCGACTTCGCAAACGCTCGGTCGTGCCGTGCTCGGTCTTGAGCCAGCGGTTCCAGAGCGTTTTGACTTCCGCCGGCCGCCCAGCGGCGTCGAGCTGATAATCGCCGTTGATGTACCATAAGAGCCCGGGAGTCGAGCCCAGGCGCGAGGCATACTCGCGGCAGAGCCGGCTTTCTTCTTCCAGGGCAGTGTCGCCGATTGCCACGTTGTGGCCAATGAGCATCCCCGGCATGAACACCAGGCCCGATCTCTGCGCGAGCTGGGCCATTGCGCCGAACGCCCGCCAGTCGTCCTCGGTCATGCGGTGGCCGGGGTTCTGGTACTGGAGGTTTTCGTAGAGGTTCATGCCCACGTCGCGGGCCGTGGCGAGCTCCTGATGCCAGGTCCAGGGGTTCTCGCACGCCGCCTTGTAGACGAGCGCGTAGGTGTCGCTGCCGAAGAGAAAAGTGGGGCGGCCGTTGAGGGTGAAGTAGTTGTCGCGAAAGCGAAGCTGCGGGCCCGATTGCAGCACGGCCGGCTGCTCGAAGACGATGCCTGAGACCATCGCGTCGATCGGCACGCCATGATCGCTGCTCGCGCTGCCAGCCGCTTGTGGTGCAGGCGTCTCGCCTGCAGTCTGGTGCAGCCGAGACGGCCGCACCACAACTTGGCCGACCGGAGAAGCGGTAGCCAGGAGCGTGGCGGTGAGCCGGCAAACATCCGGGCGTGGAGCGAATTTCTCCAGCACGGCTTCCACTCGCTGGGTCGAGTTGGGGCCGACGACCACATTGCGGACCACCGCTCGTAGGGCAAGCTGCCAGCTTGCCGCAGTGTTGCCGACGGGCAAGCTGGCAGCTTGCCCTACGTCCGGCGCGAAAAGCTCAAACCGCACCGCGCCGCGGAACTCCTGCGTCCCATGATTATCGACAACCACTGCGGCGCGAACCGGCTCGTCCTTGCGGTACAAGCGGTGGTCGGTGGCGAGATTGTGGAGAAACGTCTTGCGGAGCATGAAGCGGGCGATTTGCTGAAGCCCGCGCGCGGCCGGGCCGTCGGTCTCGGCCCACAGGTCGACGTTTTCCGCCCCGAAATAGGCCCAGAACGATCCGGCGAACGGCCCGTTGTAGTGCAGCAGCATGGCCCCGGCGGCGCCGCGTGGCCGGCCGTAGCGGTCGAAGGTCTCCAGGAGCGGAACCCAGCGAGCGTTGTCGTAACCCACCAGCCCCGAGGCCGCCCAGCCGCTCACGGTCCCCTCTCCCTGCGGGAGAGGGCTAGGGTGAGGAGAATGCTCGACTGCCTCGCGCAGTACGTGCTGGTCTGGGGCGGTTCGTATTTTTCGAGCGCGCTTGAGCGGGAACGACGGGTCGAAGATGCCGATCTGGGTCGGCGCCACGGCCAATCCGTCGCCAGGCTTGCCCGTGGACGTGTTCATCGGCCGGAATTGCAGCCCCGTGGTCTCGACCAGCCGGATGTCATCGAACCACGCGGTGCCGTGGGCCAGGTAGAAGCCGAAGAAAACGTGCAGCCGAGCGACCTGCGGTTTCGGCGTGAACACGTGCGTATAGAACTGCCACGGTGTGGTGCCGCGGGTCGAGGCGAAGTCGCGGTGTTCGACGAGCTTGCCCGCCGCATCGTGCTGGTAAATGGCGATGAACGCGATGCCGGCTCCGTTCACGTCGCGGGTCCGCATCCAGCCCGAGATGCGGTACGTCTTGCCGGGCTCGGCCGGAAGATCAAGCCAGGCATGGGCGCCCGGGTCAGGGACGTCCTGCGGCAAATCGACCTTGGCCACGAAGCGGCCCTCTTTTGGATCTTCCTCGACTACCGTGCAGCGGTCGCTCGCACGTCGCCATTGGCCGTCGGTTGCGGAGCCGCCGATGGGCAGATCGCGGGCTTTCTCGAAACCGCCGTTGGGCAGGAGCGACTGCTTCTGGAGTGCCTCCTGGAGCCGGAGCTTCGCCAACTCCTCCTCGCTCAACCAGCGGTCGCCGACCTTGCGCACCAGATGCTGGAACGCGTATCCGCCCGTCGTGAGGAGATTGCCGCCTTTGCGCAAGAAATCGACCGTTGCCAGCCGGGCCTCGGCGGGAAACGTCGGACCGGTCGGCGCCACCAGCAGGTCGTAGCGCGAGGCGTTGAAGACCGTCGGATCGGCGATGTCTTCCGCGCTGAGGAGTTGCGTCTGGTACCCTGCGCCCTGAAGAATCTTGGCAAGCGCCTGTGGGGACGACGGTTTGCCGCGCACGGGCAAATCGGCATGCGATAGAATCGCCGCCGAGCCGGGGCGTGCGGGCCGCGGGGGAATCTCCTGAACTTCATCGAGGCGCATGGGCTTGCCGCCGAGCACCAGGGTCCAATTGTCGAAGCAAGCGGTGCCCGTGGCCTGATGGAGGCCGCAGCGCAGCGAGACGTGCACGGTCCGCGGATCAACGCGGAAGGTGAAGCTGTGCCGCTGCCAGGGCTGGGCGCCGAGGGCTTGGGCGAAGTCGCGGAAGGCGACGAGCTGGCCGTCCTCGTCCAACTGGTAGACCGCGGCGAAGGCGTAGCCCGACTTGCCCGGCTCGGCGGCGACGCCGGCGACCTGCACGTCGACCGCCGCGGTCAGGGTGTGCTGGGCGCTGGCGACGAGGACTTCCTGGCTCGCCCCGCCTGGTCCATCGAAGCGGAGACTTTTGCCCGGATGGCCGCCGTCGGCCAGAGACCCGTTCTGGAGGTACCAACCGGCCGGCTGCTCCAGGCCGCCGTTGCGGAGCCAGGAAAGCGGCTTGTCGGCCGTGACGGCTGCAATGGGACCGACGAGCACGATGGGTAGCCATAAGGCGTTCATGAGGGAAGTCCAATCAAGGTAGGCGAGTCACCTGGGCCTCTTGGACGCGTTGCCGTCGCACGGAGCGGACGATCACGGTCACGTCGTGTTGATTGACAATGTCGCCGCCCCGCACCGGACGGCCGAGCTGCGAGGTGGCCCAATCGTTCAGGGTCCTGAGCGAGGCTCCGGAGTCGCCGGCCAATTCGATGCCCGTCAGCTCCTTGAGCCGCCCCAGGCCGACGCCGCCGCCGACAACCCAGCCGGCGCCGGCCGGGGTGACGTGCCCCGGCAGCCGGTCGTACTCGTCGTGGATCTCGCCGACGATCTCCTCGATGATGTCTTCCAGCGTGATCATCCCCACATTCTTGCCCGCCCGGTCGCGGACCAACGCGATGTGCGTGTGCTCGCGCATCAGTCGCTCCAGGCAGGTCGACAGGGGCAGGTCGTCCTGTACGAAAGGGATGGGCCGAATCACCGAGCGCAGCGACGGATTGTGCCCGGCCAGGCGCATGCAGGCCACGATGTCTTTGAAATTCGCGTAGCCGGTGATCGCCTGCGGATCTCCGGCCCGCTCGGTCACGGGGAATCGGGTGTGCAGGTCGAGGTGGCCGGCCACCAGCGCCTCTTCCAACGTGCTGTCGGCCACGAGCATGCTGATGTGCTCTGCGGGCAGCATGCTCTCGCGTACCGGCCGGCTCGACAAGCGGACGGCGCTGACGATAATATTCTCCTCGCGGGCGCCGATGAGCTGCGAGGCCCGGGCCAGCGCGGCGATGGCGCGAAGCTCCTGGAATTCGGCCGCCTCCGACTTGGCGTGATGTTTGCCGCCGGGCCGCCACCGCCGTTCGCTCCATCGCATGATCAACAGCACCGGTTTTTCCAACAGCCACACCGCGGGCCAGACGCTGGCGGCGAACCAGCTCATCAAGGGCGACAACCTCAGGCAGACCCATTCTTTGTTCCGCAGGCCGAACACCTTCGGCACCAACTCTCCGAAAATGATCGTGATCACGGTCAGCGGCACGACGATGAGGGCAATGGCCAACGGGTGGATGAGAACGGGGGATACTCCGGCGCCGTGCAGCAGGGGGACGATCTGCTTCTCCGCTCCCGCGCCCCCCGTGGCCGCCGCAATCGTCCCGCACAGCGTCACGCCCAACTGCGCCACCGCCAGGCTCCGCTCCATGCCGCGCTTCATGAACAGCGAGGCCTTGGCCCCGGCGCGGTTCTCGCGCACGAGCGCCTCCAAACGGGCCAGAGAGACGGAGGCCAAGGCGATCTCATAGCCGGCGAAAACGCCGTTCAAGAGGATCATCGCCAGCATGACAACCAACTCAACGCCCCACACAGACGCCTCCGGCTGATCCAACGGAAAACCGTTCTGACGCGCCTTGCCCAACCCCGGAACACCGTAACGGGAGGCCCCGGTCAGGCGTAACGCCTTGGTTAGGCCGCGCCCACCGACTCGGTCGGATGCATGCTGAGGTACTCTCGGACTTAGAGACTCAGGCAAACGCCCTCAACCGGCTGTCTGAACTTTACGCGCCGTGAGCTTGTCCAGCTCGCCAAAGACTTCCGCCAAGGCTTGTGGGCTAACGGCGCCGACCCGATCCTCAACACGGTGACGATCAACGGCCCGAAGCTGAAACACAAGCGCCACGGACGCCTGGCGCAGCCCGTTTTCGGACGTCGGTTGAATCAGCGTCGTGCCAGGGAACCGCATCGCCGCACGTGCAGTTGTCAATGGGACGACAAGCACGACGGGCAGGCCGCCGGCGTAACGGTCGTCCTGGAGCACGATGGCCGGGCGGCGACCGCCTTGTTCATGCCCGTTGGCGGCAGGCAATCGCACCCAATGGATGTCCCCAACGCTCACGACTGCTCCCATTGTTCGATCATGGACCAAGCTTCGTCGCTTGCCGCTTCCCATTGAGCGAGCTCAGCCTCCAACTGCGGCGTGAGTTGGGCAGGCTCAAGGACGATCCCTACGCGAGCGCCGTCAGGCAGCGGCGCGTCGCTTTGCGGAACGACAATACCATTCCTCACGATCCCGGGAATCACGCTCTGCTCGGCTGCCATATTTCGCCTCCTCGAATTCCTCTCACCCGACGATCGACTCCTTAACTTATTGTAGTGCGGAGTTCGCCACGCCGTCCAGTTGTGGACAAATGTCTGTCACAGGCAGGTCGCGAGCCACTCGTAGAGCTTTGGCACGGCCTCGGGCGGCACGCGGTGGCCCTTGGTGTGATGGAGCAGGCCGACTCGGGCCGGCCGCCCGTACAAGCCGTACACGGCCAGTGCCGCTTCGATGAACGGCCAGCTCCGCCCACCGTCGGCCGAGTCGCCGCCCAGCAGCAAGAATGCCCGCGGGGCGACCAGGGCCAGCAGCTCGTGGTGCTCGTGGGTGAATCCCGGGCGGCGAATGTCCTCGCCGAGGTACCAGGGGTCGTGCCAGTTGGAGAACCGCGTGCCGATGCCCCCTTCGCTGCTGACCGTCACTCGCACGCGCTCGTCCAGCGCGGCCAGGTAAAGCACCTCTTTGGCCCCGAGCGAATGGCCCACGGCGCCGATCCGCTGCGGATCCACGTCGGGCAGGGCGGCGAGGATGTCGACCGCGACGACGGCGTCGAAGAGCATTTTGGCCATTCCCTTGGACTTGGGATGCCGGGCCTGAAAGCGCTTCAACTCCGACGGGATCGCCAGGGTCTGGTTGCCCGACCAAAGGAAATTCCGCGGACACAGGGCGACGCAGCCTCGCTTGGCAAGCTCCAATCCGAACGCCATTTCGTTCCGTCCGGCCAACCCTGCCGGCTCGCGGATCGATTCCTTGACGGTCGGATGGAACACGGCCACGCCCGCTCGCCGCCCGGCCCCTGCCGCCGGCTTGAGCAGGTACGCCTCCACCGGAATCCCCGGCTCGACCGCATAGCGGACCAATTGGCGGATCACGCCATCCGACCGGTCTTCGCCGATCACCTCCAACGGCGGCGCGGCCTGCCGAACGCTCGCCAGCGGCCCCAAGAAGTCGAGCCACCAGCGGCGGATGGCCGCTCGTTTGGTCTGCCACGCGGCGAGCGTGCTGATCGGCGCTCCGTGCCCGTCGACCAAGAGCGGAGACAGCCGCGGGGCATCGGCCGGAAGCGCCGCAGGCCGACGTTGCACTTCGCCGAGCCAAGGGACGTCCTTGGTCTGATCGCGCGTGCTTGGCCGGTCGGCGGCAGTGGCCGTTACAGGGCATCCCACCGATCCGAGACCGGCGGTCGCCGCAGAGGCCACGACGGAGCGCAACCATTCCCGACGGGGGACTTCAACACGATTCATCGCTGCGTTCTCCGGAGCAAGTCCGCGTCAGGCTGGAAAGCCTGACCTACAAGTCCATCTGGAATGCCTTCACAAAGATCGCCTTGTCGTCGCCGGGGGCGTAGAAGTCTTTCAGGATCGCCTCCAGGTGGTATCCACAGCACTCATAAAAGCGTCGGGTCGGGACGTACTGGGCGCGGTTGGAGGTCTCGACATAGACCCTCTGGCCGCCCGCCTCGCGGATCAGCCGTTCCGACTCCGCCAGGAGCAGCCGGCCCAAGCCGCCGCGCCGCAACGACGCCTCGACGGCGATCCAATACAAATCGTAGCTGGCCGCCGTGCCGGCGATGTGGCCGTAGCAGGCGTAACCGTGGGTCCGGCCGTCGCGCTCGGCGAAGACGAAATGATAGCCGCTGGCCGGCCCCTTGGCCAGACGCTCCTCGACCAGCTCCACCGCCACCGCCACCTCGGCGGCGTGGAAAAACCCGGTCGACTCGACGATCGCGCGAACCACCTCGCGGTCTGCTGGCGTCACGTCGTAGCGAAAGGACCAATTCATCGTAGAGCGTCGCTCAGGATGCGGGCCACGGCCCGGTCGAAGGGAATCGACGCCCGATCCAAGGCGGCGACAAAACCGGCGTCGGGCGACAAACATGGGTTGGCGTTGATCTCCAGGATCCAAGGTTGCCCCTCGGCATCGACGCGAAAATCGACCCGGGCGTAACCGCCCAGCCCGAACAACTGCCAGGCGTCGCGTGCCAGTCCGCAGAGTTGGTCCAGCAGGGGGCCGTCACTGGGCGTAAAATCGAACCGATGCGGGGTGTTTTGAAAGTCGAACGAGCCCTCCTCCCACTTGGCCTTTTGACCGACGATCCGCGGCTTGCCGGGCGGAAAGGCCGAGAAGTCGATCTCCGCCGGAGGAAGCGCCTCCGGCCCATTCGGCCCGGCGAGCACCGACAAATTGAACTCCCGCCCCTCGATATACCGCTCCGCATAACAGGGGCGGCGGAGCCGGCGAATCGACTCCCGCAACGCGTCCACCAGGGCGGTCGCGTCCGCCGGACGGACGATCGAGTGCTCGTCCAACTCGAACGAGGCGTGTTCCCAGAGGGTCTTGATGACGTAGAGCGTATCCGAAAAACTTCCGAAGTCTCGAAGACTTCGGAAGTTTGCTCCTGCCGCGGGGCCGCGGGGGCGTCGCGGGTCGGTCGCTCCGGCGGCGCGATGGGTTTCCAGCGCCTCCCACTGCGGGGTTGGAAGCCCCGCTTGGCACAGCCGCTGTTTGGCCAGCAGCTTGTGATTGGTCAGAAGGAGAGCTTCCGTGGACGACCCCGTGTAGGGCAGGCCCATCGTATCCAACAGCGCCGTCGCTGCGCTGGCCAGCCAATCCGAGGCGCCGAGGGACTCGACGAGATTGAAGACCACGTCCGGGCGGCCGGCCGCGAGTTGTTCTCGGGCCGCACCCAGGTCCAACGTGCAGGCGACCAGCGCCGAACAGTGCCCCAGATGGGATAATGCTCCGGCCACGGACGCCACCTGGACCAGCACGTCCCGGTCTGCCGCCGAATCGTCCGCGGAAACCGCATTGTGCAAGATCACGACGCGCATTGAGCCTCCTACCGTGGGGCAGGTTGCCAACCTGCCAAAAACAGGGCAGATTGGCAATCTGCCCCACGTTGGCATGCTGCAATATTATTGGAACGGGCCATAAAGGCAAACCGCGTTTCAGCGGGAGGTTCGCGGGCCGATCTGCCCAAGGTCGATCGGCTGGAAGCCGAGCTTCAGCGCCGGCGAGCCCGGTTTCAGCCGGTAGTCGTCCTTGGCCGGATCGACGAACATCGGGTCGGCGATCCGCGAGTGCACCTCGTAGCCCTGCTCGCGCCGGGTCTCAAGGTAACTTGTCGCATCGCCCACGTCAAACAGGAGATTGTAGTCGGATTGGGCCAGCCCGCGCTGGGGCCGCTTGAGCGCCACGTAGGCGGCATTCGCCGCATTGCAGATGATGTTGCGGCAGAATCGCGGAAAATCCGCGGTGCCGCTGTCCTCCGGCCCTAAGACGAACGGCTCGGCGAGTGGATGCCTTCCACCGCGCAGGGACACGCGCACCGAGCAAGGCAGTTGGCCGCCGAACTGTCGCTTGAGTTGGCGGATGGCGCCGCGGGCCCCGGGAGCGCTCACCGCGACGATCGCCACGATGGCGCCGAGTAGTGCGGCCGACCTCACGCTAGGCCAACCCAAGATTTCATGTCGATTCATGGTACCGGCTCCGTTTCTTTTAGCCCCTGGTTCCCACGCTCTGCGTGGGAACCCACCTCCGCGAAGCTCTGCTTCGCGGGCCGGGAAGCAGAGCTTCCGGGAAGTGCGTTCCGAAGCGGAGCTTCGGAAGGAGTTGCGAAATCCGCCCAACGGCAGGAGCGACCCGCTCACAGCCCCTAGCCCTTCAGGCGTGCCTGGAACTGGTGGATTTCCTGGACCTCCCGCTCGGCGCCGGGCGGGGAGAACCCGGCGACGGAGCATTCCCGGCCAAGCACGAGGGAGGCGAATTGGCAGCGGGTTTCGGCCTGCTGGCACTGGTCGCGGGCTTGGGAGAGGGCGACATCCAGACGAAGCGATTCGGGGCCGGAGGCGACCGTGTGCCGCGCGCGTTCGGCTTCTTTCAAATTCGCTTGGCACTGGGTCCGTTCGGCGGCGGCGGTTCGGGCCGCCTGCTGGCTGCGGGCCAGCGGCGGCGGCACGAGCAGGCCCACGGCAAGCTGGCCCACGCGGGCGTAGAGCGCATCGAGCCGCTTGAGCAGGGTGGGGCGGTCGGCCGCCGCCGCGTCGGGCAGCGGGGGCGGGGACGCGGCGAAGGGTTGGGCGGGGCTCGGCACCCGGCCGAGCAGGCGGGCCCGCCACGTCGGGAGATCGTCGAGGCTGCGGGCGTCATCGCGTTGGATCTCCACTTGCGCCGAATAGCGCGCGCTCGGAATCCGCGCCGCCACCGAGATCCGGCCGTTGGCGGCATAGCGGTATTCCACTTCGATCGGCGTGCCTAGAGGCAGTCCGGACGGGAGATCGCGCACGATGCACTGCCCCAGCGCGATGCAATCCTCGGGCCGCTCGCTTTCCCCCTCGACCACCGGCACGCAGACGCTCCGCTGGTTCTGCCGGGCGGTGGTGAACACGCGGACCGCCTGGGCCGGCAGCGGCGTATTGCGGGGAATGAGGGTGATGTTGGTCCGCACCTTCGTCTTGGGATGGATGCCGACCACGCCCAGGCTGTGCGAATTCACGTTCACCAATTCGCAGGAGGGCCCGACTCGGCGCGGGTCTGCGCCTGCTCGGCGCGGGTCTCCCGACCCCGCCGACTCGCCTTGGGCCATCAGCATCCCGGCGTAGAGGGCGGCGCCGTGGGCGACGGCTTCGTCGGGCGATTGGGAGCAGTCGGGGTCTTTGCCGGTCACGCGGCGGAGCATGTCGGTGATCGCCGGCACGCGGCTGGATCCGCCCACCAGCAGCACGCGATCGATCTCGGACCACTCCAGCCCAAGCTGACGGATGGTGAGCGAGGTCGTGGTCTCGGTGCGCTCCACGAGGTCGCGGATCATCTCCTGGAATTCTTCGCGGGTGACGTCGATGCGCATGCGGATCCCGGCGTGGAAGCAGACCACCGTGGCGCGGCTGCGCGCCGAGAGGGTGTGCTTGGCATCCTGGGCGTCAAGCCACAATTGGGCGGCGTCTTGGGGATCGCTGCGGGGATCGACGCCGTGGGCCTCGCGGAACTTCTCGGCCAGATGGTTTACCAGCCGCTCGTCGAAGTCCTTGCCGCCGAGCCGGACGTCGCCGTCGGTGGCCAGGGCGCGGAAGCGGGCGCCGTCGATCTCGAGGATCGTCACGTCGAACGTGCCGCCACCCAAGTCGTACACCACGACCCGTTCTTTCCACCTCGACGATGGAGCCCGCGAGGGGTCAAAGAACCCTCGCCCATAGCCGTAGGCCACGGCGGCCGCGGTGGGCTCGTTGATGATGTCGAGCACTTCCAGGCCGGCCAGCCGGCCGGCTTCCTGGGTGGCGTGGCGGCGGGTCTCATCGAAGAACGCCGGGACCGTGATCACCACCTTGGACACCGGTCCGATCCGCCGCTCGGCATCCTTCTTCAATCGCTCGAGGACCAGAGCGCTGAGCACCTCCGGGGGGACGTCGAAGCTCTTCAGCTTGCGGTGGAAGTGGAGGCTGCCCACGTCGCGTTTGAAACACTCGGCGTAGCTGTCGGGCGATAAGGCCGCGCTCTTGACCGCCTCCTTGCCCACGATCACGTCGTCCTCGTCGACGAACAGCGCGCTGGGCGTGAGAAGGTCGCCCGACGAATTGGGGATCGTCGCCGGGCGGCCGGTGGCGTCCAGATACGCAACCAACGAGTAGGTGGTGCCGAGATCGATGCCCACCGGAGGCTGTTCCCCGGGGCCGGCGGACCAGGCGGTGGCGCTCATCGACGATTTCCTCGTTGTGCCCGAATTCTTCCCCCGTCCAGGCGAGAGATTATCACATTTGCGAGGCGGCCGCAAGCATCGATTGGGCAAAGGATTATCGCCACGTTTTGGTCAACAGGATCCGGTTTTCGCGGCATCGGGGGGTGCCTTGGGGGGTGGCGTTGTTTTAAGACCATGAGCCTCGATCACGAGTTGCTGATAGAGCGGATTGACCATCTCGACGACCAGCATTGGACGTTCGCGCGGCATGAGACGTAGCCCCAAGATCGCAAGGGCGAAGACAGTAGTAGCACGTCCAGCCTACCAAACCCGCTGGCCCAATTTCCACAGAAATCCGTTCGCCCCGCCGCGCCTTGGGCACGGCGTTATCGGCGTCGCAAATTCGCTCTCCGACGGTGCTGCTTGATACCGCAATCATACCAGACGCTCCGCGGCGGCGTTGATCGTAGCTTGGCTCTCGAGAGCACGGACGCTGCCCGATTTCAGCTTCGGGATTGGGACGCTGCAGCCGCTTCGCAAGTTGTCGTGCGGTCCAAGTTGCGGTGCGGTTCCCAGATTGTGGCACGGTCTCCCGACCGTGCCACGCTTGCGACCGAAGGTTTCCCGGTGCGAATCTATCGGCGGGCGGGACGGGGACGGGCGGCTTTAGCCCCTTTCAGGGGCTTACCGCGACCAGCGGCATATGAAAACGCAAGCCAATTCTCTGTTCCCTCCGTTTCCTCCTGTTCAAAACCCGCTTGCGGTCGCCCGAATTGCAGGTTCCGTCACCGTTGCAGCTCTCGGAATAGAAGAGAAAAGGCATTATACTTCCGTGGAATACCTCGCCGCGCACCTGCTCCGGATGAACCAAGAAGGAGAGAGCTATGCAACGAGTCCTCTGGCGTTTGATGCTTGGGTGTGTTCTCGTATCGTTCGTCGCCGACCCGCGCATCCACGCGGCGGAGCCGCCGATCGACGTTGGGTCGCGACTGGAACTGCTCGTCGACGACTACGTGGTTGACAAGATGACTGGCGGGGCACGCCGGGTGCTCCATCATCCGACGCCGCGGGAGATCGTGTTCGTGGGCGACGCGTCTTGGGAAGGGAGCGGCTGCGGCTACTTCAGCGTCTTCCAGGACGGAGAGCTTTACCGCATGTACTACCACGGCTGGCAACTCACCGTCACGCAAGGCCGGCTCACGCTGCCCCACGAGCTTTTCACTTGTTACGCGGAAAGCCGCGACGGCATCCGCTGGCGCAAACCGGAGTTGGGCCTGGTCGAATTCCAGGGCTCGAAGAAGAACAATATCGTGCTGGCCACCGGCAAGCTCGGCCCGGTGGTGATCGACGCCGGGCACATCGCCGTGTTCAAAGACGAGAACCCCGCCTGCCCGACAGACGCCAAGTACAAGGCCATGGTGCTCACGCCCAAGCCGTTCGGACTGTTGCCGCTGGCCTCGGCCGATGGGCTGCGCTTCCGGCCGATGTGCGACAAGCCGGTCATCACCGCCGGGGCGTTCGACTCGCAGAACCTCGCCTTCTGGGACCCGGCACTGGGCCAGTATCGCGCCTACTGGCGGATCTTCACCGCGGGCGTGACCAGCGGCACGACCTGGCAACCGGCAGGCCTGCGCGCCATCCGCACCGCCACGTCCAAGGACCTGTTGACTTGGAGCGAGCCGGTGGACTTGAGCTACGTCGATTCCCCGCCCGAACAGCTTTACACCAACGTCGTGAAGCCCTACTACCGGGCCCCGCACATCTTGATGGGCTTTCCGACGCGCTACGTGGAGCGCGGATGGTCGCCCTCGATGGAGGCCCTGCCCGAACTGGAGCATCGGCGATTGCGTTCCAGCGCCGCGCCGCGCTACGGCATGGCCCTGACCGACGGGCTGCTGATGACCAGCCGCGACGGGCGGCGGTTCCAGCGTTTCGGCGAGGCCTTCTTGCCGCCCGGTCCGGAGCGGCCAGGCACGTGGAACTACGGGCACCAGTACATCGCCTGGCACCCCGTGGAAACCGCCGCGGCGCTGGAAGGCGCCCCGCGCGAGCTCTCGTTCTACGCCACCGAAAGCTACTGGACCGGCACGAGCAGCGAGTTGCGCCGCTACACGCTGCGGATCGACGGGTTCGTCTCGGTGCAAGCCCCGCTCAGCGGCGGAGAATTGGCTACCAAGCCGCTCATGTTTCGAGGCAACAAGCTCCTGCTCAACTTCGCCACCTCGGCCGCGGGGAGCATCCGCATCGAGATTCAAGACGCCGCGGGCAAGCCGCTTCCCGGCTTCGCCCTGGCCGATTGCCCGGCGATCTTCGGCGACGCCATCGAGCGGCCCGTGTCGTGGAGAAACGCCGCCGCGCTCAAGCCGCTAAGCGGCACGCCCGTGCGCCTCCGCTTCGAGCTCAAGGACGCCGATCTATTCGCCTTCCGATTCGTCGACTAAACCGAAATCGCTTCGCGTTCCATTTCGATTTTCGAGACGCGGTAGCCCGCACGCTCGACGTCGGAGATCGCGGACGTAATCGCGTCCTGCAAGGAGTCGGCCGTTCGTTCAAACAGCAGCTCGAAACCGGAAGGATGGCCGCGCAGCGAGGCATCGGTGCAGCCTGCGGCGCCGATCGCGTCGGTGACGTCGAGGATATCGTCATGCGTCATGGGCTCGCAGCGCACAATCAAGGAAAAACGATAGTCATTCATTTTCGGGAGTCTCCGAAGACGGACCTGGGCAACGGTCCACGGTGCGTCGAACCACCCTCACGCTGCGCGGTCCGACGCGGACGCTGCCGCCGGGACATTGGATCGACTCCTCGCTATCGCCGAAGTTGATCGCCACGACGGACCCAATCTGCGGCATGTCGATGACAAGGCAAGAAGGTCGGCCGGTAACGACCGCGGTGGGTCGCTCGTGTGCTTGCCGCGGATCGCAGTACATCAGGAGGATCAGATTGCGAAACCAGACGCCTGGCAGGACCGTCTCGCGCCGCTCGCAGCGGGGCGGACCGAAGTAGAGCTCGTGGCTCAAGAGCGATTCCTCCACGGCAAACGCGTCGCGGGCGTACGGGCTCTCGCGGTGATCCGGCGGCCGCCGGCGCTTCTGGAGCAACTGGAACGTCCCGTCGCCGGCGATCGCGTACACCGACAATAGCTTCTCGATCGTGATCGATCGCGCCTGAAGGTCATGCCAGGTGTCCCGCTCGGGATGTTGCCCGATGGACCTTGTCGTCCCGTTGACCTCGAGATTCACCTCGCGGTTGTTGAAAATGTCGGCGGCCAGGCGCAGGCCGAGTCCGCCGCTTCGCACCAGCGGGAGGCGATCGAGCGCCTGGCACTGATCGACTAAGAGCGAAGGCCCCTCGGGTAGGACCACGAGCGCTTGGTGCTGGCGTACCAGGAAAGCCGCTTTTCGCTCCTTCTTCGACAGCCGGTCGACGGCCCCCATGGACCAGAAGCCGCCGCGGTCGAACGTCTCGATCTTGAACCACTGGAACTTGGCGCCGGGGACGGCGCCGGCGGCATCGAGGATCCCGATCGAGTTGTGATTGAACTTCAGCAGGTGGGGCAACCGTATCGGCTGGACGATCGCTTGCCATTGGCCGAACGCCGAACGCCAGCAAAACGAGGCCCAGCGGCGTGGATCGCGATGCCAGACGAGCCGGGCGCTCGGCTCGTGGTACGTGCCGGCGCTATGGGCGTTGTACTCGTCTTCCGTGGAAGGCGCCGGCATGGCGGCAGGGCTCAGTCGATCGAGCACCCAAAGGGCATGCGCCAAGCTCGCCCCGCTAATCGCCTCGTACCAGGCAAAGTCATTGTGGTGGAGGTGCTGAAGCCGTGCCAGCCGCGCTCCTTGGATCGGCCCGCCGGTGAGCGACTGGGCGTGCTCCATGAGCGCCAACCACTGGTCGGCCAAGCGTGCTGCGTCGGGATCGCGAAACCGGACGGCGGCGAAGATCGCGATCGGCAGGATGTGGTCGTTGCCGTAGCCGTAGGCGTTCCAGTCGTCGCCGGCGCAATGGATGAATCGTCCGTTGGCAAACGTGCCCTGCTTGAGGCGATTGAAGACCTGCTGCCAATGATGGAGATACACGTCGGGGTTGCGGCGCGAAGGAGGCATGGCCTGGTCCATCAGTTCCGCAAACGCCTGGTAGGCCAGCGGCCAGCCCATGTAGCCGGGATGGTAGAATCCGTGGTGCTCCTGAATGCCGCCGGGCTCGAAGTTCGCCCCCTTGACCCGCTCCTTGAGCGCTCGTCCGGCCACGACCCGATCGGAGGTCAAATCTTCGGGCAGGCAGATGCTGTTGAGTGAATAGTCGATCGCCGCGCTGCGCCAGGCCTCCTGCCGCGGGGAATCGGGCCAGGCAATCCGCGCGGCCTGGAGCAGGGCCGTGGACCAGGCGTTCGCCTCGCCGACCGAGTGAGCCGGCCAGCGGCCCGGCATCGAGTTCCACCGGGGACTGATCCCATACTCCACCTGCTTGTCGGCCTCCCAGGCAAGAATCGTCCGCACTTGCTCTTGCTCGGCAGACGCCAGTCCGGGGAGCATCAGCATGGCCGACGTGGCGGCAAACAGATCGGCGTGCCAGTTGTCGGCCGCCGAGTATCCTGCACCCCACATGGGAACGTCCGTCCGGTCGATCGCCTTGACCGCCACGTGGCTGCCTAACGCAAGACGGATCAATCCCTCAAGAGGCCGGGCGATTTCGGGATTCAGCTTGGCTCGGGCGAGCCAGTACCCGGCCGCTGCCGCCGCAAACTGGTTCCCGGCCACGTCCCGGTAGCGATTCGGCCCAGTAGCGGCCTTGGGAGTCAAGGTGTAGAGGTCGGTGCCCGGCACGGGCCGCAAGTAGCCCGACAGCCATCGGCACCACGTGTCGAGCGCCCGTTCTAGGCGATCTCGCAGTGCTTTCTCCGAGCCAACGGCCTGCTCCAGCACGGAGCCGGCGGGCCGTTCGGCTGCGTGAACGCCGAGAGGGCCCAGCAGGAAACCGACTACTAACTCGGCGAGCAAGAAACGCAGTAGGATGGGTCTCCAGACCCGTCCCGGACGGCTCTGGAGAGCCATCCTACGTGGATTCTTTTGGCTGGAGGTGTACATGGCGGTCCGCGGTGTTTGCGATCCGGGGCGGCGTGCGTTAATATACCGTCATTCCCCGGCGAAAGGGAGAGTGCTGTGAGACCGAAATTGCTCGCTTCGATCGTCGTCGCCGTGACGCTGGACTGCTGCGTCCCGGCGGCCGAGAATCCGCAAGGACACACGGTCTTGATTGAGGCCGAGAACTTTGCCCGGTACGGCGGGTGGGTCCTGGATCCGCAATTCATGGATCAGATGGGCTCGCCCTACCTCCTGGCCCACGGATTGGGCATCCCGGTGGCCGACGCGACGACGAACATCGAGCTGCCAGCGCCCGGCCGGTATCGCGTGCTGGTTCGCACGATGGACTGGGTCGCCCGCTGGAAGGCGCCGGGAGCCCCGGGCAGGTTCCAACTGCTCGTCGATGGCAAGCCGCTGGAGAAGTCCTTTGGCGCCGAAGGCGAGTCTTGGCATTGGCAAGAGGGTGGATGGGTGGACCTGGCGGACCGCCGCGCGGCTCTCGCCCTGAGAGATCTCACCGGATTCGAGGGCCGTTGCGATGCCATCCTCTTCACCACCGATCCCCAACGGGCGCCACCCAACCGCGATCCGCAGATGGCCGCCTTTCGCCGCAAACTGCTGGGCCTTCCCGACAAACCCCAGCCGGCCGGCTCGTTCGATCTGGTGGTGGTCGGCGGGGGCATGGCCGGCGCCTGCGCGTCGCTCTCCGCGGCCCGGCTCGGACTGAAGGTGGCCCTGGTGCAAGATCGCCCGGTGCTGGGCGGGAACAATAGCTCCGAGGTCCGCGTCTGGCTGCAAGGGGCCAGAAATGTCGAGCCCTGGCCTCGCGTGGGCGACGTCGTCCGCGAAATGGAGCAGCAGCGACATGCCCACTACGGCCCGGCCAACACCGCCGAGCTTTACGAAGATCAGAAGAAACTGGCGATTGCGCGGGCCGAGCCCAATCTCAAGCTGCTGTTGGAGCATCGCGCCAACGACGTGGTTTGCGAAGGCAAGCGGATCAAGGCCGTCATCGCCCAGGACCTCCGCAGCGGCCGCCGGCTGGAACTTTCCGGCCGCTGGTTTGCCGATTGCACCGGCGATGCCGGCCTCGGGTTTCTCGCCGGCGCCGATCTTGAGCTGACGCCCAAAGGGCACATGGGCCCGTGCAACCTTTGGAACGTTGCCGACCACCGCCGAGCGGTCTCCTTCCCGCGCTGCCCCTGGGCCCTGGACCTGAGCGCCAAGCCCTTTCCCGGGCGCAAGGGCCCGGACGTCCTCAAGCTCGGCGGCTGGTACTGGGAGAGCGGCTTCGACCGGCACCCGATCGACGAGATGGAGTACGTGCGCGACTGGAACTTCCGCGCCATGTACGGGGCGTGGGATGCCCTGAAGAACGTCGATCGCGTCCTGCCCAAGCACCGCCTCAACTGGTCGGCCCACATCCTGGGCAAGCGCGAGTCGCGGCGATTGATGGGGGACGTGGTTCTGACGAAAGCCGATCTGGTCGGCGCCAAGAGCTACCCGGACGGTTGCGTGCCGACCGGCTGGTCGATCGATCTTCACTTGCCCGATCCACGCTACGCAAAGGGCTTTGAAGGCGACGCCTTCATCGCCGAGGCCCATTACACCCGCTACAAAATGCCCTATTGGATTCCCTACCGTTGCCTGTACAGCCGCAACGTTCCCAACCTGTTCATGGCGGGCCGGGACATCAGCGTGACCCACGAAGCGCTGGGAGCGGTCCGCGTGATGCGCACCGGCGGAATGATGGGCGAAATCGTGGGCATGGCGGCCTCGCTTTGCAGGCAGCACGATTGCGACCCGCGGAGCGTCTATGAGCAGTACCTTGCCGAACTGCAAGGACTGATGCGGCGGGGCGTCGGCCACCGGCCGTAGGGCAAGCTGCCAGCTTGCCCAGCGGAATGAAAAATGAACAACGGAGAATGAAGAATGCAGAATGAACTGCCATGCCAGACGTCCTTCATTGCGGGCCGGTGAAAGGCCACGATCCTAATGGATGCTAACTCTGTTCTGAAGAGAAGAACGATCCCAATCCATGTGCCGCAGCAGGGGCGTTGGCCTCGCGCGGCGTCAGCCCCGAAGGGGCGCGATATGATAGCCCAGGGCAACGCCCTGGGGAGAGGGGATCGCAATGAGAGCGGAAGCCCTGAAAGGGCGAAATCGGCCTCCTCGTGCCTCCTATGTCGCCCTTTCAGGGCTTCCCATTTCGTGCTCAACTCCTCCCCAGGGCGTTGCCCTGGGCTGTCGTATAGCGCCCCTTCGGGGCTGAGCAAGGCCGCCGGACGCCGCATCGCCTGGAACGAAACCGGTATCCAGGCAGCAGCTCTCAAGGGCCGACGTTTTACCTCCCCACCTTCATTGCTCATTCTTCGTTTTTCATTTCCTCTGAGTGCCCATAACCCAGGAGGATCATTACGATGTGCCATCTTGTAGCTTTTCGCGTGTCGAGTCGGGTTCTCCGTTTCCTGGCCGGCGCGGCCATGCTTTGGTCGAGCGTGCCCGGCGAAGCCCACGCCGCCGAGAACGTCCAGGATCGGCCGGCCCGCGCCAACGCGGCCCTCGGGGCGAAGTATACGCTCTGGCCGCAGCCGAATTACGCGTACTGCACCGACACGGCCGACACCGTGCAACTGACCGACGGCAAATCGACCGCCGACTACTTCTGGACCCAAAAAGGCACCGTGGGATGGAGCGCGGCGCCGTATGCCGTGGTGACGGTCGACTTGGGGCGAGTCGAGCCGATCTCGGGCGTGGCGCTCTCCACCGCAGCCGGCGTGGCGGGCGTGGTCTGGCCGGCTTCCATTGACGTCCACGTCAGCGACGACGGCTCGCGCTATCGCGAGGCGGGCGACCTGGTCGCACTCGACTTGAAGCGGCACGGGCCGTGGCCCAAGGGGTATGCCATTCGCCGGCTGGCCACCGACGAGCTGGCGACCCGAGGCCGCTTCGTGCGATTCATGATCATCCCGCTTTCCGGAGGCGGCTACATTTTCACCGACGAGGTGGAGGTTCTCCGCGGCCCTGCCGAGTTGCTCCAGCGCGAGCCGGGCGGCAAGCCCGTCGGCGACGTGGCCGAGGTCTTCCAGCGGGGCCGGATCAGCCGTGCTCTGCGGCATCGTTTTACTGCCGACAGCCAGGCCCTTGAGAAAGCTATCCGGCAGTCCAAGCCGATCGACGAAGCGGCGCGAAATCGCCTCCTTGCCCAATTCGCCGGAATACAGAATACGCTCAAGCCCGAGGCACTGCCGCACGATGCCAGTTTCCGCGCCGTTTTGCCGATGGGGGACGCGCACGCGAGGCTCTTCCGGCTCCAGGCGGAATTGTGGCGCACCGGCGGCACCGCCCCGTTGGCCGCCGCGGCCGCAACGCCGTGGGACCCGCTGGATCCCTTCCAACGGCCCGATCCCACCGGCGGCACGGTCGAAGTTCACGCCATGCGCGGCGAACACCGCGCGGCCGCGGTCAACCTCGCCAACAGCACCGATCGCGATCTTGACGTCCGCGTTCAGTTCGATGGCCTGCCGGGCTCGCCGAGCCCCGGCTACGTCACGGTCCACGAAGTTCAGTGGACCGACACGTCGCAAGGCGTGCCCGTGGCGGCTGCCCTGCCCGAGGCGCGTCGGGTGGGTGAAGGGTGGACGGTCACTGTGCTGCCGGGCCTTGTCCGGCAGGTGTGGCTCACGTTCCACGCGGTGGGCGTCGAGCCGGGCCAGCACATCGGCAGGCTGGTGATCCAAGCCGAGGGGTTGGGCCCGTTGGCGGTTCCGGTGCGGTTTCGCGTGTGGCCGCTGGAAATGCCCTCTCAGGCCACGCTCTGGCTGGGCGGATGGGACTACACCGACGGCGACAGCATGTATGGAGTCACCCCCGACAACCGCGAGCCATTCTTGCGGCACCTCCGGGAGCACTTCGTCAACGCCCCCTGGGCCACCGGCGCGGTGATGTTGCAGTTCGAGTTGCCCCCGGGCGAGCCGGCAACGGTCCGGCTCGATACGCGGCGGTTCGACGCGTGGATCGCGCGGTGGCCCAATGCCAAGCGCTACATGGTGTTCCTCGCTGTTGGGGCGAACTTCGCCGGCAGCGAAATGGGCAAACCTGAATTCGACCGGCGCGTCGGGGCGTGGATCACGGCCTGGGTCCGACACCTCGCGGGCAAAGGCCTCGGCGCCGATCGGCTGGGCCTCTTGATCCACGACGAGCCGAACGAATCGACCGACGCGCGCCCGATCGTGGCCTGGGCCCGGGCCATCCGCGCCGCCCAGCCCAAGGTACTGATCTGGTTGGACCCCACCTACCAGGACCCCCGCAAGGCGCCGCCGGAGCTGTTTGAGGCGTGCGACATCCTTTGCCCCAACCGGCCGATGTGGCTCGCCGGCGGCAAGCCGTTCGAGCAGTTCTATCTGGATCAGAAGCATCAAGGCCGCACGCTTCAGTTCTACTCCTGCTCCGGGCCCGCGAAACTCCTGGACCCCTACAGCTATTACCGCCTGCAAGCATGGCACGCCTGGCGGGTGGGAGGGACCGGGTCGTACTTCTGGGCCTTCGGCGACAATAGCGGCGCTTCCTCGTGGAACGAGTATCTGGCCACCGTCGGCCCCTTCACGCCGCTGTTCCTCGACCGCCAGACCGTGACACCCGGCAAGCACATGGAGGCGCTCCGCGAGAGCGTCCAAGACTATGAGTGCCTGGTCATGCCCCCCGAAGCGGTCCGGCCCCCCAAACCGTGGTGGAAGTTTTGGTAAGAATAAAACTG
>CAYTJV010000015.1:0-28197 GCA_964438165.1 uncultured Planctomycetaceae bacterium | reverse complement strand
GGTCTGGATCCACGGCGGCGGGCATACCATCGGCGGCTCAGCCCAGCCGTTCTACGACGGCACCCAGTTTGCCGCCGGCGGTCTGGTGCTGGTGTCGATCAACTACCGGCTGGGGCCGCTTGGGTTCCTGGCCCATCCCAAGCTCAGCGAGGAATCGACGCAGCATGTTTCGGGCAATTACGGCACCCTGGACCAGATCGCCGCCCTCAAGTGGGTACAGCGCAACATCGGCCGCTTCGGGGGCGATCCGGGCAACGTGACGATCTTCGGCGAGTCGGCCGGTGGGGTCAGTTGTGGCGTGCTGCTGGTCAGCCCCTTGGCCAAAGGGCTCTTCCATCGGGCGATCCTGCAAAGCGGCATTCCGGTGGGCGTCCGCAGCCGATTGCGGACAGGAGAGAATCCGGCCGAGGAGGTCGGGCGAACCGTTTTCGAGAAGCTGGGCGTGAAGGACCCGGCCGAAGCCCGCCGCAAGTCACCTGAGGACCTGCTGGCGGCGGTGAAGCCCAAGGTCGGCCTTCTCGACCGCGGGCTACAGTACGGTCCGGTCGTCGATGGCTGGGTCGTTCCCGACTATCCCATGAAGCTCCTCGACGAAGGCAAGTTCAACCGGGTGCCGATCCTGGCGGGCTCGAACGCCGACGAGGCTACGCTGTTTTCCTCTCAGTCGCGGGTCCGCGGGGAGATCGGCTATCGCCTGGCGGCCCAACTCGTGTTCAAGCAACACGCCGACGAGATTCTCAAGCTCTTCCCGCCCGACTACGCGGGATCGGCCGACAAGACCTTCGAGAAGGTTGTTACGATCGCTTCGTTCGTGGCTCCCACCCGAATGCTGGTCCGCATGGCAAGCAAATACCAGCCCGACGCCTACCTCTATCATTTCACCCGGGTGGGGCCGGCCGCCAAGGCGTCCGGCAAGGGAGCGACCCACGGGCTGGAGATACCGTATGTGTTCGGCTATCAGGGCAGATCGCTCGCCGACGCGACCGACTCGAAGCTCTCGGCCACCATGCAGCGCTACTGGATCCAGTTCGCCCGCGCCGGCAACCCCAACGCCCCCGGACTTCCCCAGTGGCCGCGGTACGAGGCGGCGTCCGATCAGCACCTGGATTTCGGTGACGAGGTTCGTGTGGGATCAGGCTTGTACAAAGACGCCTGTGACGTGCTGGAACGAATCTCCCGCGAAAACAGCGGGATGAGACGACGCTGAGACGCCGCTGTGTGGGGTAATTCACTCCCCGCCAAGCAGCCGGAAGATATCTTCTTCGTCCTCGGAGTGGCTCGACTTAGCGACCTTGACCGCACCGGCAGCGCGGCGAATCTGCTTCTCGATGGCGATAGCGGAACGCAGACGATCGATCACCTGGACGTGAAGGACAGCGACGCCGGCGGGGGAGCGACGCTCGTCTGTAACCAATACACCGAGTTCTGCGTCGACAGCTATCTTAAAGAGCGCATCCTTCACGAAGCCCGTCCGTTATGAAGGCTGGTGTTGGCAAGCGGCTGATGCCTTGCCAGCATCAGGATTCCTCGAATCCGTAATCCCCGAATCGGAGTGTACGGCAGTTTTCGGTGACTGTCCGCACGATCTCCGGGGTTGCTCCGTCGGGAATCTCGGCCCGGATTTCGAGTGTCACTTCAACGTCCGCTCCGACAAGGCCGGCTAAGTGTTGGACTACCTCCTCGGCGATTTTCGAGGCGTCTCGGCCAAGCCTGAGAGAGTCGAGTTTCACTGTGCCGAAAAAGCGGCGCGGCAGCGTCTCGGGCGGCGGGATGACGGGGCCGATGGGCGGCGTGACGGTCCCCGCCCCCGTCGCGGTCGCTCCCTGAGTCGCGGTTGCTCCCCCTCCCGAAACCTGCCCGGTGCCGGTTCCTGGTTCGGATGGCTTGGTCTGTTCAGCGGCGATTTGTGCGGCGGCCACGTCGGGTTTGACGAGAAGGCTATCGGAATCAGTGAGAATGCGAACTGGTTGACCTGCCCGAAGCCCCTTATACCGTTTCTTCTGGTCGTCCCAACCGTCAGCATAGGCGAAGGTCTCCGATTGCCAAGTGAGACGCATGACGCCTTCGCGGATTGCCGCCAGCAGAACGTCTTCATCCTTCAGTCTGGGAAGATACAGGTACTTGGCCATGTCTTCGGCCAACTGCTTGACTCCTACGTGGTCGCCACGCCAGAGCGGAACACGGTCTAATTCATGCCGGAGCCGCACGTCGCCAAGCTCGACCATCAGGAGTTCTTCATTCTTCAGTTTCTTCGCGGCCCGTGCAGGCAAGGGATCCTGCCCCTGGAGCCGAATCTCCGTCCATTCGATGTCTCCCTTCGGGTCCGATTGGCCGGGCACGATCAACCACTGAAGAGTCTCTGGAATGCGAGCGTCCACCGTCTCGTTGGCGTTTTTTCGCTTGGTCTCGGCCTGCTTCGTCTGAAACGGGTCGAGGTTCAGCGTCTCGCGGTCTTCCCAAATCGATTCCCAAGCCAGGAATTGCCGAACCGCGTGCTGCAACTCCTTGAGCCGGTTGTTGTCGGCCGCCAGGAAGACCAACGTGTTGCGGTAACTTCGCGGGCTAGAGCCGCGATTCTCCAGAATCCCGGCTGCCTCCTTCCGGGCGGTGCTATTGGGGTCCTTGGCCGTGTGCGGATACTCTGGTCCCAAGATCACTAAGCGTGCGGCCTTTTCATCCGGTATGTCCGCCCCTGGGCAACAGGCGTGGACCTTCGAGAAGTCGCCGCGGGAACGAGCCTCCTCACGCAGCCGGCGGCTGATCTCTTCGTCCACCTCATCCTCGCCGCGTTGAGTGGCACGGTCTTCGGCAAGTCTGTTCACCGTCGGCTGGGTGGAATACCAGTATCGTTTGCCGTCCACATACAAGTAGGTCGCCCGGTCGGTCAGCCGACGAAGTGCATCGCCAAAGGTGGACACGGCCTCGCCGGGCTGCACGCATCCCAGCTTTACCTGCCGGTCCTCGATGCCGCGGTTGGCCGCCTTCTGTGTCGGTGCTGAACCAATGTAGATCGTGCGGGCAACACGCCGACAAGCGGAGTACCGTCCAAGGTTCGGCGTCTCGCGGTCCACGGTCAATGGCAAACTGTTCGGACCGTCCACGTCCTTCTCAATGACGGGAACCCAGTGGTCTTCTAGGTAGCGGGTAAGCTCCTGCTGAACATTCGGATCGTCGATGGGGATCGTTGCCGGCATGATGAGCAAGTTGCCGTCTTGTCGTTCCCAAAGCGAGTGAATCACTGCGGCCATCAGCCGCAATACACCACGGGTCCGCTGGAACTTGTCGAGTGTTGACCAGTCGTTGTGTAGGCGGTCGAAAAGCTCGGGATGAATCGGATAGGCCATCTTGATGCGGCGTTCGTAATTCGCCTCCCGGCATTCCGATGGAAACTCCTGGTGCTGAGATCCGTACAATTCCGAAAACGCACGGGCCACGGCGTCCCGGGAGACGAAATTGTCTCCGGCCATAGGCTCAAACAGCCGCCGCCGCACGATTTCAAAGCTCTCATCCGGTCGGGCTGGCCGCCAAGGCGACTCTACCCGGCCAATCGCGTTCTTCAATCGTGTCAGCGCCCGTTGGCCGAACTCGCCTCCAATTTCGTTATCCGACGAAGGGACGCTTACCACGAGCATTGTCTGCTTGGCGGCCTTAGCCGCCTCGCTGAGTGCCTGGGCGAAGGTGAACTGCGTGTCGAAAGTGCCCGCCGGCAGGGAAACCTCGTCCCGTAACTGCCGGGCGTAGGCCACCCATTCGTCGATCAGGATCAGGCAGGGGGCAAACTTGTTGAACAGGTCCTTGAGCGTGTCGCCCGGATTGGTAGCGTTGAGGTCGTCGTCTTTGACCATCTGGTAGCCGGCCTTGCCGCCAAGCTGCCAAGCCAATTCACCCCATAGGGTCCGAACGACCGTGCCGTCGGGCTTCTTGTGCGTCTGACCCGGAGAAATCTTCGTGCCCACCAGCACGGCCCGATGCACGCCGCTGGCCACGGCAACCCCCGATTCCTTCACCAGTTCTTCGACGCCTGGCAGTTCCGTCGCCGGCGTGCTGGAGAATAGATGCCAAAGGCCAATCATCGAGTGCGACTTGCCGCCGCCGAAGTTGGTCTGACACTCGACGACCGGGTTGCCGCCTTTGCCGGCAAGCCGTAGCAATGCCCCGGTCAACAGCCCCTTCAGCCCCTCGGTGATAAACGTCCGCCGGTAGAACTCGGTGGGGTTCTTGTATTCGTCGGAACCCTCGTTTTGATAAACCTGCCACAGGTCGGCGGCGAACTCGGCCTGCTGATAGGTGCCTTTTACCACGTCTTCATGTGGCGTGACGACTTCCCGCCACGGTTTCAGTCCGCCTTGGGGCTTGCCCTCGGTGGGGATGAACGATGCCTTCCGCATTTCGCTTCGCCGCTGCTCGTCGAACTGAACACGTAACAGGTCCATCCGCATCTGACCGATCTCGCCGGCTTGCTCGGCCGACACGGCTGCCAGCATCCGCTCCATGCTGTCTAAGGCCCGGTAGGCATCCGTGCTGCTAAATGCCTTCTGGTGTGCCCAGTTGTTGCGAACATCCCGCAATTCGTTGACCAGGTTCCGCTCAGCCTGCCCCAGCGTCTTGGAAAAGACGGGGTTCCACTGGTTCCACATGACGGTCAACAGGGCATGACAGTCCAGGTGGAACTTCTCGCCCTTGCGCGGCTTACCGCGTTCCGGCGGCTGCCCTTCCCGGGCGATCTCCTGCCAGCGGTCGGCATAGACTGCCTTGAGTTCACGTTCGACAAACGGCAGAAGCCCATCGTTTAGTAGATCAAGGGCTTTGCCGATTCGCTCTCGGTTGGTGATTGCCATTGCGGATTGCGTTCTTGGTTTTGACTATGATTTGCGGCGGGCCGCGATCACTTCAATAGGGCGAAGACGGGCTTCATCGTTTGGGCGTCCCGTACAGGTAGTGGTCGTGCTGCATCGCCGCATCCTCCGGCAGACCGACCGCGCGGCCGGCGTACTTCACGAGCTTCTGCCCCAGCGTTTGCCCATGTTCGTCCAACAGCGGACCTTCGCTTTCTGCGGACACGATCTCCACGCGAACTTCGGCTCCCTCCGGCAGCACAGCCGCCGACTCTAAGACCACCACCCCGTTCTTGACGCGTCCCCGGTAGACCATAGCGGGTTGCCCTCACTTCAACAGAGCCTTGAATCCCGCTTGCTCAAAATGGTGGTCGCCGGTCAGTGCCTGGGTAAGCTGCCGATCCTGCATGACGACGAATGAAATGCAGTCGGTCAGGGACCAATGCTTGTCCGGCCGGGCGTCATAAAGTGCCATCCCGCGGGCCATAAGTTCCTCGGTGGGTGGGACAACCTCGTTCTCGGGATCCGCCCGAAGGCGGTCGACAAGGCGCGAAAACGCGCCACGGTGGGCGGTGGCAGCCAAGCCATCGGCGAGTTCGGTCAACACCCACGCCGTGGTGACGATGGGCTCTTCGTGCCCCGCCGCGAATTCCAGTGCCTTCTGATGCGCCTGATCCTTGGGATTCAGCACAGCGAAGAAGTAGAAACTGTCGGCAAATACACGGATCATCGCTTCGGGGCTCCGTGCAAGTAATGGTCGTGCTGTTGGGCCATGTCGGGTGGCAGGTCGGGGACGGAACCAATCAGGTCCCCCAGTTGCTCCGCCAACGTCTTCCTTGGTGGCGGCACTACTGGCTCGACCCTGACTTCGCTACCTTCCGGAAGCTGGACCTCGGGATCCAACACCACGACGCCCCCTTTGACGTGTCCACGATAGACCATAGTACTTTCCTCCTCGATCAAAACATCTCTTGCTGAGTATCCTTCGCCCTGCTTCGCTCCGCCAGGGCCAGCTTCGTCAGTTCCGGCCAGGCGATCACCAAACCATTATACGCCAACGCCTCGTCGGCCCACTTCTTGCGTTCGCATAGGTTGTAGAGCCGGTACGCCAGGTCCCGGGCGGTCTCGGCCAAGCCGCCCAACCTGTGAACCAGTACCGCCGCGGCCGATTCGCCTTCCTGCTCCAGCGTGCGGATCAGGTGCTGAGTGATTTCCCAGATTGTCAGCCGCTCGTCGGTCGCAGGGTTCCAGTCCTCGGGCAGTTCACTGCGGCGGACAAGCCGGACCTTCCCAGCCTTGGCCACGATAACGCCTGCCTCGACCAGCCCGTTGACGGCGGTGTTCTTGGCTTTGCTGAGCGTCTCGGCGTCGCCGAAGGGGCCGTCGTCCATGCCGAACTGCTCGAACCACGCCAGCGCCCAGCGGGTGTCGCCGTCGAACTCCCCTTCCTGCTCGGCCAGCACTTCGTCGAGCGACTGGTTGATGAGTCCCAGCGCGGTGCGGACGGTCATCGGCGAGCCGTCGCTCTCCAGCACCTTGGCATAGCGAGTGAAGACGGCCATCCCCGGCCCAATCGCCGCCTGCGCGAGGTCCACCGGCGCGATATTCCCCCGTTGCAGATTCCGCAACGCCTCTGGCAACTCGCGACGGAGCGCCGTGATGAACTCTTTGCGAGTCGCCAGCGAGGCGTTGTCGGGACGAGGACGGCAGACGAGGACGATTGATGAGGCGAGAGCGTTTCGCCCTTCGACACGAAGTCCGCCCGCCTGCTCAGTACGCATGGGCCATGTGCCCGTTAGGCTGAATCCACTTAGCACGATGGCGTCGAGCATTTTTTCCCAACCGGTTGAAACAGCAACGCTCTGATCACCATCGTCTTCGTCCCGATCTTGTTCTTGTTGCTTGAAGGCGTAATACACGGTCGCGGGGAAATCACTTGCAGTCGCCGCGCAAACGTGTCCAAAGACCTTCAAGAGTCCTGACTCAAAGTGGGCAATCGCAGCCGTGCGATCTCCGCTGTGTCGTCCCGGCTCGGCGATCAACTCCGCAGTCTTCGGCGTGACCAGCGTGCTGAAGAGCGTGGGATAGACTTGCTGGAGACATCGCCGGAGCCAAAGATAAAAGAAATCCGACAGATCGGCGTAGTTGATGTTGTCGTAGTAAGGCGGATCGGTGGACACCATCGGGCGAAGCCCGGCCGGAATCCCGTGCGCAGCATCAAGCTGCGATACGGTACCTGGACAACAGCACGGATACGCATGCTCGATGTTCTCGACGACGTTATCGAGCTGTCCTAGAAAGCAGCCGCTTGATTCACTGAATGGATTGGTTTCAATCCAATCCCAAATCATCGACAGCGCTTGCCGGGCGAATGTCTGTTGCACCTTGGTGAAGCCCGAATCCCAGAACGTCAGATTAGAACTTCGATTCGAGAACTTGCTGACCGTTAGCCCCAAATAGGTCGTCACGGCGTCAAGATACGGGCTCGTTACGTTCGGGCAGTCGCTCTTCAGTCGCGAAGTAGCATCTCGAACAAGGGTAGTCAGACTCTCAAGCAGCACGAGTTGTCGTTGCGAAAACAAGTCGCCGTGTTTGAGTAGTCCGTACCTTTGGACGCGGAACCCAAGTGCCTGTTCTGGAAGTGACGTGTCCGGAATGAATGACGGCTTGACCGTCGCTGCCGTCGTTTCGTGCAAATCAATCGGCGGCAGGTAGACCCGTTGATTCTTGCCTTCCGCGATGATCGCCATTAACCGATTTGCAAGGCGTCCGCCGCGTCCGGCGTCACGAATGTGGTCGAACGGAATCGGTGATCCGGTAAGTAAGCAGGTTCCGCCGGTCCGAACGACAGTACCCTTCTTCGGCTCGAATCCGTCGCTTGGTTTTCCAACTCTCACGGTGAACCGATACGTGTTGTTGATTCGGTCGAGAACCGGCTGCACGTATGCCTCTTTGCCCTTCTTCGTCGAAAGCCAGAACGAACGCACGAGTGGGACGTGAGCGCCATTAGCGACCGGGTTGGGGGAGGCGACGGTTCTGGCCCAGAGCCAGGCGATGACGGTGAGTTGCTGTCCGACGTAGGGGAGCAAGTCGGGGCGGTCTTGGGCCATCTCGGCGGTGACTGCGACCTTGGGATACAGGTGGCCGATCCGCTTCTCGGCCTCGTCGCGCATCCGTTTGCCGTAGTAGCGAACGTCTTCGGCCAAACCCTGCGCACCCTGCCAGACCGTGGCGGCCTTCTCTTCCTTCGACTTCTTCTGCCACTCGGGATTGACGGGGGGCAGACCGGCAAACTTTGGTGGTATCTCAATGAGCGCCTTCGTGATGAGCACCGGCACCGGATTCAGGTCGCTGCCATACGCCCGCAGCCCAAGCCGCTGGGCCTCCAGCGGAATCGATCCGCCGCCACAAAACGGGTCGAGGACCGGCGGGGCGTGCTCGGCCAAGAAGGCGTTGACCTGCTCGGGCTTGGCCAGCAATTGGCGAATCTCGAAGACGGAGCAGGACAATTTTGGATTTTGGATTGTGGATTTTGGATTGGAACCCGATTCCGATTCCGATTTTGGATTGGAATCCGAAATCGGCAATCCAAAATCCAAAATCTGATCCTTCTTCAACACGCCCTCTTCGATCTTCTGGGTGGCCACACAGCGGGCAATCTCCGCCCGGGCACGGTTGATCACCCGCGAATTGTTGGAGTTCTCCCACAGGACCAGTTCCTCGATGAGGTTGAAAAGCTCCGCCCGCTTGCTGGCCGCGATGTCTTCGTCGCCGGCGAACATCGGGTCGCTGTCCGGATCATCCACCAGCGACGCGAACAGCACGGCCCGACACGCCGCCAACGGCCGCCGCGCCCACCACAGGTGCAACGTGCTCGGATGCCCGTGCCTTATGCTCTTCTCCCTCGCCGCCGCCTTGTTGATGGCCTCCAGCGGCAAGGCCACTTCAATCATTTTCTTGCGGTAGGTCACCGGCTGTCACCTCGTTCTGTCGGTTCAATCGGACGGCTTCAGGGGATAGAGACCTTACACCGCTTTGCCAGCTTTTCGGCGAGTCGTTTGAAGTCCTTGTAACACTCCTGGACGGCGTACGTGTGGGCACCGATCGCGCCGTCTGCCGGCTTCAAGAAAAACATCGGCTTGCGTGCTTCCATGGCCATCGGCATCAGGCTTCGGTAGTGCTTCAGTTGAGCAAGGCAGTTGGGGTCGGTTCCAACCCCGGACGGAACCTTCTTGTTATCATCGAGAACCGCCGACTGGTACTCGGCAGGAATACGATCCATCCAGCGGCTATATGCCTGCACTGGCCTGTCCAATCGCACCGCGTGCTGCATGACAACATAGCCTGCCGGCACCATGTCTCCGCTCGGCAAGGCGAGGTCCGGGTCAGGATTGCGCTTTCGTCGCTCCACCCACTCCTCTCGCCAATGTCGCAGCGTCGGTCCCAAGTTTCGGAGACCTTGCAGCGAGAACAGGTCGGACGCGAGCGGAATGGCAACATGCTCTGCGGCGATGATCGCGGCCCGGTTGATGGCCCCCAAGTTCGGTCCCACGTCCATGAGGACCAGTTTAGCGTCCCGCGATTGTGCGGCGCGGTGCAGTACGCGGTAGAACGCCGAGATAACGCGAAAGGCGGCCTCGTCGCGATCGTGGCATCGGGGCCAAGCATCCGACAATTTGTCTTCAAAAGTCGAAAGGCCGAGATCACCCACCAGGAGACCAATGTTGTCGCTGATGTCCTCCACATGGGGATTGGCAATGTCGCCGGTCCCTTTGAGGATCGGCCGGATGGCCCCGAGAATGCTCTGCGGGTGCTCCCCGTCGGGCCACAACTCCTCTAACCGATCTTCAGGGAGGAACATCGAGCTGAGATTGGCCTGAGGGTCCAGATCAGCGGCAATGACTCCCAACCCCAGATCGGCGTACATCGACGCCAGGTGATACGCCAGAGAGGTCTTGCCGACACCACCCTTATTGTTGAAGAAGGCAATCGTCTTCATGGTCGCCTCCGCACGGTTACGAGGACGGCATTCGGGTTAGCAGTAAGTTCAAGCGGCGGATTGCCGTTTTTTTCAAGTTCTTTCTTGGCCAGCGGGATGCCCATGCCGAATCGCTGCACATACCCCAACACCTTCATGGCCTCCGCAAGCAACGGATTGCGATAATCGGTCATGCCTGGCTGGCCGAAATTCTCCGCGTTGACCTGGCCATAGAGCCCACCGGGGCTGTGAATCTCAATCCGATCAGAGAACCAGTAGACCCGTGCGGGTGCGTTGGTCGCTTCATAGCTGCGGTGCAGCACCGCATTTCGCGTCAACTGCTGGAGAGCAACGATGGGATAATCGGCCTGCTTGATCTCCGTGGGCTCGGCGCGGACATCACTGGCAACGGAGACATTGGCGTCGAGGACCTCGTCCAGTTGCCGCAACAGCGAAGGCATGGGACCGTTGATTTCCTTCTGGTGGCGGATCGCATCCGTCACTTCCAGTCCCTCGAACCTGGCAAATTGAATATAGGCTCCAGGCAACCATTCAAGGGAGTCCTTGCCAAACACGAGGATTGCGGCGGTATTGGGGATTCCATCGGGCGTAAGAAATCGCAAGGAAGCCAGTTGCTGGCCTGCGGGCCGGTCATTCGCAGCCAGAACATCGGCGGCGATAGCCGACGGAAGGTAAACCTGCCGAAATAAGTGCAAGTCCAGGTCGTTCACCGTGGCATTCTGAACAGACCGCTGATCGAACGGCAGGTCACCGGCGCGCCGTTTTTCACTCAACCGGCGTTCTTCGTCGGCCGTTGCCGTAGCACGGCGCGGGCCGACGCGTATCCAGACCCTCCCGTTGTATCGAACCGGCGGATTGTAGGAGGGCTGCACTTCCACGACGGCTACTTCGCACCCGTCAAGGATCTTCTTCTGGACCGTCATCATCGGAAAGGGCAAGATGTTGCCATCGGACCTCATGTCGGACAGCGTTCTCAGTAGCTCATCCGTGATCCGCAGATTCGCACACGTGCCATCGTTATTGACTCCAACGAACACCACTCCCGGCTTGCGGTGGTCGGGAAGGTCGTTGGCAAAGGCGCAGATTGCCTGCCGGACGCGGTCGCGGTCGCTGAGCGACGCTTTCCGCTCCACGCGATCGGACTCAATATCGGCAAGAAGCTCCAGTAGCTCGTTATCGCTGAGCATAATCATCTGTCCCCGAATTCCATGGGTTGATTTGGATGCCTTTGGGGGTTTGATCCACCAAGTCTTTGCTTCCGGCAAACATCGGGTCGCTATCCGGATCGTCCACCAGCGACGCAAAGAGTACGGCCCTACACGCCGCCAATGGCCGCCGCGCCCACCAAAGGTGCAGCGTGCTGGGGTGTCCATGCCGAATGGACTTCTCTCGCGCGGATGCCTTGTTAATGGCCTCCAGCGGCAGGGCAACCTCGATGAGCTTCTTGCGATACGACATGGCGATGACTCATTCCACCTCAAGACCGAGGGCGACCAGAAGCTCCAGGGCCTTCTCCTGGTTGCCGTCGTCACACTTCGACCCCTTTTTGCGGCGAAGTCGCTGAACCGCCTCGGCGTGATCCGAACCGGTCTCGCGGAACGCATCGTAGGTGGCCGCCAGTTCCAGCACGACAAGCGGGGTCTCGCTCAGAAGGTCAATCGTCGGCTGGAACGGGGCAACCTCTTCCATCTTCGCTTCCGGTGCGGCCCGAAGAACGTAGTAGGGCGTCCCGTCCTGGGCGTGCTTCAGGTCTTCCGTGATCAGACCGAACGCCTCCAAGAGCCCAATGTCGGCCTGCACGCCGTCACTGTAGGGGCCGTAGAAGAAAATCTTGTACGTGTAATCGGTAGGCAGGCGCAGTCGCTGCAAGAGCTTCATCGTCTTCTGTAGCCGCGTCCGGCCGTACACCTCGCGGTTGGGATGGGCGGCAATCACACCCGCCAGCCAGCGGAATCGTTCCTTGATCATGGCTTGTCCTTTCGGATGGTGCGCTCTGCGAGCGCGTCGATTTGCGTGCGAAGGGATTCGGGGAAATAGTAACGCAGCAAGCGATACGGTTTGGTCAACTCCTTGACTGCGTCGGACTGAACGCTGAGTTCACGAATCGACCCCAGCGTTGTCTCGACGAAAACCTGAGTAGCCGACTTTGCCGCGTCCGGATTGTAAGGCTCGTACGGCGTATCGCCGGGCGTGTCGTACACCAGCGAATAGTTAGGGTCGAGGTTGCTGTCTTGAACGATCTGTGTCGCCTCCGCCGTAAAATCGCCGACAGCGGCAGACTGCGCTTCGCTAGCCTCGACGGCCTTGAACAGCTTGCGGCCAATCACTCCCTCTCCGAGCGACTTGAGAATGAAATCGCCGGCCAGCTTGCAGGCTTTGAGAAACTCGCTGATCGTGTGATCGTCCAGCGCCAGGTATTGCCCCAACGTCATCTTGCCGGCGAAGGCCGCCATGACATTGGGCGGGGCGTTAGGAACGACGTCGCGCCTGGCAGCGTCGGAATCTGCGGCTTGCAGCAATTCCTTGTACCGCCGGAACAGCAGGCGAAGCATCACCTCTGCCGCTCGAGTGGTCTTGTGGAAGTAGACCGTGCGGTACATGTGATAGCGTGCGAAGACATACGCCTCGGCCGCCATCAGTCCCTTGTGGCTCAGATAGAAACGCTTCTTCTCGCTGTCGAGGTACAGGTGCTCAATGAGCCAATTCAAGTCGAATCGGCCGTATTGCGTGCCCGTGGCGTAGCTGTCGCGCAACAGGTAGTCGAACCGGTCGGCGTCCAACTGGCTGGAGACGACTTCCGAAAGGTGGGACGGGATCACGGAATCCCGGACCGCTTCGTCCAAGTCCTCGTCGAAGAAGGCCGCCAACTGGTCGGGCAGTTGCTCGCTGTGCTTCACCAAGCGGTCATGCACTTCGGTCGACGTGTCCCTGATGATTTCGAGCGTTCGCGTTTCATGGCTTTCGCCGGAAATCTTCTCAAACGTGTGGGAGAATGGCCCGTGGCCGATGTCGTGCAAGAGCGATGCCGCCAGGACGGCCGCACGATGTTCCTCGGGAAGCTTCGCGCCGGACACCTTCTCGACACGGTCGAGGAAGCTTCGCGCCGTGTTCATTACCCCAATGGAGTGAGAGAACCGACTGTGATTGGCCCCCGGAAAGACAAGTTCGCTCATCCCAAGCTGCTTGATACGGCGAAGCCGCTGAAACTCCGTCGTGTTGATCAGGGCAAGCAGCAGACGATCGCACGGCGTATCATCAAAGGCGATGATGTCGTGAACGGGGTCGCGGATGATCTTTGGCCAGAACCTGCTCATGAAGGCTCCTCCGCACGCCGGAAAAGCTCGTCGAGGTCATAGTTGACGCTGGTGACGCCGAAATCGGGTTCTCGCTGGAAGGGCCGGCGGATGTATCGGGGCGTGGCCGTGTCTCCGTCGATTTGGACAATGGCCAGAATGTAGTCGTCGGGCTTGTTGAAGGCGGTGAGAATCTCGTTCTTGGTGACCGTGACCGTCTTCGCCCCGGCGGCCCGGCCCTTGACTTCGAGGAACCGGAGCCGGCCCGTGTTGGGAATAGAGGACTCGATGTCATAACCCCGCTTTTCTGCACCAACATCCTTGGGGATAAAGCCCAGCCGGCGTTCAGTGTCCATCACGGTGCTGACGGCTATTTGCTCCGATCGGGCGGTGTCGGTAGCGAAAGTCGGCGGTGCGTTGGACGGCTGCCCGTGGAGTCGAGCCAACAGGCCGGCGGGAATAATGAGAGCCGCTCCGAAAACCACTGGCGGAAGGGGCGAGAGTTTTCGCTCCTGTTCCAATTCACCCAAACGCTTCTGGAGACGTGCGGCCAGGTCGTCGGCCCGCTGCCGGGCCTTGCCGGAGTTCAACCGGGCATTTATCTTGCCGGCAAGTTCTTGTTCCTTGAGTTGCTCGGCCCGATGGTCCCAATAGTTGATCTCCTTGGTCAGCCGCTCCTTAACGGCGGCCATTGTCTTATCGGCCAGTTCTTCTTTGCGACCGCGAAGTTCCTCAAAGTGGGACGGAACCAGGTGTTGAATGGCGTACTCCAGGACTTTGGCCTCAAGCTCGGTGCGAAGCCACGCCGGCTCTGGGACTTGTGGCAACAGTGGCAGCTCTTCGTTGGTCAGCGGCCGATAGTCGAGATAGGGAGCGTAGCCGGCAGCCTTCGCATTGCCCTCATGGTCGATCTCCACAAACTGCATTTGTTTTGAGACGACTCGCCGCTGGCCGCTGCGGTCGGTGCGGGCGTCCTGAATGGCGTGCTCCAGGTACACCATAACCCGCGTCTGTTCGCCGGTGTCGATTTCATCCACCAGGATGGCACCGCGCTTGAGCAAGTCGCGGTTGCGTTCGATAATGAGGTCAATGGTAGCGTCGAGCAACGGGTGGCCGGGGCAAATAAACTCGGCCAAGGCCTTTCCCGGCACGGCGATCTGAGTCTTCTCAAAAGTGATTCGCTCATAACGAGCCATTACGGGCATGCCATGCCCGATGGCCCTGTCACGATTGCGGATCACGGCGGGCACGTTGGTGATTTCATACCGCTTGGGCTCCCGTTCCCGGATGGTGCCTCCGAGAAGCTGAAAGGCTTCGAGGAAGAAGGAGGCGATGAAGTGGGGCTGGAGCCGGCGGGCTTCGGCCCGCTCCATGTCTTCGCGGATCCCTCGAACACGGCTGGCGTCCATCGAATCGGCCGTAAGTGCTCGCTCCTCCAGTAACTTGCGAAGACTCTCCCGGTCAAGAGCTTGATCGACGATCTGTGTCAACCGGGCGCGGACCTCCGGGCGGTCTCCATAACGAACCGCCTCCAAGAGAAGCTCCCGCAGCGGGCGATTGTCAAACGTGAGGTTTCCCAAAATGTCGAAAACCTGGCCGCCCAAGGCACGGCGTTCCTCGTCCAACTTCTCCAGAAGCCGCTTGTAAACCTCGCCTTCTCGGGTGTTCTTGGCCACGAGATTCCAGAGGTGGCAGACTTCGGTCTGGCCGATGCGGTGAATGCGGCCGAATCTTTGTTCCAAGCGATTGGGATTCCACGGGAGGTCATAGTTGACCATCAGGTGCCCGCGTTGCAGGTTGATGCCTTCGCTGGCGGCGTCCGTGGCGACAAGGATTTCGACGTCCTTGTCCTGGGTAAAGGCTTCTTGAGATTTCCGGCGTTCTTCGCGGCCCATGCCGCCGTGGATGGTGACCAGAACCTCGGGACGCCCCAGCAGGGAACCGATCCGGTCGATAAGGTAATTCAGCGTGTCACGATGCTCGGTAAAGACGATGAGTTTTCGGCGATGCCCATGGGCATCGAACATTTCCGAATTGTTTTGCAGCAGCCGAGAGAGTTCCTCCCATTTGCGATCGGTTCCTGAATGCCTGACTTTGTAAGCCAGATTCTCCAGGCCCTTGAGTATGTCAATTTCCGCCTGAAGCTCGCGAATCGTGCGTGCCGCTGACGCCTGATCGACGACTTTCTCCTCGGCCTCTTCGACCTCCGTGTCCGGGGCGTCCTCCAAGTCGTCGAGGTCGTCGGCCGTGTACGCCGGCAAGCCGGCAGCCATGTCCACCCGGACCTCTGCCCCTCGTTTTAGGAGTTGCTCTTCGCGGAGCCGCTTCTCCAGACGCTCGCGGCGACGGCGTAACGATTGGTAAATGGCCTCGGGCGATGATGCCAAGCGTCGTTGCAGGATCGTCAAGGCAAAACCGACCGTGCCCTTGCGGCCCTCGCTTTCCAGGGCCTCGGCCCGATTGAATTCCTCGCGGACATATTCGGTGACCTGTTCGTAGAGCTTGGCCTCGGCATCCGAGAGGTCATAGTTCACCGTGTAGGCGATTCGTTCCGGGAAAAGTGGGGTGCCGTCGAATTTCAGCAGGTTTTCTTTGACCAGCCGCCGCATCAGGTCCGACGTATCGACGGCATGGACGCCATCACGGAATCGTCCTTCAAAGCGGTCGCCGTCCAGCAACGCCATGAATAGCTGGAAGTCTTCCTCCTTGCCGTTGTGAGGAGTAGCCGTCATGAGAAGGAAATGGCGGGTCAGGCCGGACAGCAATTGGCCCAGCTTGTAGCGCTTGGTCGGCTTCACTTCGCCGGAGAAGAAGGAGGCCGACATTTTGTGGGCTTCGTCACAAATAATCAGGTCCCAATCGGTCTCGTGTAGTTTGGCCTGAACGTCGTCGTCTCGGCTGAGCTTATCGAGACGGCAGATCACCATGTGGTTTTCGCGGAACCAGTTGCCCGTTCGGGCTGCCTCCAGCTTGTCGTTGGTCATGATCTCAAATGGCAAGTGGAAGCGACGGAATAGCTCGTCCTGCCATTGCTCGACCAGGTTGCCCGGGCAGACAATCATGCACCGCTGCAAATCGCCGCGCACTGACAATTCTTTGGTGAGCAAGCCGGCCATGATGGTCTTGCCGGACCCGGGGTCGTCGGCCAAGAGGTATCGAAGCGGCTGCCGGGGGAGCATCTGGCCATAGACGGCGGTAATCTGGTGTGGCAGTGGCTCCACGAGGGAAGTGTGGACAGCCAAAAGAGGGTCGAAGAGGTAAGCCAGACCGATCCGATGGGCCTCGGAAATCAGGCGGAACCGGTGGCCGTCGCCGTCAAAACTCCAAGGTCGGCCAGTGGTTACGACCTCCAAAGTGGCCTCACGGTCGCGGTAGAGCAGTTCGTTCCCCAGCCGGCCGGTGGTGTCCTTGTACGTCAGCTCAACGGCCACCATACCGATCCATTTCACGTCCACCACAGTGACCAGCCCATCGGGCAGGATTCCTTTGACGGAAGTGCCGCGTGTTAGTTCCTCCAGCTTCTCCATGTTGACTCCCCCTGTGGTAGGGTGCTGATTGACACAGTTGCCCTTGCGATCTTCGTGGCAGAACCTCCGGCCGGTGAAGGCCAATGAGGGTGGGGGCGGTTCTTGACCTATATGTAAGTGCTAATTGTACTTATGCAGAGAACCGCGTCCAGAAGGGTTGAGAGGGTTGGCAATACCGAGCGTGTTTCGCGGGCTGGTGGCCCGCGATTCTCGGAAGGCCGCCCGCCCTTCGCTAACAATCACGCGAAGGGAAAGTTGGCGGCCGTCATGCCAGGAACTGGCGGAAAAGCTGGTCACCCATGCCCTGGGCCGATCTGTGTCGGCCCGCGAGCAGGGTCGAGCGTGATGCGACCGCTTCGCGGGTGCGTGGCAATCTCCTCTGGCGTCTGCCCCATTTTGTACCAGCCGGCAATGCGGCGGACGGAGACGCCGCTCCCGGCAATTCGCGGGCGGCCACCGCAAATGGTCGAGGAACGTCCCCAGGCGCGCCCCGGACGGCCCCGGCAACCGGGCAGCCGTCGTCGTCGGCACGAGTCCGGCGGACGGCAATTTTCCGCCGGCGCCTGTCCACGACGGACAAAGGACGCCGACAGTTGGCAGCGAAAGATCCGGCTCTACGACGGACTCCAGAACCAGAGCTACCCACACCGCTTCCGGGTGCTGATCGTCACCACCCGGAGCCGCGACCGGCTCCAACACATCCTCGACCTGGCAGCCGCCCAGGCGAGCAACCCCCGTCGCACCCTGTTCTACGGGACGCACCTTTCCGATTACCTCGGCCAGCAGGATGCGATCGGCGCTCCCTGCTTCCGCGACCACCGGGGGCTTCGGATTGGCCTCGTCCCGATACCATCCGAAGCACCGAATCGGCATCGGCCGCAATCCGAAGCGATAGCCCGCAGAGCGGCAGTCTGATAGGCTTTTCCCCTTGCCGGAAGCCTGCCGCCCTCAATCGCGAGGTTCGCCACCACGCAGCCTCCCCTCTCCGTCATCGTAAGCCACCCGCTATGGTTGCGGAGGTAGCTCTCACAGACGGCCGAAGCAGGGTGTCCGCTCAGCAAGCTGTAGACGATCGAGACCGCGTCAAGTCCCCGCTGGAGAAGACTAGAAGACGTTGCCTGCAGCCAATCAACAACGACGACCGAACAAAGCACCACTTCGCTCGCCTTGGCCGCCTGCCAGCGGGCTATGAGCTTCGGATCGCGCTGGCGCAGCAGCATGATGCAGGCGTTCGTGTCCGGTAGGTAGGTCATTCGATCGCCAGCCTTTGCTCGAACTGGCCTTGCGGCGCACGTCGCAAGTCAGGCATGGAACCAGCGACCTGATCAAAAAAACCTTTGGGCCAGCCGTTGGCATCGACCTCTCCAGCCGGAGCGAGCGGCCTCACTTGAACGCTGACGGCCACGTCGGCATCCGCCATGCCGACGTTCACGCTCAGATTCAGCACGCCGTCTCGCGTGGTGTGCGCACGGGCTTCAATGCTTTCAGTCAACATGGCCACAATCCTCCGCGAAAACTCATGGCAGGCTAGGATGTCCTCTCGCTCCGGATCGGGAAACGTCGCCAGTAAGTATCCGTGAACGCAGACTCCCCTCCGACACAATCCAATTTTACACGCTTAGACCGCAGATGCCAAGCAGGGGACTGCCCGGCCAACGTGGTATTCTCCTTCCCGTGCTCATCGCCATCAGCGCCACAGCAGACAACGAACGGGGGCCGCAATACATGGAGCAAGCCCTGGCGGCAATCCATCAGGCGAATCGTCGGCGTCTGCCTATTTCGGGCCACTTCGCAACATGGGCGCGTTGCTCTGCCGCTTCCCGCCTCATCTCGCCCCGGTCGTCGAGGGGCAGATCGGCGCGCACTATCCGAACGTCACCATCGAACGGGTAACCGACGAGACACCGGAGCCGCCGCAGCCATCCGAAACATGGTACGCCGATCTCTGGCTTCACCCCGATATCTGCCCTGGGCAATGCGGAGATTGCCTTCGGGTCAGGCGTCGGCTGTTGGAGCCCCGACCAGCAATCCTTTGATTTATCGCGGGCCTTGAAACCGCGGGCCTCGCTTCGGGATATCATCCCGTGGCGCCAAATCGCGGTTCAGGCAGCCCTGCTCTTGTGCATGGCGCTATTCTTGTTCAACCGCTACGGGAGCTTGCAGGAATCGCATGCCGCTGTCCAGGCGCAAAATGCCGAGAACTCGCGGACCGCCTCCATGCAGGAGGCACTGCTCGAACAGGAGAAAAGCGACCTCGCGCGGAAGGTTGCGGCGGTTCAGGAGTTCCTGGGAACTCGCATGCTGTGGACGAATTACGAGCGGCAGTTGGCCGAATGTCTGCCGGCAAACGCGATTCTCACGTCGTTCCTGGGGGAGTGCGAGCTGAAAACCGCGGATAAGCAGCGAGGTCAAAGCAAGCCGAAAAGATCGTTGGCCCTCCAGGGCACGGTGCTACTCCGCCAAAAGGGCCTCATGCCCCAGGAAATTGACGTCTTTCTCGACAAACTCCGCGCGAGTCCAATCCTCAAACGCGACTTCCCCGTGGTTGAGCTTGCCGCGCTCAAGCCGAGACAGAGTCTGGTCAACGAACCCCCAGCCGTATCCTTCACGGTGCTCTGCCTCCCTGAGAGCAGCACGGCGAAAGCGGAGCCGCTGAGCGAGAGTAAAGGCAAGATCACACGGAGCGATGGAAAACATGGCGCCCACCCGTAGAAATGCCGCTTGGCACGGCCTGTTGGAACCGTTGCGCAGTCCGGGGCGTCTACGAGCCGTTTTGACCGGGCTCATGCTGTTGGTGGGCTATGCCGGGATCTACATGCCGCTGAGCGCGCGGATTGACGAAACCGCGCGCAAGCTCAACAACGAGCGTAAACGCCAGGATTTGTGCTCCCAGGTGGAATGCCTTCGCGCCCAAGTGGACAAATTTTCGGCCCGGCTGCCGGAAAAAACGGATACCAACGAATGGGCGCAGTACTTGCTCGGCGGAATCCGGAGATTCCCCTTGCACTTGGTTGCCATGGATTCCGGCGTGGCGCAGCGGGTCGGGCCGTACGAGTGTGTTGCCTTCCGCGTGGAGGTCGAAGGAGCGTTCCGCGACCTCGACTCGTTTCTTCACTGGCTGGAGACGAACCCACGCCTCTTCCGGGTAGACTCGGCAAAGGTCGTCCCGTCGCGGGGTGGCGAGAACTGGGTGGTGATGCAACTGGCTGTCTTAGGACTGAAGGGCTGACATGGCTGGAGCGATCGTCAAATGGGTTCCCACCGCGACCGTCGCCGCGGTCGTCGGCTGGTGTTGTTGGCCCTACCTCGATGATGCAGGGCCTAGGGAAATCACCGCGAAGACATCTTCTCCGCAGATCGCGCACGCGCTGCTGGAACCCGCCGTCGCGGCGGACCTCCCCCGCGATCCCTTCCGCATTGCGGGGACAACCAAACCGCCGGGACCGCCGAAGGATGGGGTAGCACCGGGAGCGAAGGCATCCGCCACCTCTCGTTCGACGCAGAAAAAAGACTCCGCTGAAATGCCCAAAGGCCTGACCTTGAGTGGAACGTATATCGCCGGAAACCGGCGGGCTGCCTTGATCAACGGCCGGTTGTGGGAGCAGGGACAGCGTCTGGAGTTGTCCGGTAGTGCCGCGACCCCCTGGGTCCTCGCCCAGGTTTTCCCGTACGGCGTCGTCATTGAGTCCGGGGCGAAGAGCTTTGAGCTGAAGTATCCGGGGCCGGGGGACAGGCCTGACCGCATGGCCCCAATCCCAGCAGCGGCTCCCGCGCTCACGAACCACCGCGCTGGGCCCGGAATCCCTCCCCCGCCCGCCGGACAGAGCGCTCCTGCCCGTACGGTACCCGCCCCTAAAGGCAAGTTATCCAACGCTCGTAGGTAACACGATGCCCGCGACTGATAGCCTTAGTTTCATGCAACCGTTGGTCGTCCAATTGCTGCTCCAAAAAGGGCAACTCCCGCGGAGCTATCTGGAGTCGCTCGGCGCGGCCAAGGGCCATGAGAACTCCCCGCTCGAAGAAATCCTCATTCGGAAGGGCCTTGCGAAGGAGCGCGACATTGCCCGGGCATACTCCGAGCACTTCCTGATTCCCCTCTTTGAGCTCAACGGCGAACCGATTCAAGTGACTCCCGAGCTGGCTCAGGCATTGCCCGAGAAGCTCTGCCGGGATCATCTGATCGCGCCCGTGCGGGTCTGCGATCAGACGCTGCAAGTGGCGTTCTTCACCCCGCGAGAACTGCACATCGTCGATGAGCTGGAGCTGTTGACCGGGATGGCGGTTCGCCCGCTGATCGCCCAACTTTCCACGGTGGAGAAGATCCTTGGCTTGCTGTACGCTGAATCGGCTTGGGTGGGCGTCGAGAATTCCAACGGCGAGACGAGCGTGGAGGAGTTTCCCAATGACGAGGAAAACGACCCGTCCGCCGCCGATCCGACGGAGGAAGTAGTCCACCTCGATCAACCGCCGCCCCCGGGCCGGGATGGCCGCATCATACGCTACGTGAACCAGGTCCTCGATCACGCGTCGCGAGCCGGCGCCAGCGACATTCACATCGAGCCGTTCGAGAATCGCTGCCGCGTCCGGCTGCGAATCGACGGGAATTTGGATGAGATAAGCCCGCCTCCGCAGTCGCTGCTGGTCCCGATCGTCTCTCGCATCAAGGTCTTGGCGAAGATGGACATTGCCGAAAAGCGCGCGCCCCAGGACGGGGCGATCGCCTTGAGAAGCGGAGAAAAAAGGTTCGACGTCCGTGTCAGCACGGTTCCCACGATCTACGGCGAAAAAGTCGTCATGCGGATCCTGGACCGCAGCGCCATCCCCCTCCAGTTGTCCGACCTCGGCTTGGACGAGCGGCAGGTCACCGACTTGGCCGAATCGATTCAATTGCCGCACGGCCTGATGCTCGTGACCGGTCCCACGGGGAGCGGGAAGAGCACGACCCTCTACGCCTGCCTCAACCTCCTGAACAAACCGCACAAGAACATTTGCACCGTGGAGGACCCGGTCGAGTACAAGTTCATGGGCATCAACCAGATCCAGGTGAGAAACCAGGCCGGGTTGACGTTCGCCGGCGCGCTGCGGTCCTTCTTGCGGCAGGATCCCGACATCATCATGGTAGGCGAGGTCCGCGACGCGGAAACGGCGCAGATCTGCCTGCGGGCCGCGCTGACCGGCCATTTGGTGTTGTCCACCCTGCACACCAACGACGCGTTGGCCGCCGTGAACCGCCTCCAGGACATGGGTATCGAGCCCTTTCTGCTGGCCTCGACGCTCCGCGTGCTCGTCGCCCAGCGGCTGATCCGGCGGCTTTGCCAGCATTGCCGGATAGCTTATGAGTGCGATCCGCAGACTGCCGGCCGTTTTGACCTGGAAGCCGGAGAAACGTTGTACCGCCACCACGGCTGCAAGGAATGCCACTCCACCGGTTATCGGAAGCGAGTTGGCATCTTCGAGGTGATCCGTATCACGGGAAGGATGGCCGAGCTGATCCAAGCCCGCACCTCGCTCCCGGAGCTCCGCCGGGCCGCCACCGAGCAAGGCATGAAGCTGTTGCGCAAAAGCGCGCTGGAGAAGGCCCGTCACGGGATCACCAGCCTCGAGGAGGCGATAAGCATCACGATTTCCGAGGACGCCTGACCGCTTACGGATTCCATCGCAGAGGGGTAACTGTCCATGGCTGTTGAAGACTGGTGTCTGGCGCATGCGCGGATCTCCGGCAAACGGCACAAGCGGGTCGCGCTCGACGACAAGATGGCGTTCTTTCAGCAACTGGCGACGCTGGTCTCCTCGGGCACGCCGCTCTTGGAGGCAATCACCATTTCCGCGGAGCAAACCCAGAGCATTCGACTGCGAGCCATCCTTCGAGAGATCGCCGGCCGCGTCGCCGCCGGCGGTTCGCTCCACGCTATCCTGGGGGACTATCGCGAGATCTTTGAAGACCACTGGATCGCGGTCATCGGCACCGGCGAGGTCTCCGGGAAGATGGGCATGGTGCTTTGCGAGCTCAACGTGCAGATCCGCGAGTCCTGCGAGACGCGGCGAAAGATCGTCGGGTCTCTCACCTACCCGATCATCCTGATAATCGTCGCCGTGGCCGTGGTCGCTTGCATGCTCTGGTTCGTGGTGCCGACCTTCGCCAATATGTTCCGCGAGATGAACGCCGAGCTCCCGAGCGTTACCCAGTACGTGATGAGCGCGTCGAACTTCATCGTCGCGCACGGCATCTACATCGTGCTCGGCATCGTCGCCTTGGCCGCGGCCGTTGGCCAGTACCTTCGCACCGAGCCGGGCAGGCGTCGCGTAGGGGCGATCGGTCTTGTGATGCCCATGGTTGGGGACCTCATGATTCAATCGGCGATGTACCGTTTCGCGTCGAATCTCGGCTTGCTGCTCAAGAGCGGCGTGCCCATGCTGGAGACCTTGTCCACCCTGAGCACGGTCTTCCGCAGCAGCCCTCTGTACCGAGACGCCATCCTCCGGGCCCGAAATCGCGTGGCGGCCGGTCAGCCGCTGGCCGATTCGCTCGAAGAGACCGGGCTGTTTACGAGCATGATGACGAACATCGTCCGCCTCGGCGAAGCTTCGGCGACGCCGGCCGCGGCTTCCTCCGCTTCAGTTGCGCCGAGCCCAACGACCGGCTCCGCAAGGCGATCGAATTTCTGCCCATAGCATTTTCGCGTCCCGACCGGGTCGAGCGATTCCTCGCCCAATACCCGAAATTCGGCCTCGCCGCGCCCTACGCCCAGCCGATCGAGGTGGAATGATGTTGACGGATACAGAAATCAAGACTCTTGGCCTCCGTGCGTTGGTCGAGGCACTGGGCGACGTGCAGGCCGAGAAGTTCGTTGCCCTCATGGGCCGCGAGCCGTTTGACTACACGAAATGGCAGCGGACCCTTTGGCCCGAAAAAACCGTGGAAGAGATCAGCGAAGCGGCTATGAGACTCCGGCACGAGGAACGCTAGTCTTTTCAAATACCCCGGATTTGATGGCTGTCACCTTTTCCGCCTCCCGCAGAATGCCCTCCAGCCTAACGCAGACTCCTTCGCTTGCCAACAAGCTCGCCTTTGCCCCTTTCCCAAGTCCGATGGGCCAAGCACAAAGCAATGCCTGCCACGCCCTTCAGTCAGGGGGTACCGCCCGACGCGCCCGGCTTGTTGCGTCCCGGCACGTCGGCGTGGTAAAATGCCCCCGTGTGGAGCGGTCGGTCCCATAGAGGCTCCATGGTCACCTTTGCTTCGCAGTTCAGTTGAGCTGGTTTCTATCCCGTCCGCTCCTGGGTTGGTCTGCGCCCCGTGGAAAGCTCTTTGCGCGGAAAAGAGCCCGATTATAACCTTAACGTTACGTGCCTGGGTGCGTTATGAGCAAAACACATTCTGAGTTTCGATTCCACAAGAATGACACCATCGGCGCCCCCGCCGCGGAAGATGACGCTGAATACCTAGCTTCTTGCTTTGTCGAAACCGGCGACCTGCGACTTCTTACCGATCCGGAGGACCGCCGAATAATCCTGCTCGGACGAACGGGCGCCGGGAAGACCGCCTTACTTCGCCGTCTTGATGCCAGCGACATCAATCGCGTTATCCAAGTCTCCCCCGAAAACTTGGCGTTAACGTACATCGCGAATTCGAGTGTCCTAAACTTCTTCACTGAACTTGGGATCAATCTTGATCCATTCTACAAACTACTTTGGCGGCATGTGTTTACCGTCGAAGTTCTTACCCGTTTCTTTGAACAACAAAGTTCCCTAGAACCCGTTTCGCTGTTCGACCGCATTCGCAATCTGTTTACGGGAACCTCGCGCGGAGACAAAGAATTACGGCAGGCGATTGACTATTTGGAAGAATGGGGAAGCCAATTCTGGAACGAAACGGAGTACAGGGTTAAGGAAATCACGCAAAAGGTCGAAAAAGACCTCAAAAGAACGATTGACGCTACACTTGGCGTTGATTGGCTGTCTGCTTCTATTGGCCAGAATACGGCCAGCAAGCTCTCGGAAGAGCAAAAGATCGAAGTCATTCACCGTGCCCAAGAAGTGGTCGCAGCCACGCAGGTGAAGGATCTACATCAGGTATCTTCCCTGCTTGCGAAAGTCTTGAACGACAAGCAAAAGAACTACTTCATAATCATAGATCGCCTCGATGACAACTGGGTTGAGGAACGCCTTAGGTATAAGCTTATCATGGGACTGATCCTGACGGCGCGTGAGTTTATTTCCATTCCGCGCGTTAAGATCATCATTGCGCTTCGGCGCGACCTTATCGATAGGGTTTTCCGTCTTTCAAGAGATTCAGGGTTCCAGGAGGAAAAATATCGTGGACTTTACCTGCCATTGACTTGGACGAAGGCCCATATTCTGGAAATCCTCGAACGGCGGGTCGGACGTATGGTAAGTCGCCGATATACGAAACAACCCGCGTCCTACAACGACCTTCTTCCCTGTCAATACAAGGGCCAGCCGATTGGGGAGTTCATCTTCTCGGTCGCGAACCGTCCACGGGACGTGGTTGCCCTTTTCAATATCTGTATTCACGCGGCCGTAGATAAGTCGCGCTTAACAGCACAGGACTTGGCTAAGGCCATGGGGGAATATTCTCAATCTCGCCTGAGAGCACTGGCCGACGAATGGTATGCTGATTATCCGTTTCTCCTCGATTTCGCTGCAATCTTACGTGGTCGCCCAACGTCATTCAAGATCGACACGGTTAAACAGAACGCAATGCAGGACCTGTGTTTGGACATCGTTGTACGAGCCTCCGAGGCGCGTGGAGTTCTCATAGAAGTAGCACGCGCGGTTGTTGAGGACTTGGTTTCCCCGCTGGACTTTAGGTCAACAATGTTTCACGTCTTCTATCGAACTGGGCTCGTCGGCTTAAAGGTCTCCCCCGAGACTGCTGCGTCTTGGGTGGACGATACGGGACACGCCGTGACGCCCGCCGAAATCACCGGTTCCACTACGGTGAATGTTGCGCCAAAGTACGTACACGCTGTGGGTAGCCGTATCTCATGACATTGTCAGCCCACATGACGATCGCATACGCCTGACCGGGGCGGGTGGCCCGTTCTGAGGGACGAAGGGCGTGGCTGTGGCGGCACGCGATTCGCCATGCCCATCGCCGCGATCTGGGCGTGCGACCTGACCCGGCGGGCCTCACTTCGTTCGGTCCGCCCTACCCGCCCTGCCCGTCCTGCGTTCGGTCCGCCCTGCTCGTCCGCTCCCAGTGTCCGCCCCGTCGTTTAGCCCGGAGCCAACGGCGACGGCGAGCGCGGCGTATCAATCGCCGTCGCCGTTGGCTCCGGGCTAAACCGATTGCCGCGCTGCAATGCCAGTGATGCGTCCTCGTTTCTAGAGCGTCTTGTCGGAGGGCTTGACGGGGGCGTCTTCGGGCACGAAGCTCAGTCCGCCGGAGGAGCGGAGGAGGACTTTGTAGCGTTTGCCGGGCACGAGCTTCTGGAAGGGCGCTTCGCCGTGGGCGGCGCGGATGCCTTTCTTTTGGGCCTCTTCGGGGTTGTTGGCGTAGTCCCAGAACTTGCTCCAGATCTCGCGCTCGAAGTCCGAGGTCTCCCGGCCCGCTCGGTACGCGGCCGGCTGCGCGCCCACCGGATCGAGCGTGAAGCCGTCCTTGGGCTGCTGCAATTCGCCGAACACGCGGCGGAAGAGGCAGAACGAGGTGGATCGCAGGGGATCGGCGACCTCGACGGTCTCGTCGCTGAACTTCACCACCAGGGCGTCGACGTAGACCATGTCGCCCTGGATCGTGAACAGCCGCGGTTTCTCGATCGGCTTGCCCGCGTTGCCAAGCTCGACGAAGCTGAACGTGGTGGCCTGGTCCTTGGTTTTCTCGGAGCCCTGCTGGGAAATTACGTCGATTTGGGCCACGCGGTGGTCGATCTTGAGCAGGCGCAGGGCGGTGTCCAGACGCTGGATTTCCCGCAGCTTGGCCTCCAGGTCCTTGTTCAGGGCGACGATCTGCCGCTGGCTGGAGTCGAGGTCGTTCTGGAGCGATTGGACCTGGGCCTCGCGCTCGGCTAGCCGGGCCTCGATGGTCCACTGGCCGAGCTGGGTCCGGACCACGAACCAGCCGACGACCCCAAGGATCGCCAAGACCGCAAGCGACACCATCGCCCCGGCAAGGTTATTGATTGCAGCAAGAATCTTCACTTCGTGAGCCTCCTGAGTTCTCAGTCTCTAGGGCCATTCGCCGGGCTTCCCGGGCGATCATAAGGTCTTCGCGGGTATGGATCAACAGGACGCGTGCCGGGGAATCGGCCGTGGCCACGTCGGTATCGGGCTTCTCGCTCGTGTTCTTATCCTGATCCAAGCGGACCCCCAGGCATTCCAATCCGCGGCACACTTCCGCGCGTAGCCATGAGGAATTCTCGCCAATTCCCCCGGTGAAGACCAGCCCGTCCAGCCCGCCCAGGGTCACGACCAGGGCCCCGACCATCGTGCGCACACGGTAGGCGTAGACGTCCAGGGCCAGCCGGGCACGTGCGTGGCCTTCTTTGGCGGCCAGCTCCACGCGGCGGAAATCGGAGGACAGGCCGGAAATCCCCAGCAGGCCGGACTTGTGGTGCAGCACCTCGTCCAACTCCTCGACCGAGAGCCCTTTCTCCCGTTGGGCGTAGATCAGGATCCCGGGATCGACGGTCCCGGAGCGCGTGCCCATCATGAAACCTTCCAGGGGCGTGAAGCCCATGGTATTGGTCACGGCCACGCCGTCGGCAACGGCGGTCGCGGAGCTGCCTTGCCCCAAGTGGCAGATCACCAGACGAACGCCGGCCGGCCCGCGGCCGAGCAGCTCGTGCGCCCGATCCGTGCAATAGGCGTGGCTGGTGCCGTGGAAGCCGAAGCGCCGCACGCCCCACTGCGTGTACCACTCGTAAGGCACAGGATAAAGGTAGGCACAGGGCGGAATATCGGCGAAGAACGCGGTATCGAACAAGCCGACCTGCAAGACGTCGGGCAGGGCCGCCTCAGTAGCCTCGATCGCCTCCAGCCCCGCCGGTATGTGAAGCGGAGCAAGATGGATGTAGCGTGAAATAGTCTTCTTCATCGCGGCGTCGATGCACACGGGCTGCCGGATCTCTTCGCCGCCGTGAATCAGGCGATGTCCCACAACCCGTATGGGACGCTGTCCGGCGAGTTCGCTCTGAGGCCCGCAGAGCACCTCAAGCGCCCGGGTGACAGCCGAACGGTAATCAGGCGCTTCAAGCTCGCGGCGGATCGGGGCGGGCGAAGAGGAACCATTGGCCGCGTCGGCCGATTGAGTGATGGTCAGCGTCGCGCGGTGGGAGCTGCCGGCCCAGTCGAGCAGTCCGCGGGCCAACGGCTGGAGGGTCTCGAAATCGAACAGCCCGAACTTCACGCTGCTGGAACCGGCGTTGACGACCAGGATGCTCACGCGGTGGCCTCGCTCGCTGGAAGAAGAGGGGAGAAGGGAGAAGGGAGAGGGAAGACGCGAAGAGATGCAAACGTCCTTCCCATCACCTTGTCACCTTGTCACCTTGTCACCTTGTCACCTTGTCACCTTGTCACCT
>CAYTJV010000014.1:16282-28636 GCA_964438165.1 uncultured Planctomycetaceae bacterium | reverse complement strand
TCGCCGCTTTTCTTGGAAGCGCCGAGCAGCGTTCGCGGTCCCCAACGGCTGTCGGACGAGTTGCCGCGGTCCAAAGCGGCAATGAATTGCCGCACTCCAAAGGACCTCGGCTGCCGCTACACGCCGGAGATGATCGAGTTGTGCAAGCAGGCCCTGGAACTCCGCCGCCGCGGGATTATCAAGTTCTGAGCGGCCGTATGTCCCGGAGCGAAGCATGTGTCCCTCCGGGACAGGAGCGGGGAGATCCTGGTTTCAGCCGGGCGAGCCGAATCGCCGCCGCCTGCACTGGGCGAAGGGGAGGAAACGCAAGCAGCTTAGCCGCCTGGGCACCGGGCATTTTTCATGGTGGGCCGGCGCTCTGCTTGTTCCACCCTACGCCCTCCTTGACGAACGGGTTTGCAGCCCGTAGCCTGACATTCCTTCGGTTGCGAAAAAGACTTCGCATGCCGATGCCTCAAAATGCCGTCACGCTCGTACCAGTTGTGGACCGGAACTCGCAGCGGGGGCATTTGACGAGGTAATGCGCTGTCACATACAATCTTTAACAGGAGCGTTGCCTTGGTAAGGGGCAGAAATATGAGTTCCACGCGCGAGAGAAGCACGTTTCGCACCGGGGATTGGGTGACGATTCCACTCGGGGGGCGCGAGGTGAGCGGAGTGATCGTGGAAGATCGAGGTGCTATCGGTGTAGGCGGCCGTCGCCTTTTCCATGTCAGCGTCCCTATGGATCCAGATGAGCCTGAGATCTTCTTAATGCCGGAGGACGACCTGAAGCGAGAGGAGAATTCGGGCAAGGAGAGGGTCCCCCCTGCGAAGTCGAGGATAATCGAGTATTTGGCGAACGGCGGGTTGGTCGCGATTCTTCTCTCGAATAGTCCCGGCGGCAAGAACCAGGCGAGAGTCTGGCTGTGTCTGAACAATCTCGGGAACGTTACTCATACATTCACCGCGGAGAGAGGGCTTGTCGGCGGCGAAGTCGTCCCTTTGGGGACGCTCAATGAGAACCTGCGCCTCTTCACGCCGAAAGTACGCGAGGTTGCAGAATTCCTGACCAGTTTCGGGTTAACGTCTGACGAGGCAGACCAAGTAATCCGGATGGTCGGCACATCGGCGTGAAAGGATTCCCGTTGCGCTGCGACACCGGCTCGGTACGGTAGGACGTGACGTCGATTCCGAGGCGGCTCACGTTCCCGCGCGGACCGTCCGCTCGACCGGCTCTCCCGATTCACCGGCCACACGGAGTGCCACGGGGCCGGTCTTCTTAGCGACGGCCGCGCGGAACTCCTTGGGTGTGCGGACCGCGCTCCGCTCCACGTGGCTGACGAGCATTCCCGGCCGCAGGCCCGCGTCCCACGCCGGGGTCCCCCTTTCGACGTCCGTGACCGCCAGCGCCTCGCCCAGCGGGACGCCGGCTGCCGAAGAAAAGGCGTACACGTCCTGCACCGCGGTGGCGTAATCAACCCGCATGCCTCGCCATGCAGGGTCGGCGGCCGTAACGATCCGCTTGCCGCGCACGCGGTACTTCGTCAGCGGCACTTCGAGATCGAGTTTCCGCTCCCCGCGGCGCACGGCCAGCTTCACGGCGGCCTCGAGCGGGAACTTGCTGATCTGGCGGACCAGCTCGTCGGAGTCCCGCACCGGCAGGCCGTTGACGGCCAGGATCAGGTCGCCGGACTTCAGCCCGTGCCTGGCCGCCGGCAGGCCCGGAATCACCCGCTCCACCCGGGTCCCCGGCAGGCCCTGCGCGATATCGTTACTGGTCAAACTCCCCAGTTGGATGCCCAGGAATCCGTACTCGACCTCGCGACCCTGTTTGAGCGCCTCCAGCGCGCGGCGGAACGTGGCGTCGACCGGAATGGCGTACACGGCCGCTTCCTGAAAGCCGACCACGGCCGGAATCGCGGTGGCCAGGCCCACCATTTCGCCCTTGAGGTTGATGACCGGCGCGCCACTGGTATCGAAGTTCAGCCGCGCGTCGGTCTGGATCAAAGTGCCGAAGTGGTGGATCGTGCTCTTGCCCACCGGGTCCTCTTCGCCGGGGGTCGGCGGCGCCTTTCGGGCCAGATTGGCGACGATCCCCCAACCGGCGCTCGGCTGGCCGTCGCGGCGAATGGCGTAGGGATTCCCAAGGGAAATGACGAGTTGTCCTTTTCTCAAGCCGTCCGCATCGCCCAGCGCAATCGGCACGAAGTCTGTCGCCCCGGCCCGTGGCAAGGCCCCGTCTTCCGGCGCCAGCACGGCCAGATCGCTGCGCGGATCAGCGGCAATGACCTTGGCCCGGTATGCCGGCCGATGGTAGGCCGTGACGTAGTAGTCGCTGTCCTCGCCAAGCACGTGACAGGCCGTGAGCACCAGCCCCGCTCGGTCGAGGAGCACGCCGGCGGCCAGGTCATCGGGGATGAACTCCGGGTCGGTGGGCCGCGGGGGGGGCACGGCCATCAAGCGGCGGCCGCCAAACGGGTCGGGACGCGGCTCGAGTTGCACCCTCTCTCCCGGCCGCTCCCTGCGGACCCGGGCAATCGCCACCACCGATTTCTCGGCCCGGGCGATCGCATCCACCATGGCCTGCTGGATTGCGACAACCGCATCGCCGCCCGACACCGGCGCCTGCCCCCGCGCCACGCCAACACCCAAGGTGACGACTAACACCGACATTGCAAACCAAGTGGCACGCGCGGTTCCCAACATCGTCCGTCACTCCGCCTCGGTCGCGGCCGGGGCCGTGGAAGCCAGGATCTTGTCGCGCAATTCGGCGACGAGCTGGGGATTCTCCTTGAGGTGCTGGCGGACCTTCTCCCGGCCCTGTCCGAGCTGCAGGTCGCCGTACTTGAGCCAGGCGCCGACCTTGCTGACGAGCTTGCGGGCCACGGCCAGATCCAACACGTCGGCCTCGTAGCTGATGCCGTCGCTGGCCATCATGTCGAACTCCGCGTTGCGGAACGGCGGGGCGACCTTGTTCTTGACCACTTTGCACTTCACCCGCTGGCCGACGACCTCTTCGCCTTCCTTGATTTGCCCGATCCGCCGCATGTCGATGCGACAAGAACTGTAGAACTTGAGGGCCCGGCCGCCGGGCGTGGTCTCCGGCGAGCCGAACATCACGCCGATCTTCTCGCGTAATTGGTTGATGAAGATCACCGAGGTCTTGCTCTTGGCGATCGCGCCGGTGAGCTTGCGCAGCGATTGGCTCATGAGCCTCGCCTGCAGGCCCACGTGCGTATCGCCGATTTCGCCCTCCAGCTCTTTTCGCGGAACCAGCGCGGCGACCGAGTCGATGACGATCACGTCCACGGCGTTCGACTTGATGAGCATCTCGGTGATGTTCATCCCCTCTTCGCCGCTGGAGGGCTGGCTCACCAGGAGCGTTTCCAGTTCCACCCCGAGTTTCTTGGCCCAGGTCGGATCCAGGGCGTGTTCCGCGTCGATGTAGGCGGCGATTCCACCGGCCCGCTGGGCTTGCGCCACCACGTGCAAGGCGAGCGTCGATTTGCCGCTCGACTCCGGGCCGAAGATCTCCACGATTCGCCCACGCGGGATCCCCTGCCCTCCCAAGGCGAGGTCGAGCGAGAGACTGCCCGTGGGGATTCCTTCGACCCTGGCGAAGTGCTCGGAGCCCAGGGCCATGATCGCCCCTTCGCCGAACTGCTTCTCGATCTGGGCGATGGTGTTCTTCAGGGTGGGGTTGCTCTCCAGCGGCGACTGCGGAGGCGACTTCTCCTCGCCGTCGGGGCCCTTGCCGCGCTGCATGACTTTCTTTGCCATCTGATGGTTCGTCCTTATTTTCGTGGCGGTGACCATGGGCACATTCCTTTTCTTTGCGGAAAGGGTAGATCAAGCGTTGGTCGTGGCACTGAATGTCGATATACTATACGCTTGTCCACATCTTGACGCAAGAGCCCTTTGTCGGAATTTGCCGTTTTTTTTCCCCGGCTCTCCTTCCTAGGGAACAAGGCGGCAGGCCGAGCGATTCGACGGCCCGAGCCTTGGGGAATCTTATCAAGTGGGCTGCCCTGTTGCCGAGGGGGCCCAGTAGACAGAACTATGAGAGAAACCACCATACAAGTGGTATATAACCACTCTCAGGTATAGCACCCAGCGGCGGCGGAGTGACAAGGGGGCGTACGAAAACACGTTGATCAATTATCGTAGGACGGATTGCCAATCCGTCCTACGGGCAACTGCCCAAGACGGCTGCGCGAGAAGTCACTATCGGCGGATGAACGCTTCCTAAATCGCTTCCCGGCCGCGCTCGCCGGTGCGGATGCGAATGCAGTCCTCCAACGGCAAAACAAAGACCTTCCCATCGCCCACCTCGCCCGCGGTACCGGTTCGCCCCCCCTTGATGATGGCGTCGATAGTAGGTTGGAGGAAGTTGTCATTCACGGCGATCATGAGTTGCACCTTGCGGACCAGATTCACGGCGACCTCGTGACCGCGGTAGACCTCGCTGTGTCCCTTCTGTCGGCCGAAGCCTTGGACGTCCATGACGGTCAGGCGAAACACCTCCACGTCGGCCAAGGCTTGCTTCACCGCTTCGAGCCGGTTGGGCTGGATGACCGCAATGATCAGCTTCATGGCTTGACGCCCTCGTGCAGAAAACCGTGCATTCCCATAACAAGATGGTATCGGGAGGGACGTGCCGACTCAAGAGGCTACACGAGACGCGTCTGCACGCCGAAAGTATTCGTAACATGGTTCGATCACCAGCGGGCCATCGAAGGGGATCTCCGCTGCGTCCCGCTGATTGGTCGCCATCTCGGTTTCACCAAGTTGGCAGTACTCCAGCGGTCCGTGAATCTCGACGTGGAACCGGAGTCTCGCCCAGGGACGGGGCAATGGTGTCAATTCGTCCCTCGGCTGCCTGCGGGCCGGCCGCTGGTTAGAATTCTGATGGAGCGAACGGCGGTGAGGGCGACCCATGGACAGTCGCGATTGGCTACTCTACGGCGCCTACGGCTACACCGGTCGGCACATTGCCGAGGAGTCGCGGCGCCGCGGCATGCGGCCCGTGCTGGCGGGCCGCGATGCCGGCAAGGTGCGCGCCCTGGCTGCCGAGCTGGATTGTCCGGCCAAGGTATTCCCTTTGGACTCTCCCGAGCGAGTGGCCGAGAACCTCTCCGGCATGTGCGCCGTGCTGAACTGCGCCGGGCCGTTCTCGGCCACCGCGGCGCCGATGATCGAGGCGTGCCTGAAGGCCGGCGCTCACTACCTCGATATCACCGGCGAGATCGCGGTGATCGAGGCCGCCGCGCAGCTTCACGACCGGGCGGCGGCGGCGGGAGTGAGCGTGATTCCCGCCGTGGGCTTCGACGTGGTCCCCAGCGACTGCCTGGCGGCCATGCTCGCTCAGCGGCTCCCCGGCGCGACCCGGCTCCAGTTGGCGTTCACGTTTAGCGGCAGCGTCAGTCCGGGCACGGCGAAGACGATGCTCGAAGGGCTTCCGGGCGGTGGCCGAGTCCGCGTCGATGGGCAAATCGTCCGCGTCCCTTGGGCATGGAAGACCATCGAGGTGCCCTTTCCAGAGGGTCCGCGCCAGGCGGTGAGCGTGCCCTGGGGCGACGTGGCCTCAGCGTGGCACTCGACGGGCATCGGCAACATCGAGGTCTATCTGGCTATGCCGCGGCGTCAGATCGGGTGGCTCCGCCGGATGCGATGGGCGTTCCCGGCCTTCGAACTCCAACCCCTCCAGTCACTTTTCCGGTGGTGGATTACGCGTCTTGTCGCCGGCCCGTCGGCCGAGGAGCACGCTGCCAGCCGCAGTTGGCTTTGGGGCCGCGTGGAGGACTCGGCAGGGAACCGTGCCGAGGCTCTGCTCAAGACGCCCGGCGGCTATCCGCTGACCGTATCGGCCGCGCTGGCGTGTATGGAGCGGGTCCTGGCCGGCACGGCCCCGGCGGGGTTTTCCACCCCGGCCAAGGCATTCGGGGCCGATCTGGTGCTCCAGATCTCGGGCACCGAGTTGCGATGGCTCGTTCCCTGACCGTCTCGGTCGGCCTTGCTGTGCGGCTTTTTTCCGGCAGCTAGGGGACCGGCTTGAGCATGTCCCGCAGCCCGTGTTCCCGCTTGCCGTCGAAAAACTCCAGGTTGACCCGGATCTCGCCGGTCTTGCGGTTGAACGTTCCGGTGATGAGGCCCACGGGCCGCCTCCCGGCCAGGTCGTCGGTGCGGAAAAGGTGCTGCTCGAAATCCAGTTGCGGCGGCACGCCGAGCACGCGCGACGCAGTGGGGAGATCGACCACCGCGAGCGGATCGACCTTGCGAGCCTTCAATACTTTGTTGACGGCCTCGCGAATGGCGACTTTGCTTTGCGCAATCGACTGCGAATTTCGCCAGCAGCGATAGCCGATGAACAGGGCGACGCCGACCAGCAGCGCCACCGACAAAACCACGAGAACCCTCGGGAGCCACGAGTTCATGAGCGCCACTCCTTCTACGACTGGTATGGATGATCGTCGGGCGGAGAACAATCGTTCCGCCGCGGCGCGTGGAGTCCGGCCTTGGAACCCGTATTGCCCTATGATACCTTGAGGCAACTTGCGGCTGCAATTAGGAAGAAAGAAACCGGGGACATCTGTTGACAATTCCGCGCGAACGCGCACAATAAGCGTCTGCCGATGTCTGGATGGGCCGTTTCGCGATGCGACGAGACGTCGGGAGTTGAGACGAAGGCCATCCGGCATGGCGGCAATGAGAGTGTAACCGTAGGCTACTCGGGGGGACGGCGACCGCAGGGAACGACAGTCGACGGCGTTGGTCGTGGCCGGGAGGGCCTCCCCCATGTCTTTCTGCTTGATCGGCCTCGGATCCAATGAGGGCGATCGGCAAGCGATGTTCTTTCGCGCCCTTGAGGAACTGGGGCGACAGCCTGGAATTGGTGTCCTGCGGCGGAGCCGGCTGGTGCAGACTGCTCCGGTGGGCGGTCCGCCTGGTCAGGGTTTCTATCTCAACGCAGCCGCCGTCCTCGAAACCGCGCTGGAGCCCGACGCCCTGCTCGGTGTGCTCTTGCAGGTGGAGACCGCCTTGGGTCGCCGCCGCACGGAGCCCTGGGGACCGCGCACGATCGACCTCGACCTGCTCCTCTACGAGGACGTGGTTTGCTCGACCCCGTCCCTGACCCTACCGCATCCTCGCATGGCCTGGCGCCGCTTCGTGCTCGAGCCGGCAGCCGAAGTCGCCGGACCAATGCTCCATCCGACGACTGGCTGGACGATCGCCCACCTCCTGGAACATCTCAACACGGCCAAGAACTACCTGGCAATCACCGGGCCGGTGGCGGTGGGCAAGACCGAGCTGGCACGGCAGCTTGTGCATTCCGCCAAAGCTCACTGGATTTCCGAAACCATCAGCCCTTCCGCACTCGACGCATTTTGCGCAAACACGGCTGGCGACCCCTGGGCCGCGGAGCTAGAATTCGTGAGTCACCGAGTGCGGCTCCTGGCTGCCGAGTCACCCGAGTGGCAAGAACCGGCACAGCTTTGGGTAAGCGACTTCTGGCTCGACCAGTGCCTGGCCTTCGCACGCGTGTGGCTGCCGAGAGAGAAGTGGCTAGTCTTTGTAGCGCGATGGGAAGAGGCGGCACGCGAGGTTGTCCGGCCGAAGCTGGTCGTGATGCTCGATGCTGCCACAGATAAGCTCCTGGAACGAGTCGGCAAGCTCGGTCGGGCAGTGTCCGCCTTGTTCACCCGGGAGGCGTTGGACCGGCTCCGCGAGGCCCTCGACTGGTGCCTGCGGCGTCCGGACGTGGGCCCGGTGTTGCGCTTGATCGATCAGTCGCCGGAGCAGATCCTCCGGGAAGTGCTGGCAGCCGCAGAGGCGATGAGGTAGACCCTGCTCCCATGTCCCCACTTTTGACGCCGCAAGTTGTCACCAACGTTTCCGATCTCCGCGAGGCGCTTGCCGCCACTCGCCGCGAGGGGAAAACCATCGGCCTGGTGCCGACCATGGGGGCGTTGCACGAGGGGCACCTGAGTCTGGTTCGGGCGTCGCGCGTGGAGTGCGGCTTGACGGTCGTGACGATCTACGTGAATCCGAGCCAATTCGGGCCCAAGGAGGATTTGGCCCACTATCCACGCACGCTCGAAAAGGACCTTGAGCTGCTCGCCGGTCTAGCGGACCTGGTGTTCGCGCCGTGCGACGAGGAGGTCTACCCGCCGGGCTACGCGACCTGGGTCGAGGTCGGCTCTTTGTCCCAACCTTTGGAGGGCGTCTGCCGGCCCGGGCATTTCCGCGGCGTGGCCACGATCGTGCTGAAGCTATTCACTATGGTCGCGCCCGACGTGGCCTACTTCGGCCAGAAGGACTATCAGCAGGCCCTGGTGATCCGCCGCATGGCGGCCGACCTGAACCTGCCGCTGGCGATCCGCGTATGTCCCATTGTGCGGGAAGCCGACGGGCTGGCCATGAGCTCCCGCAATCGCTACTTGAGCCCCGACGAGCGCCGCCGGACCGCGGTGCTTTTCCAGAGTCTCCAACTCGCGGCCGACATGGTCGCCCAAGGAGAGCGCGACGCCGGAAAGATTGCTGAAAGGATGCGCCAGACGATCCTCGCCGCGGGCCCGTCGCAGATCGACTACATCGCGCTTGCGGACCCGGAAACGCTCGAGCCGGTCGAGACGATCCGCGGCCCGACGTTGGCAGCGCTGGCCGTGAAGATCGGCGCCACGCGGCTGATCGACAACATGCTTCTCCAACCGTCGTAACAGGTAAATTCCATTCTTCATTGTTCATTTCTCATTTACCCTGGTTCCCACGCTCCGCGTGGGAACCCATTTCCTCCTGACGCTCTGCGTCGGCGGCAGCGACGCAGAGCGTCGCGGAGGGTGCGTTCCCACGGAGACCGTGGGAACGAGGAATTTGATATCAAATTGAAAATTGCAAATATCAAATATCAAATATCAAAATTGGAACATACGACAAACACGGACTTTTCCTTCCTCATGCGTCAAACGCTCTTCTACATTCCCGAGAAGGTTTTCGGCTACCCGATGTTCGGGCTCGGCGTGTTGTTGGCCGTTTGGGCCCTGGCCAGCCTGGTGTTGCTGGCTTGGCTCGTGCGGCGGCAGGGATGGAATGCCGACACGCGAGGATACGTGCCGCTGCTGTTGGCCCTCGGGGCGGTGATCTGGCTCTTGTTGCCGAGAATCTCGGAGCCCGGTTTTGGGCTGCCGATTCGCGGCTATGGAACAATGCTCTTGGCTGGGTTCCTGTCGGGGACGGCGCTAGTGGCGTGGCGGGCTTTGCGGTTGGGGATCGATCCCGAGTTGATGATTACGCTGATCTTCTGGGGCTTCGTGCCCGGGATCATCGGGGCCCGGGTCTATTACGTGCTCACCCACGCGAATGAGTTCCACTCGTTCGGCGAGATGCTCAACATCACGCAGGGCGGCCTGGTAGTCTACGGGTCACTGATCGGAGGAATGCTGGGATTCGGGGCGTTCCTCATCCGATACAGGCTACCCTTGCTGCCGATGCTCGACCTGCTGACGCCGGGAATGCTCCTCGGCTTGGCCCTGGGACGCCTGGGGTGCTTCTTGAACGGCTGCTGCTTTGGCGGCGCGTGCGACTTGCCCTGGGCGGTTCAATTTCCGGTGGGCAGTCCGCCGTTTGTGCAGCAAGCGGAGGAGGGGATGGTTTCTCTCTACGGGCTGAAATTCCAGGGGCCGGAGGACGCAGCCCCGGTGATCGGCGAGGTCGAGCCCGGCTCCGCGGCCGATGTGCGCGGCCTGAAGCCCGGCCAGACCCTCCGGGCGATCAACGGCACTGCGGTCCCTACGGTCGATCATGCCCGCTGGATACTGATGAACGCCCACCGCTTCGGCCAGGAGATCGCGATCGGTGTCGCGGGCGGTCCGCAGCCGGTGCGGCTGGCGATTCCGGTTCCGCTGCCGCGAAGCGAACCGATCCACCCCACGCAGCTCTATAGCGCGATTGACGCCCTGGTGCTGTGTATCTTCCTTCTGGCCTACGATCCGTTCAAACGCCGCGACGGCGAGGTGTTCGCTCTGCTGCTCACCATCTACCCCATCAATCGCTTCCTCATGGAGTGCATCCGCACCGACGAGCCGGGGATTTGGAGCACGCCGCTCACCGGCGCGCAGTTCCTCAGCCTGGCGATCCTCACGGGTGTTTGCGGATTATGGTGGTACATTCTCCACCAACCGCGCGGCAAGGCGTTTCCCGCGGAAGCAGCGTGACCATTGACGGCTACTTCGGCGCTTGCGGTTTCGCCGGGTCGAGCGTCAGCGACACCGAATTGATGCAGTAGCGCAGCCCGGTCGGTGCGGGCCCGTCGTTGAACACGTGGCCCAAGTGGCCGCCGCAACGGGCACAATGGACCTCGATCCGCTGCATGAACATGCTCGAGTCGACCTCGCTGCCGACATTCTTTTCGTCCAGCGGCTTCCAGAAGCTCGGCCAGCCCGTGCCGCTGTCGAACTTCATGTCGGAAGAGAACACAGCCGCCCCGCAACCGGCGCAGCGATAGACGCCCTGCTGGTGCGACTTCCAGTACTTCCCGGTGAAGGCTCGTTCGGTGCCCTTCTCGCGGAGCACGCGATACTGCTCTCGGGTTAGCCGCTTGCGCCAATCGAGCTCGGTCTTGGGAAGCTCGGAGGAAGCGAGTTGCGAGCCCGCGCTGTCTTGACTGGTCTGCTGCGACATGGCCTTCGTATCCCGATGGTTTCGGCTGTTCTTGTCTTTGCCCCAACCGGCGGTCAGCCCGACTCCCACCAGCACAGCCGTGCAGAACACGATCACGCCGATCACGGCCACGCGTTTCACGATTCGTCTCCACGCCATGAGAAATAAGGATCAGGGTGGCAGCGGCTGTTCGCCGCCGAAAAAAAGAAAGCGGCGATCAATCGCCGCACTCCAAAGGCGCGTTTCTCACCAGGGAATCAAACCCCAACACTGCTGCCAGGCTGACCAGCGGCAACAGGGCCATCAGGAGGAAGATCAACCCGTAGTGGCCGGTGTGGTCCACGTAGCGTCCGATGAGTGGATTGACCAGGGCCGAGAACACGTTGCACGACATCCCCAAAATCCCGGCCACCATGCCCACGTTGGCAAACGAGAAATCCTGCTGGCAGGCCGTATAATTGGCCACGATCGAGGTGATGCCCATGGCCGCCACGCCGAGCACGGCCACCGCCAGGTAGACGCTCTCGACGTAGGTAATCAAACCGACCGGCAGGATCAGCAAGGCGGCCAGGGAGAGCGTTGTGCCACGGGCGGCGCGGAGCGTCCAGCCGCGAAGCGTGAGGACCTTGATCAGCCCGCCGCTGAGCAGATTCCCCAGGTCGGCGCCCAGGAAAATCGGCACCGTGACCAAGCCGGCCGACAGGTATCCCATGCCGCGCTGGTCGTGGAGATACTTGGGAATCCACTCGTTGAGAAAGTACCAGCAGGGGTTGGTGGCCACGCCGATGAGCATGAGCATCCAGAACGCCGGGTGCAGGAGCACGTCGCGGCACCAGCGGGCCAAGCGCCGGCCCCAAAACGGCGATGGGCAGCCGCAAACTTCCGAGGACTTGGAGACTTCGGAAGTTGTTGGGATGTCTGGGCGCACCCGGCCGATCGCCTCGGCCGCCCGACTGTCTCGCCCGGTGACCGCGAGCCAGAGCACAATCCAGAAAACTCCCAGGGCCCCGATGACGAAGAACGCCACGCGCCACCCGAACCGGATCGCCAGCGGCGTGATGATCAGCGGGGCAACGAGCGAGCCGATCGCCGCCCCGCTGTTGAAGATCCCGCTGGCCAGGCCGCGGTCTTCCGGCGGCAGCATGTTGGCGACGATCCGCGTGGCACAAGGCCAGTTGAAGGCCTCGCCGACGCCCAGCAGGCCGCGGGTGAGCAGGAGTTGGCGCACGTTGGCCACGAAGGCCGCCGCCGCCCCGGCCGCCGACCACAACGCCACGGCCAGCACGTACGTCAATCGCAGCGGAACGCGATCGGCCAGAAAACCGGCCGGCACGTGTACGATCGCATACGTCCAGCGAAAGGCCGCCACGAGCTGACCGTACTGCTCGTTGGAAAGCTGGAACTCCTCGGAGATCATCGCCCCGCACAGCGAGAGCGTCTGCCGGTCCAAGTAGGTCAGCACGGTCGCCAGAAACAGGACGACCGCGATCCACCACTTCCAGGCGTTGCTGCGAGATGGCATGAGAGACTCGCGTTCCAAATCCTTGCTCGCAGTTGCTGACCGTAAGGTATGTCGCACCATCGTTACCGACGGCTTACCTTTCCCCACCGACCCCGCGTCGGTGGAAACGGGTTTGGCAACTACACAGCGCGATCACGCAACCTTTCCCCACCGACCCCGCGTCGGTGGAAACGGGTTTGGCAACTACACAGCGC
>CAYTJV010000014.1:0-16182 GCA_964438165.1 uncultured Planctomycetaceae bacterium | reverse complement strand
CAACCTTTCCCCACCGACCCCGCGTCGGTGGAAACGGGTTTGGCAACTACACAGCCCCACGATCATACTCCCCGAAAGTCCCCACATAATACCCCAATTGAAACATCGCCTTCATCCCGCACGCATACGCGCAGTTATTCAGGTATCCCAATGCGATCTGCTCCGGCGAACGCTCGACCGGACAACCCATCGTCAGGTGAATGTGGTCCGGCACAATCGCCACGCGCGACAATCGGTCTCCGTGTTTGTGCGCCGCGCGCTCGATCGTCGTGCAGAGCATGTCGAGCACGTCCTCGCGAATCTCCATCCAGCGGTAGTCGTTGACAATCACCAGGTGCAGGTTATACCAGTACTCGCCGTGGGAACTGAACGACGGCTTGGCCAAGTCCACGTCGGGGAAGCACTTCTGAAACCGCGCCAAGCGTTTTTCCACGCGCGGGTCGGCCATGCGATGATGGCCCAGTTGCTCGGCCACGTACGCTTCCACGACCTCTCGCGTCGCGGAACCGATGCTGCGCAAGCAGTAGTTGCGCTGGAACGCCCTGGGCGCCCGCTGTCGAACCAGGTGTTGCAGTCGCCCCTTCACCGAGCGGATCAAGGCCGGCGGTGCGACGTGAGGTTGCGTGCTGACGAAGAACTGGCTGGCATCGTTGCTGGTGATGCGATGCTTTAGGATCCGCACTCCGTCGGACTCGGTGTTCTGTTGGAGCGCGGCGAGCCAGTGGTCATCGGGAATGGGCGTTTGTCGCCAGAAAACGGTCAGCCCCCAGTTGAGCTGATATGCCGCTTTTGTGTTGTGGGCGGTGTAGATCGGCTCCATAGTTGCCAAACCCGTTTCCACCGACGCGGGGTCGGTGGGGAAAAGGAAACCGTTAACGTTCAATGGGGCTGTAGTTGCCAAACCCGTTTCCACCGGCGCGGGGCCGGTGGGGAAAAGGAAACCGTTAACGTTCAATGGGGCTGTAGTTGCCAAACCCGTTTCCACCGGCACGGGGCCGGTGGGGATTCGTTGAAGCCGTCTCTTGTCCTGGTAGTTGCCAAACCCGTTTCCACCGGCACGGGGCCGGTGGGGATTTTCTTGAAGTCGTCTCTTCTCCCTGTTACGAACTGCCGAATCGCCGCATCTGATTGACGTAACGCCGGCAATTCCTCGTTCAGCGTCTTTTCTAACCGCTCGATCTTCTCCACGATCGTCATCGCCGTGAAACATCCGCGGCCGTGGTTGAGGTGTCCCATCCGGCTATCGCGGAGGTACATGGGCAGGGCGGCCCGGGCCGCGGCGAGCTCCTCGCGGCCGGCGCGTTCCAGCTCGTCCAGGGCCGCCTTGGCCTCGGCGGCAGTCGCGGCCTTGGAGAGCTTGTTGCGGGCATCGAGCCAGCGCACCAGGCGAAGCGTCATGTCGGCCTTGTCGCCGAACGATTGTGCGGTTCGCCATTGCGACTCGGCCCGGGCGCGGACCTGGGGCGGGTCGGCAGCCGTGGCCTCTTTCAGCTTCGCCAGACCCGCATTCCAATGCGTTTGAAGCTCCGCCAGTCGCGTGCGATTCTCGGGGCCGCTCCCCGGTCCTTGGCCCGAGTCGGCCAGGTGCATCCCTTCCAGGTTGTTGACGTAACCCCGCCGCCATGGCCGCGGATTGACCGCTTTGGGATCGAGCCAGAAGGGCTGGGCCAATCCGGCATTCATCGGATAGGAAAGACCGTAGTAGAACGGGTATTGCCAGATCGCGTCGGAAAAATCGGCCCAGGCGGCCTGCACCTTGTCCTCTTGCCCGGGACCGAAGTCGCGGCGGGCCATGGCCCGCAACAGCTCCGCGGATGACGGCGGATTGGTGTACGACATCCAGCCGAACAGCTCGGTCACGGGCGTGGGGTAGAAGCCCTGGTGATACCAGTTCGCACACAGGCCCACGATCGGCGGCTGGAAGCGGCTGACCGCCTCGTACCGCCGGCTCCAACGCTGCATGGCAGGGATTTCCGGCTGCGTGTTCGATTCCTGGCTGAAGCGGCTTTCGATTTTCGCCCAGAGCGGGCGCGGCGGCAAACCGTCGCGGCGGGCCTCGGCCTGAAGGTACTCGACGGCGTGGATGTAATCATCCGACGGGCCCTTGATGCTGAGACAGTAATCGAACGCAGTTTGGAGGAGCCCGTCGCGGCGTCGCGCCCAGAAGGAGTCAAAATTGGCCATGTAGCCGATGCGGCGGTCCATACGGCAGATTTCTTCCATGCGCCGATCCCACTGCACGCGGTCGGGTGTGTGCGAGGCGAAGGAGTAGCGCCAGGCCACAACCTGAGCGTCAGGGCGAACCTCCCAGAAGGCCGGGGCCAGAAGCGAGCACGTGTCCACCCATGGCTTGACGCCGTGGGAAGGGGAGCCCATCCCTTCATCGAGCAGGATGATCGTGCGGATCTTGGGCACCTCGCGGAGGAACTGTCGGGCCTCTTCCTGGAGGGCCTTTCGCCGGGCCTCGGTCGTCGGGTGCGGCGCGCAGTATTGAATCACGATCTCGACGCCGTACTTCTCGGCCCGTTGGGTCAGATCGCGAAGCCGGGCCGTGAACGGACGGTAGGTGGTTCCCTCGGGAATGACGCCTGGGGGGATGCGGGTCGGCAACTCGCGGCCGCGCTCGCTACCCGGGTACCATCCCAGCCAGATGGCGTCATAGCCGTAGTGGCTGATCAGCGAAAGGTGCGCGTCGGTGTAGACGGGCGCGGACGCGGCCAGCTCGCCCATCCCGCCCCAGGCCGAGCAGGTCGCTCGCGGCGAGTAGCACGGCTCGCGCACGCGGTCCTCCGGCTTCACCAACGGTCCGCCGCGAAGCATCAGCCGATCTTCCAGATACCAGATTGCCCGGAGCACGCCGCGCGGGTCGTAACCGTGTAAGTGAAGGCGGTCCTCCGCAGCCAGGAAGCGATATCCCGCCAGCAGGCGCGGACCGCCCGGCACGTCCTTACCCTCGGTGATCGTGATCGCCCGCGGCGCCGGCTTCGCGGACTTTTCCCAGGTAACTTTGAGCGGCAGTTTGAGCGTGTCGCGGAAGAACCGCTCCAGGTCGCCGACGGCGGTCGTCACCTGGGGGCTTTTCGGCGCGGCCACCCGGATCTGCCAATCGGAGGCGATGCGGATGTCGTCCTTCTCGGGTTGCAGCTCCGGCCAAGGCAGCCCTTGCCGGCGAGGATCCACGCCGGCTGCCAAGGCGTCGACGAAGGTGTACGGCTCTTCTTCCCCGGAGAGGATTTGCCGCTGCTGCGGGCCGGGCTCATCGGTGAGCAGCCGGGTCATCATGCTCGGCCCTTCGGCCATCGGGCGGCCCTCGCGATCCAGCGCGGCGCCGTCGGGGTCGGCATGAACCGCTCGATACATCATCCCCACCTCGTGTGGCCCGTCGTAGGCGTTTACCTTCGCTTTGGCCGGGTGCGTCTCGCGCCACGTGCAATACGCCGCATAATAGTTGTCGGGGCACTTCCCGGAAGCGGCCGACAAACGCAGGAAAACGGTCTTGGCCTGGGCGGGCTGGAGCCATAAGGTTACGAATCGCTCGTAGTGGCGGCTGATCGAGTCGGCCGGAATCGCGCCGCTGCCGAGGTCGGCCGCCCCCCACGCCGTGCCGGCCTGCCACTGAAGAGGCCCCGGATTGCCGATCCGTTTGATCTTCATTTGCACGGCGACGACCCGCGAGGGCTGCCGGACCGTAATGCGTTGGCCTCGCCGGGCGAAACCGCCAGCGTCAACGGCCACCGCGGTCTCCAGGTGCGTTACGGCCGGATCCGAGCCGATCCAGTGATACCACCGCCCGCCCGGCTGCGAGGTCGGGGCCGTGGGATCGACGTCGTTGGCCTGGAGGATGTAGGCGCCGGCGGGACTTTCGGCCGCCGAAGCAGCGGAGAGAACGCCGAAAAGAACAACCGCGACGAGTGCAAGCATGGATCGCTGTTTCATCGAACCGTCCTCCGGTTTGGTCGCGCGGCGAGCGGTGATTCCTTTGAACAGGAGGAAACGGAGGCAACGGAGAGAAGAGTTGCCCCTCTGTTTCCTCCTGTTCAAAATCCGATCGCGCTCGCCCGCACAGCAAGGCTTGGGGACCATAGGCACGATTCTAACCCGGTCGCGGCGGTGAAGTAAAGCCGCGGTGCTTGACGCCCGGAGCGCCGCCGGGAATATTGATTGGGTGATCCAGCGCGACCAACGGTCGCGGCTTTATGTTTTCGCCCTGGGTGATCCATGCTTGCATCTCACGAGCGCGTGCTTGCTTGCTGTGCCTTTGCCCGGCCGGATCGCATCCCGCGCTTCGAGAGCTTTTGGGATTTTTCGCCGTCGTGGCGAGAGCGACTGGGCGATCCGGAGCTGTTGAGCGACGTGGCGATCTGGTATCCCGACGAGACGCCGCTGCCGAGCCGGGCCCGGCGGCTGAAGGAAGAGAAAGGGCATATTTGGGAAGTCGACGGCTGGGGGCGGACCATCCGTCGGCGCGAAGACGCCTTCTTCGTCGAAACACTCGACGTGGCCGTGCGCGAGCCGGCTGACGTGGAGCGGGTGCGATTCGATCCTCCCGAAGCCGACGAGCGCTATCTGGTCGGAAAGGCCGACCCGTCATTCCGTTTCGAGAGCCTGCCTTCCTTTGAGAAAGCACTGGTCGAGGCCAAGCAGCGGCAGTGCGTGTTCGGCAAGACGGGTGGGCCTTACCTGCGATCCACGTACCTCCGCGGGGAAACGCAGTTCCTCATGGACATCGCCGGCGATCCGCCCTTGGCCAAGGCGATTGCCGACAAGATGGCCGACCACCTGGCGGCCGTAGGCGTTCAAGAGATCCACCGCTGGGGCCTTCGCCCGACCGGGATTTGGATCTTCGACGACATGGGCCACAACGGCGGGCCGATGGTCAGCCCCAAGAAGTTCGAGCAGATCTTCCTGCCCGCCTACCGGCGGATGATCCGGACCTACAAGGACGCCGGCGCTCGCTATGTGTTCCTGCACTCCGACGGCGATATCCGGCCGCTTTTGGACATGCTCGTCGACGCGGGCATCGACGGACTCCATCCGCTGGAGCGACGGGCCGGCATGGATATCGTCCAATTGCGCAAGCGCTACCCGCGCTTGGTCCTTGTCGGCGGGATGTGCAATACGGTCACGCTCGTGCGGGGCACGCGGGCCGAGATCGAGGCCGAGGCGCGACAAATCATCGACCTCGGGCGCGACGGCGGGGCGATCATCGGCACCCATTCCGTCAGCCCGGAGATTCCCCTGGAAAACTACCTCGTATACCATGACTTCTGCCGGACGTACGGCGACTTCGTTAGGGATCAAGCCCGTCCGCACGATTCCGATGAACAGGAGGAAACGGAGGCAACGGAGGACGCGCGCTAGTCCTCCGTTGCCTCTGTTGCCTCCTGTTCAAGACAATCCTGAGGAGTATCGACATGAATCACGTCGACAAGCGTGTTGACAGCGCATCGTCCAGGGTCTCTCGACGCCAGGTGCTCGGCGCGGCGGCCGTGGCTGCGGTGACGATTGTTCCCCGGCACGTTCTGGGCGGCCCGGGCCAGACGCCTCCCAGCGAGAAGCTCAATATCGCCGGAGTGGGCATCGGCGGCCAAGGCGGCTGGGATCTCGAACAAGTTGCCAGCGAGAACATTGTGGCCCTCTGCGACGTGGACTGGGATTACGCGGCCCACACCTTCCAGAAGTACCCGCGGGCCAAGAAGTACAAAGACTTCCGCCGGATGTTCGACGAGCAAAAGGGCATCGACGCGGTGGTCGTGGGCACGCCCGATCACATCCATGCCGTGGCCTCGATGGCGGCCATCCAGCGGGGCAAGCACGTATATTGCGAGAAGCCGCTGACGCGCACGGTCTACGAGGCCCGGGCGCTGGCCAAGGCGGCGCGCGAGCACAAGGTCGCCACGCAGATGGGAAACCAGGGCATGGCCTTCGAGGGAAACCGGTTGATCAACGAGTGGCTCGCCGACGGCGCGATCGGGGCGGTCCGCGAAGTCCACGTCTGGTCGGACCGGCCCACGCACAGCGGCAAACTCCCCCTGTACTGGGCGCAGGGGATCGAGCGGCCCAAGGACCAGCCCCCGGTGCCGGAGACGCTGGATTGGGACCTCTGGCTCGGCCCCGCCCCGCGGCGGCCCTATCATCCGATCTATGCTCCATTCAGTTGGCGCGGCTGGTGGGATTTCGGCTCCGGCGGTCTGGGCGACATGGGGATTCACAACATCGCGCCGGCCTTCGCCGCACTGCAGCTCGGCGCCCCGACTTGCGTGGACGGCAGCTCGACGGCGGTCTACGAGGAGACGCTTCCGCTGGCCACCTGCGTACACTATGAATTCCCCGCCCGCGGCGCAATGCCGCCGGTGAAGCTGCACTGGTACGACGGCGGCGTGGTGCCGGAGCGGCCGGAGGAACTGGAGGTCGGGAGGGAGTTGAACCGCGAGGACGGGCACCTCTTTGTCGGCGACAAGGGCAAGATGCTGATGGACGGCTGGGGCGGACACAGCCCGCGGCTGATTCCCGAAAAACGCATGCGGGAGTACAAGCGGCCGCCGAAGACCTTGCCCCGCTCGATCGGGCATCACACGGAATGGCTGGAAGCGTGCAAGCACGGGACACCGACCCGATCGAGCTTCGACTTCGCCGGGCCGCTGACCGAGGCAGTCCTGTTGGGCACGGTGTGCGTGCGCGTGGGCGGCCGGAAGCTGATCTGGGACAGCGAGAACCTCAAGGTCACTAACCTTCCCGAGGCCAATAAGTATCTCCACTACGAATATCGGAAAGGCTGGACGCTGTGATGGTCAGTTTCAGTTTCGTTTGGGGCACCCTTGCGGGGATGGGGTTGGCGGGCCTTCGGTCGTTCTTGCGCACTATGCTCTTGCTGTTCTGCGAGGGCGTGATCTTGGGTGTCGTTACCTACTACTGGCTCATGGGTGGGTTTCACTCTGCGGCCAGCAAAGGGCCGATATTGGCCGCGACTCTCGCCATCGCAGTGCTGATGGAATGCATCCTTGTTGGGATTCTCTTGGCCGGCAAGCGTGCTGTGGCGATGGCACTGGTTCATGCGATCCGCGTTCATCACCTCGGCCAAACCACGGTACGCTGGCTCTTCCAACGTCTCCTGGGGATCACGGTGGAGCAACCCATTGGACAGCGCGGCGGGATGGTTGCCCGAGCCGTTGAGCGCGTTCCCTTGGCTCAACTGGAGAAACGCATGAACGAAACCATCGGCGATGTCCTCGCAGGCGAAGCCGCCGGTGGTGACCTCAAGACGTGGCTCCGCCGTCGAGTCCAGCGGCGACTGCTGGGCATGGTGCAGAAGTACACGATGGCCCGCTTTCGTGAAGCGGATGCTCAATACGGCGGTGTCGATTTGGCGGCAGTGCAAAGTGAGCTCGAATCATCGATCGATGACCGACTGATCCGTAACCTCAAACACGGCCTCGACCTGTGGACCGCCGTGGCTCTGGTGTTCCTCACTGTGCAGGTGTGTTTCGTCAACTACCTGCTGGCCGGCTTCGCGAGATGATCCGGCGGTGCTCCCCGCACCCAACCTCTCCCAAATGGGTGCTGCAACACCCTCGCGACTTTCCCAGAATCCGTGAACCGCTACGCTTGCCCAAAGGAGTCAATCATGGCAACAATCCAACGACGCGAGTTTCTCGGGACGGCGGCGGGATGCACGCTGTTTTCGGCGTTTGCCAGCTCAGGCGTGAGAGCCATGGGCCGGGTCCTCGGTGCCAATGAGACCGTGGGCGTCGGGGTGGTGGGACTGCGCGGCCGGGGCCAGACGCATCTCGACATGGTTTCTCGCGTCGAAGGCTTTCGCCTGGCGGCTGTGTGCGATGTCGATCCCGTTTATCTGAACCGCGAGGTTCAGAACAGCGCCAAGTGGGGGCGCAAAGTGCCGGGGTTCGCCGACGTGCGCCGCCTGCTCGATCGGAAAGATGTCGACGCGATCACCATCGCCACGCCCAACCATTGGCACTCGCTCTTGGGCGTCTGGGCCTGTCAGGCGGGCAAGGACGTCTACATTGAGAAGCCGGTTTCGCACAACGTCTGGGAAGGCCGTCAACTGGTGAACGCCGCGCGGCGGCACGCGCGGATTGTGCAGACCGGCACGCAGGCACGCTCGAACCCCGACGTGCGCGAAGCAGTGGCCTGGATTCGCGCCGGCAACTTGGGCAAGGTCGAGTACGCCCGCGGCATGTGCTACAAGCCGCGGATGTCGATCGGCAAGTTCGGCAAGGGCGAGATCCCGGCGGGCCTGGACTACGACCTCTGGACCGGGCCGGCGCCCCTGAAGCCCTTGGCCCGCAAGAACCTCCATTACGACTGGCACTGGATCTACGACTACGGCAACGGCGACCTGGGAAACCAGGGGATCCACGAGATGGACCTGGCCCGATGGCTCCTGGGGTACACGGCCCTCTCGCCGCGGGTGATGAGCATCGGCGGCCGGTTCGGCTACGACGACGACGGCCAAACGCCGAACACGCAGGTGGTGTATCACGACTACGACGGCCCGCCGCTGGTCTTCGAGGTCCGCGGGCTGCCCAAGTCGAAAGACCTTCAGCGCGATAGCCGCACCTGGTCGTCGGGCATGGACAGCCCACCGGGCTTCACCAGCGGCCGCACGGTCGGCGTGATTCTCGTCTGCGAGGGAGGGCGGTTTTTCATCGACGAAGGGGGCGAGGTCATCGCAGCCGAGGACTCTCAAGGCAAAACCATCCGCCGCTTCGAGACCAAAGACGCCCGGTTCGGGGCCGCCTGGTCGAAGGGCGACTATTACCACTTCAGCAACTGGCTCAAGGCCATCCGCTCGCGCAACCGCTCGGACCTGACGGCCGAGATCCTCGATGGGCATCTCTCCAGCGCCCTGTGCCATACCGGGATGATTTCCCACCGCGTCGGTCAAACGATGCCGCCGAGCGAGGTTCTGGAGCGGATTCGCGGCAACCGGCTGGCAGCCGAACGTTTCGATTCGTTCCGGGAGCACTTGGAGCGGAACGGAGTGGATTTGTCGAAGAACCGGGCGAGCGTCGGCGCGTGGCTGACCGTGGACCCGGTCATCGAGCGTTTCTTGGGCTGCGACCCGGCCAATCGGCTTTTGCGGCGAGGTGATCGCAAGCCGTTCGTTGTGCCGGAGGTTGCGTGATGAGAGCCGGCGATCTTGGAGTGCGGCGACTCGTCGCCGCTTTCTCTTGGGGGCACAAGTCGCCACGATTCAAAAAGAAAGCGGCGACGAGTCGCCGCACTCAAAAGGGCCGGCGCTGATTTCGTCGTAGGACGGCCTTTCCAGGCCGTCTTTTCGGACGGTTTCCCGACGGCCTGAAAAGGCCCTCCTACACCACTCACGGCTCCACGCGGAGGCCGTCGATCGCGACCGCCGCGTCCTTGGCCCGCGGGCCGCGCTGGCCCAGCACGGTGATCCGCAGGGTATGCGGGCCTGCGCTGGGGAGCTCCTTGCGGTACACGCAGACGCCCCAAATGTCGTCGGCCGAATAGGTGTCTACCGTTTCGGCGGGCAAACCGTCGATGCTCACCGCAGCCTGGCCGCTGTCGGCGCCTAGCTTGGCAAACCAGAGCACGCGTTTGCCCTCGAACGCCAGCTCGGCCGTGGCCCCTTTCTGATTCGAGGAGGAGAGCGTGCCGGCATGAGCGGGCTGGAGACCGGATTGGTGCTTCCAGGGGCCGGCGTAACGGATGCCGCCGCTCGGTGCGTCGTCGACGATCCGCGACGGGCGTGCGGCCGGGCCGTGCGCGGCCGCCTTGGACGAAGCGTTGCCGGCCCCGTCCACGGTGCGGATCTCGTACTTCGCCGCCAGGTCGGCGCCGGCCGAATGGTCGAAATAGTAGACACCCTTGGCCACCTTATCGATGGCTGCGTCGTTGCGGAAGACCTCGTAGTAAGAAATCCAGTTGTCGTCGCCGGCCGGATTCCAGGTCAGCTCGATGCCGGGGTAGCCCATGTTCTCGGCGGCCCGCTTTTGGGCCTCGCTGGGAGCGGTGGGCGATTGCCGGTCGAGCTTGCTGCCCGGGTGCAGCGGCAGATTCAGGTAGATTAACTCGCCCGGCGGCATCTTGGCCAGGGTAATGCCTCGCTGCACCAGGTCTGCGCCCGAGCGATCCTCCGTATGGGCCGACTCCTGGAACGAAACCACGTACTTGACGTCCGGCAAGAGGCCCTTGGGTTGGATCGTGACTGGACCCGGCGCGGGCCGCTTGGGGATAATGACACCCCGTTTTCGGTCGCCGCTGAGGCGCTGGAAGTACATGGTCGGGTCGTCGCCGGTGACCAGCGGCCGGTGGACCCGCACCCAGCGGCCCACCACGCCGTGCTTCTGGAGATAGTGGTAGATGTCGATCAACTCGCGGAGCCCTTCCAGCTTGGCCGGGTCCCACGTGTCGCCGGTCATGTCGAAATTGATGCAAAGCAAACCGCGCCAAATGGCCTTGTCGTACTTGTCGGGGTTCCAGATGTCGGGGATGTCGCTGGTCTTGTCGGGCGGGAGGAGGAGCGATGCGTAGTAGTTGCGAATGATGCCCACCGCACCGTCGCTGAACGAGACCGTGGAGGCGTAGCGGGCGTAGTCGTAACCCGCGTTGTTGCCGCCGCCGTTGACCGCCTGGAACGCGCTTCCGGGGTACTTGTCGAGGAAACCGCGGAGGATCTCCCGCAGGCCGGCGTCCTGGCCCAAGAGCGGCGTGTCGTCGCCGTCGCGAGGGCTGGTGGGCGTGCTGTCGTTGCGCCACTCGAAATCGCCCCAGCGGTCGTGGAAGTTATCCAGTTGACGCTGGATGTGCGCGACGACCTCCGGCTTCGACATGTCGAGAGTTCCGCCGATGACCCAATCGGGATGCTCTTTGGCGACCTTCGACTGCGGATCGACCGTGTAGAGAAAGGCGTAGATCAACTGGCCCATGCCGTGCTTGCGGAGATAGTCGCCGGTGGTGCGGAAATCGGGCCCGTTCCAATCGCCGGCGCGATCCCACCATCCCCAATCGCGATGATACACGTCGGCGCCCACGTAGCGCATCAGGTCGGCCACGCGGAACACCTTGCGGAAGGTGCTTGGCATGTCCGGGCCGCCGCCGGTCCAACCCACGCCCGACTGCCCCCAGCCGGTCCCGTAGTACCAGTAGCCCAACATGCGGATCGCCGGGAACCAGCCTTCGCGGGTGTAGTCCCAAAGGTAACGGTACTGCCAATCAAGCACTTCGTTGCCCGCCTCGTCGAGGTCATCGCGGAACAGGGCCGTGAATGCCTTGGGCGTGGTGAGCGACTGGCCCGGGGCCAAGGTCTGCTTGTGGCCGGCGACTTTCAACTCGGCCGTCACCGCCCCGTCGGCGCTCAAGCGGAATGACGAGGCCCAGTGGCCGAAGTAGTCCCAGCCGATGACGAGTCCGTCGCGGCTGTCGCGGGCGAGCAGGGCGTACCAGGGGGCGTAGGTGGACGTTCCCATGCGGAAGCCGTAACCGGCAGGGGCGGAGCCGTTGCCCGTGTTGCAGACCGAGCCGGTGATTCGCACCCGGCCCGATTTCGGCACGGTCCACACGCGGGCGGCGTCCTGGCCGACGTCGGGATGCTGATCGCCCACGCCCACAAATGGCGTGCCGGTGGCGTTGTCCTTTTCTTTTCGCCACTGCTTCGGCCCGGGGTAGTAGGCCAGATCCACGAATCGCCCGTTTTCGAGGTACTGATACCGCCAACCCTTCTGCCCTTGTTTCTCGGAAAACTCTTGCGAGGCGACGTGGGTCTCGCCGTCGCTGTAGACGATCTTGGGATCGAAGGCGGTGGTATCGTAGCCGATGTTGCCGTGCATGTTGACCAGGAACACCAATGTGTCGCCGGCGGCAACATCCAGCGAGATATCAAAAGGCACTCTCACGGTGGCGTTGGGCACATATTGCCAGCCTTTGGCCGGCCACACCTGCTTGCCGCCCAGCGTGATCTTGGCGTCGATTCCGTCGCCCGGAAACGTCGGCGGCGGGGAGGGAAACGGCTCGTAGGAATCGAAAGTGCGCGGCTTGGCCGAGCTGAGTTTCTCGGTCTTGAGCACCCACGAGCCGGGCTGGTTCTCGCCGCCGGTCATCCAGTGGAAGTCCAGCGCGGCCGGATCGCCCGGGCGTGCGGCGATCCTCAAGAAGCCGGGCTCAACGACCCGCAACGGCTTGCTGCCCGTATTGGCAAACGTGACCCACTGGCGAATCACGCTTGAACCCGGGTAAACGACATAGCTCTTCGTGACCCGCAGCGACTCGCGCTGGAGCACGAGGTCCAACTGCAGCTCGCCTTGCTTGAGCCGGGTCTGATTTGCCCGGACGAGCTTCCACGGGCCGGTTGCACCGGAAATCGGTGGGTCGGCATCGCCGAGCAGGACCGAGAATTCGTCGGAGACCGTGCCCGCGGGGATGAGTTCCCGGCCGGTCGCCTTGTTCTTGAGGCTCTTGAGCAGGAGCCTCCCGTCCTCCAGGGCGACGACCTGTTCGACGCGGGCCGTTCCCATGGTCCATCGGGCCGCCTGGGACGTAATGTACGCGTCGTCGGCCCGAGCGAACGCGGCCGAAATAATCGCGAGCACAACAGCGAAAATGATCCTCGAGTTCTTCATGTGCGGCACCACCCCGCCGCCCTTGCGGCGGCAGTTAGAAGGTTTTTGCCCCTCAGCGCGTCTGTGTAAAGGGGTCGGGAGTCGTTTTCCATGTCGGCGATGAGATCCGTCCATGCGAAGAAACGTCTCCAGCCGACATGGAAAACGACTCCCGACCCCCTCGTGCGCACCAGCGCGGGCCTCATTCTACTCCTTCGATGATTGCGATGCACTGGTCCACGGGCACGTTTTCGAGCACGTCGACGCCGCCGCCCAGCCAGCGGACCTCGATTCGATCGACCCGCTCGCGGCGGCCCAAGCCGAAATGGAGCCGAGTGCCCCAGTGGCTTTGATACCCTCGGCCGCTGTGGACCTCGTCGATCTGCGTCAGGTCCCCGGCCGTCACGGTGACGCGCGAGCCGACGCCGTCGCGGTTGCACTTCAGGCCCTCCAGCCGGATATCGATCCAGTGATGCCCGCGCGGCGAGGCATTCCTAATGACGGTAGGCTCGCGCCGCGAATTGAGGACCACGATATCGATGGAGCCGTCGTTGTCCAGGTCGGCAAAGGCCGCCCCCCGGGCACTGCGCCTGGGCGCCAACCCGTCGCCGCACAGGCCCGACACGTTGACGAACGCCTCGCCGACGTTCCTCAGCACCACGCTGCGGCACTCGTACGAGGTGGAACTGTCGCGGAGCTCGATGTTGTCCTCCAAGTGGCCGTTGGCGATGAACAGGTCCTTTCGGCCGTCGTTGTCGAAATCGACAAGACCGCAGCCCCAGTTCACGTAGGGGTAGCAGCCCGTTCCCGCCCCGGTCTTGAGCGTGACGTCTTCAAACATGCCGCCGCCCAAATTGCGGTAGAGCACGGGCAACTGGTTCTGGTAGGAGGTGACGAAGAAATCCAATCGTCCGTCGTTGTCGTAATCGCCGCAGTCGGCGCCCATGTTGGCGTTCGAGTCGCCCCAGGAATTATAGGCGACGCCATTGAACACGCCCACCTCCTCGAACTTCCCGTTGCCCTCGTTGTGGAAGCAGAAATTCGCCCCCACGTCGTTGGCCACGAAGACGTCGGCGTGGCCGTCGTTGTCGACGTCGAGAAAACAGACGCCGGCCCCGACGATGCTCGCATCCGGCTTGGTCAAGCCGGCCTGCTTGGTGACGTCGGTAAACGTTCCGTTGCCGTTGTTGCGGTAGAGCACGTTGGACCCGTAGTTGTTGAGAAACAGGTCCGGGCGCCCATCGTTGTCGTAATCGGCCACGGTGACGCCCAATCCATAGCCGGTATCTCCCACGCCGGCCTCGTCGGTGACTTCTTGGAACCTGAATCCTCCCAGGTTCTTGTAGAGCGCGTTGCGCGGCGGCCGATCGGTCTTGGCGCCCGGGAGCGGCGAGCCGTTGAGAAAGTAGATATCGATCAGGCCGTCGCCGTCGTAGTCGAACAGGGCCAGGCCCGCCGACATGGCCTCCACGATGTAGCGCCTGCCGCTTGAGCCGTCGGTGTGCTTGAAGGCGATGCCCGTCTGGCTGGTGACGTCGCGAAGCTGGATCGGGCAGGCTGCCTCGGCGGGCTCATCGGCCGGGCGAAGGAAGTAGCGCAGCGCGGCCAGGGCCAGAGCCGCTGCTGCCGCCACGGCCGCGAGCGTCCATGCCGTACGAGTTGCAGCGAGTCTTCTCATGCTACCGTGTGACTCCTGCCGGACGAGCCGGCAGGGGTCCTGAGGCGGTTGGGGCATCTTCGGTCTCGCTCACAAAACTTGTTCACCTGCCGGACGAGCCGGCAAGGGTCAAAAGGCCGTCGCCGCCTTCGGTGACGGTCAGGACTCGGTCGACCGGGACGTTTTCCAGAACGTCGGCTCCGCCGCCGATCCAGCGGATTTCGATCCGGTCGACGCGGTCGCGTCGGCCGAGGCCGAAATGAAGCGTGGTGCCGAAATGGCTCTGGTACCCGCGGCCGCTGTGGACTTCGTCGATCTGCGTCAAATCGCCGGCCACGACCCTGACGCGTGCCCCGACGCCGTCGCGGTTGGTTTTCACTCCCCGCAGGCGGATCCGGAGCCAGTGGTTTCCGGTCTCCGAGATGTTTCTGAGGATGGTGGGCCGGCCTCGCGAATTGAGGATCGCCACGTCGATGCGGCCGTCGTTGTCTAAGTCGTCCAGCGCCGCGCCGCGGCCCACCGCCTTCACTTTCATGCCGTCGCCGCTGGAGTCCGACACGTTGACGAACTTGCCGTCGCCGGTGTTGCGAAGCAGGATCGGGGCGGCGCGGTAGAACGTGTTGTCGCGGTAGAGCTCGATGTTGTCCTGCAGATGGCCGCAGACGTAGAAAATGTCCTTGTGCCCGTCGTTATCGAGGTCCACGAAACCGCATCCCCATTTGACGTGGGGGAGCGAGCCCGCGCCGGCCCCGGTCTTCAGGGTCACGTCTTCCAGCAGTCCGCCGCCGAGGTTGCGGTACAGCACGGGCAGCTCGCCTTCGTAGGAGGTCTGGAAGAAATCGAGCCAGCCGTCGTTGTCGTAGTCGCCGCAATCGACGCCCATGCTCCCCAGCGAATCGCCGTAGGCGTTGTAGGCCGCCCCGATCGAGACCGCCACCTCTTCGAACTTCCCCGTGCCGTCGTTGCGCCAGAAGAAGTTCCGCGACACGTCGTTGAGGGCGAAGACATCCGGCCGGCCGTCGTTGTCGTAATCGGCCGCCACCACGCCCATCCCCGTGCCCGGGTATTCGGCGATGCCCGACTCGCGGCTGATGTCGGTGAACGTGCCGTCGCCGTTGTTGTGGAACAGGGTGTGGGGCTCCGCCGAGTAGTCCTTGGGGCCCGCGTATTCCGCGTAGCCGTCGCGGAAACGGGGGACGTGCGTCTCATAGGAGAACTTCACATAGTTGGCCACGTAGAGATCGAGGTCCCCGTCGCCGTCGATGTCGAGGAAGGCGACCCCCGCGCCGACCTTGCTGCCGTCGGCCACGCCAGCCTGCCGGGTCACGTCGGTACACGTGCCGTCGCCGTTGTTGCGATAGAGGACCTTGGGGCCGAAGTTGCTGACATAGATATCCGGGTCGCCATCGTTGTCGTAATCGGCCACGGCAACGCCCATCCCGTAGCCGGCGTCGCCGACGCCGGTTGCGTCGGTGACGTCCCGGAACGTGAAGTTGCCCAAGTTCCGGTACATCGCGTTCTTGGGCGGCTTGTCGACCTGCGTGCCCGGCAGCGGCCTCCCGTTGAGAAAGTAGACGTCCACCAGGCCGTCGCCGTCATAATCGAACAGGGCCAGGCCGGTGGTCACGGTCTCCACGATGTAGTGTCGGCCGCTGGAGCCGTCGGTGTGTACAAAGGCGATGCCCGTCTCGGCGGTCGCGTCGTGCAGTTGAATTGCCCCCGGGGCGCGCACGGGCTCGGGGACCCGAGGCTTGCACGCCCATGCGCTTGCCAGGACGGCGAGGCAAACCGCGCAGGTCCAGAGCTTAGGGCCTATCCCAAAAACTTCCGAAGTCTCCAAGACTTCGGAAGTTTGCCACTGCCCATCACGGTTTTGGCATGGGCATTTACACCCCGGGGAGAGTCGTCTCATGGGCCGTCTTCTCTCGGATCAGCTTGTGC
>CAYTJV010000013.1:29348-30024 GCA_964438165.1 uncultured Planctomycetaceae bacterium | reverse complement strand
GCCGTAGGCCCTGTCGACGGCGGGCCTGAGGATGGCGGCGTCGGCCGGCGAGACCTCCTCCGGGCCGAGCGTGCGCAGTTCGATTGCCGGGCGGAATCGCCCGTCCGCTTCATCGCGATCGATCACGTCGAGAAACTGGTCTTGCGACATAGGGGGTTGGGGGTTAGGGGATCGTAGGGCAAGCTGCCAGCTTGCCCCGGGCTGCTCACGGGCAAGCTGGCAGCTTGCCCTACGATGCGAGGCCGGTCAGTCATAGAGGAATACATCTACTTGGGTTTCCGGCGGGTAGCCTTCGCTGTCGTCGGGGACGACGACGAATCCGTCGGCTCGGGTCGTGGAGGAGAGGATCGACGCCCCGCCGATCGCCAGCGGCTCCACCCGGCCGTCGACCAGACGCACGCGAAGGTAATCGAGCCGGCCGACGGCGGAGACGATTTTTCGGGCCAGCGGGGCCGTGATCCGGCGAAAGGGCATTCCGTTCAAGCTGAGGCAAAGGCTATGGGCGGCGAAGCCACCTTCTTCAGATGTGATCTTGCTCAGGAAAGCCAAGTTGCGGTGCTGCTTGGCCAGATTGCTGCGTGGGGCAGGCTGGACGTTCTGATCAATAATGCCGGTCTCGGCTCCCGTCGCGGGGGTGTTGGTCCGGGCGATAGCCCGGGGGTGCGGTGGGACAAGG
>CAYTJV010000013.1:0-29338 GCA_964438165.1 uncultured Planctomycetaceae bacterium | reverse complement strand
GGGGTCCACCCGGCCGCGAACCGAAGGCACGGGAAGTAAACCGGGCCGGCCGACGGGGGGAAGGATTTTTCGGGCCAGAGGGGCCGTGATCCGGCGATAGGGCCACGCCGCTGGCCGGCCGCCGAGCAGCCGGATTGCCCGGCCGGCGAAAAAATCGTAGGCCGCCAGGCACGACACGGGGTTGCCCGGCAGCAGAAACACCAGGCGCCCGTCGAGGACGCCCATGCCCGCCGGACTGCTGGGGCGCATGGCGATGCCGTGGATCGGCAACTGGCCGTGCCGGGCCACCAGCGCCGGGGCATGATCCTCCTGCCCAACGCTCGATCCGCCGGAAACCAGCACCACGTCGGCCGCAGCTTGCATTGCGGCGAGGATTGCGTCCGGGTCGTCCGGGACGATGCCCGGATGCTCGGGGATGCCGCCATCGCGGGCCACCAGGGCAGCGAGCATCGGCCCGTTGGCATCGGCGATCTTGTAGCGGTCGCCGGGCGATGCAGCGCTTCCGCAAACTTCCGAAGTCTTCAAGACTTCGGAAGTTTTTCGGAGCGTCGAACCGGCGGGAAGAAGCTCGTTGCCGGTGACCACGATCCGCACGCGCGGCCGGCGAATGACGGCGACAAGCCCCACGCCGATCGAGGAAAGCACTCCGAGGTCTTGTGGGCGGAGGATCCGGCCGACGGGGAGGACCGCGGCGCCGGCGGCGACGTCCTCGCCGATCCGGCCCACGTGCTTCTGCGGCGATACCTCCCCCTGGGCCCAAACGCGACTGGCCTGGCTTTCGGCGAATTCGGCCGGCAACACGGCGTCGGCCCCTGCGGGCAGCGGAGCGCCGGTCATGATCCGCACGGCTTGGCCTCGGCCCATGCTCCCCTCAAATGGCCAGCCGGGCATGGAGGTGCCGACGATCTCCAGCCCCAGCCGGTTGTACGCACTAGCGCCCAGCGTGTCGGCAGCACGAACGGCAAACCCATCCATCATGGCGCGGACGAACGTGGGCACGTCCACGGTGCTGGTGATGCCGCAAGCGAGCGCACGACCCGCAGCCTCCCCCAATGGTATGGCTTCTTCCCGGAGCGCTCGCGCCTGCCGGTCGATCCAAGCCATGGCATCGGCCACGGTGGTCCGCCGCGCAAAGCCGCGCATGCGCACGTCGTCGGGAGTGGGGGTAGGGTTCGTCATGGCTATCCTCGGTATGATACGGTGCCCGCAAGCCCTAGCCTACTCCGCCCGAGCCCGGATTCCCCGCAATCCGCTATTGAAGCGATCGGACTCGCCACGGTATAGAAACAGCCGCGAGCCATGGTATTAGGGCAAGAAGGGAGAAAAGAAGATGAAAGGAAATATGTGAGGAAAGGAATATGCGGGCAGAACCATCTTCTTTTCCTCCCATCTTCCTTTCTTCCTCTGACCTTGACGGAGGTACCCTATGACCGACACGTTCGCCCGGCCGGACCAGCCCGAGCGCGGCTACTTCGCCCATGAGAGCGCCTACATCGACCAGCCGTGCTCGATCGGCGATGGGACCAAGATCTGGCATTTCTGCCACATCATGAAGGGGTCGAAGATCGGCAGGAATTGCAGCCTCGGACAGAACGTGGTGGTGGCCTCGACGGTGGTAATCGGCGACGGCGTGAAAATCCAGAACAACGTCTCCCTGTACGACGGCGTGGTGCTGGAGGACCACGTTTTCTGCGGGCCATCGATGGTCTTCACCATCGTGAATAACCCGCGAAGCGAGATCGTGCGCAAGAGCGAGTATCGGCCGACGCTGGTGAAGCGCGGGGCGACGTTGGGGGCGAACTGTACGGTGGTGTGCGGGCACACGATCGGCGAGTATGCCTTTGTGGCGGCCGGGGCCGTCGTGACCCGCGACGTGCCGGCCTACGCCCTGGTGGCCGGCGTGCCTGCGCGGCGCATCGGCTGGATGTGCCGCTGCGCTGCCGAGCGGCTCTCGCTGGACGCCGCAGGCAGCGCCCGCTGCTCCCTTTGCGGCGCCGCGTACCGCCTGGGGCAAAGCGGGCTCTGCGTCCAGGAAAGTACGCCTTAAGACCTGCCGAATGCCACCGACTCCAGGTGGCTTTGGGGAAGCTGCGTGCGGAGGCCGTTTGGCGCTAGGGGGCTTCGTCGCTGTCTGCCGCCCTTGTCGTCTTCTGATCGACCCAGGCCAGGTAGTCGGCGCTTCCGGCGACGACCGGCACGGCGAGGATTTCGGGCACCTGGTAGGAATGGATGCGGCGGATGGCCTTCTCGATCGCGTCGTAAAGCTCCCGGCGGCTCTTGGCCAGGCAGAGCCATTCCTGGCTGGTCTCGATCGCGCCTTGCCAGCGGTATGTGCTGGCAATCGGACCGAGCACCTGAACGCAGGCGGCCAAGCGATCCTCAACGAGCGTGCGGGCAATCCGCTCGGCCTCCTCGCGCGAAGACGTGGTCGTGAGAACCTGAATATGCTCGGTCATGACTTTATCCCTCCGTGTTCCTCCGCGTCCTCCGTGGTGAAAAAAGCAATCTTACCACGGAGGACACGGAGGAACACGGAGGAGAGAGAATCACGCCAAATTCAGACTCTCCCCTACGCCACCCGGCTGGCGCGCTCGGCGTAGAAGCGGCGCACGGTCTCTTCGGCGTGGAACAGGAGCCACTCTTTGCGGGTGTAAACGGCGTGTCCGGCGTGGTGACGGGCGATGCTGCCGTGCTGCGGGCCGTAGTCGACCAGCAAGGTGGTTCCTTCCTGAGGCACAATCGCCCCGGCCTGGAAACGTTCCAGCGTACTAGCGTCGCTGGTTTCCTCTTGCAGGAGTTGGTGCAGCCGCCGGTCGGCCAGCCATGCCCGCCACGAGAAGACGCTCGGGCAGACGTTCGTCCCGGCAATGCCCAGTTGCTGCACGTAGTCGCCGTCGGCGGCGTGCATGACGCGCTCCAGGCGGGGCGGGAACGGAGCCCGGTATGCCGGTAGCCCTTCGCTCGGCCGATGGTGGACAAAGTGCAAGAGCCGCGCGTAGCCGTCGGAGTCCCAGCCGTAGCGGATCGGCGTGCCGAACGTGACGATGTCGAGGGCCGCCGGGCCGATCGGCCGCTCCTGATGGAGCAACTGCTCGACGCGGTTCCACACCGGGATGTCGACCACGCCGACCACCGGCCAGCGATAGTAGATCGCCGCCGCCTCGAAGAACTGCTCGATGGCCTCGTGGTCGGCCGCCAACAGATTGGTCAAGAGGGCGAACAGGTTGCCCGCGTGACTGTGCCCCCAAAGCAAGACCCGCTGACCCGGCTCGAAGCCGCTACTGGCCAACTCGTCGATCAGTCGCACCGCCCCGTCGGCCCGGCCCAGGTGATGGTTCTCGCTCGACCAGTGGAAAAGCCGCACGGGAATTCGCATCTGGCCGGGAGGATTGATGGCCGATTCAAACAGCCGGGCATAGCTTGCCGTGTAGTTGCCCGTCTCGCCGGTCAGTTTCGCCACCACCAAGGGCATGAAACGCTGCACCGCGTCGGCGGCCGAAGGCAAGATCCGGGCCAATTCGGTGAGCACGCCTAAGGCGTCGGCGCCGACGAAGGTGCCGTGGGAAAGATAAATGGCCGCCACCCCGGCGCTGCGGAGCGACCGGCCCACGGCCCGCATCCGACGCCGAAACTCGTCCGACCCAACCGCCGGGTATTCCTCAGGGGTTACCAGATAGTGGGGCGAATCGGGGCAGGTGCTGGTGTAGGTTTGATGCCGAAATCGGTTGCGGTGAGGCATCGAAGGACCCCCAACACTTGCCATTTTATCCGACGTACGCGCCCGTATCCTCGTTATCGGCCTCCGACTTCTCCGAACACGATGATTTTTCCGGCTAGGTATTTGAACAGGAAAGTCCGCCTAACCGTCAAGGATTCGGGGTTGGCACCCCCTCGAAAGTCGGCGGGAGGTTGACAGGCTCGCGTCCGTCAAGCAAACTAAGCGATTCGGGCACCGCAAAGCAGGTCAGGCTTTCCAGCCTGACTATGGGGCGGTCCGCGTCAGACCGGCCGCGTCAGGCTGGAAAGCCTGACCTACAGCACACCAGGTTGAAGCATGAGGGTGGCCTATGGAAATCATTATCAGTGAAAACTACGAACAGATGAGCAAGGCCGCGGCCAAGGCCGTCGCCGAACTTCTCAACAGCAAGCCCAACGCCGTGCTCGGCCTGGCCACGGGCTCCACGCCCCTGGGGGTCTACAAGGAGCTGGCGCGGATGCACAAGAGCGACGGGCTCGACTTCTCCCAGGTCACCACGTTCAACCTCGACGAATACGTGGGCCTGAAGAAGGACCACCCGCAAAGTTACCACTACTTCATGCACGAGAACCTCTTCAAGCACATCAACATCCCCGTGCAGAACACTTACATCCCCTCGGGCACGACCGACAACTACACGGCGTTCTGCGCGTGGTACGAGCGGCGGATCGAGGAGTACGGGGGAATCGACCTGCAGCTCTTGGGAGTCGGCTCCGACGGGCACATCGCCTTCAACGAGCCTTCCAGCTCGCTGGGCTCGCGCACGCGGATCAAAACCCTGGCCCAGTCGACCATCCAGGACAACGCCCGGTTCTTCGACGAGAAGATCGAGAACGTGCCGATCTACGCGATTACGATGGGCGTGGGCACGATCCTCGAAGCGCGGAAGATCCTCTTCCTGGCCAACGGCGAGAGCAAGGCCGACGCGGTGGCCAAGACCATCGAAGGCCCGGTCACGAGCATGATCACCGCCAGCGCCCTGCAACTCCACCCGGACGTGACCGCCTACCTCGACCGCGCGGCCGCCAGCGAGCTTTCCATGGTCGACTACTACGAGTGGATCCGGGCCAAGAGCATTGGGGCGCCGAAGCAGTGAGGGGGATTGTCCTATGCGTCTGATCCTGCATCCTCGTTCCCACGCTCTGCGTGGGAACGCACGGTCCGGCCGCTCTGCGGCCAGGCGAGGAAGGACGCAGAGCGTCCCCAAGCGGACGTTCCCACGCAGAGCGTGGGAACGAGTAAACGAGTAAAGAGCGTGGGAACGAGTAAAGAGCGTGGGAACGAGTAAATAGAGTGGTTCGCGGAGTGTGTCTATGCGTCTGATTCTATTGGACTTGCCGTCCGAGAAGCGGATCAACTTCTATCCGCTGGCCCTCTGCCGGCCGATCTGGGAGCTGCGTTGCGGGATGACCTCCCTGGCGGAGAAGCTGGTGGCCAAGATCGGCGATGCCGACGTAGCCTGTTTTGTGCCCCCCTACATGGCCGAATCGTATCGCGCCAAGACGCGCTGGCCGGTCAACGACCTGAAGGCGCTAGCCGGCGACGATTTGCTGCTGGTGTCGGGCCGGGTGAAGGCCGCGGGCCTGAGCGTGGCACCGAAAGGGCCGAGCCAGGCGGTCTTCCTGCCCGACGGCGAGTGTCTCGTGGCCCGCATCGCCAAGGAAGACGCGGCCAGGTTCGACGCCTCGTCGATCGAAGCCTTCCTCGCCCCGGCACAGAAGGCCCTCCCGGCTGCCGGCGTGGAAGTGCCCGCGTGGAACTACACCTGGGACCTCGTGCTCGCCAACCCGAAGCAGTTGGTCGAGGACTTCCAGGCCGCCGGGCGCAGCGGCATCGAAGGGACGGTGGAGCAGCCCAATGCGATCCGCGGCAGTTCCAAAGACGTGTACGTCGCCCCCGGGGCCCTGGTACACCCGATGGTCGTTTTCGACGCCGCCAACGGCCCGATCTATCTCGACGAAGGCGTAGAGGTCCATCCCTTTACGCGCATCGAAGGGCCCGCGTACGTCGGCAAGAAGTCGATCCTTTTGGGGGTCAAGTGCCGCGAGGGGAACTCGATCGGGCCGATGTGCCGCGTGGGCGGCGAGGTCGAAGAGTCGATCATCCACGGGTACTCCAACAAGTATCACGACGGCTTCCTGGGGCACGCTTACGTGGGCGAGTGGGTGAACCTGGGCGCCCTGACCACCAACAGCGATTTGAAGAACGACTATTCGACCGTCTCGGTGGTCCTCGATGGCCATACGCCGATCGACACGGGCTCTACAAAGGTGGGGGCCCTGATCGGCGATCACACCAAGACTTCGATCGGCACGCTGTTGAACACTGGGGCGTACATCGGCGCGATGGCCCTGATCGCCGCCACCGGGCGGCTGTTGCCCAAGTTCCTCCCCTCGTTCGCCTGGTTCCTGGAAGGCGTGGTGACCAAGGGATTCGGCAAGAACAAGCTTTACGAAACGGCCAAGGTGGCCATGGGCCGCCGCAAGCGCGAGTGGACTCCCGCCGAGCAGGCCATGTGGGATGAAGTCTTCAAGCTCACGGCCCCGCAGCGAGGCGAGGCGGTGAAGAAGGGCCGCCGCGCGCTGGCCGGGTCGTGAAAGGGTTCAGGGTTCAGGAATATGAAACCGACGTCGCTGTTGAGTCCTGAACCCCGAACCCTGAACCTTTTGGAGGATTTCTTATGGCGACGATTGAACAACGAGTAATTGCGGTAACTGCCCGCGTCTTGCGGCTGGATCCCAACGACGTCAAGCCCGAGCATCATTTCGCCCGCGACCTCGGCGCCGAGAGCATCCAGTCGGTCGAGTTGGTGGCCAACTTCGAGGAGGAGTTCGGCATCGAGATGGATGAGGACGCCGCGCTTTCGGTATCGACCGTGGGCGATGCGGTGAAGTTCATTACCGGCGTGTGCGAGGAGCAAGGGATCGCAGTCTGAGGACCGGCGCCGCTTGCCAACGATGGTCCTTCTAAGCCCAGGGGTTGCAACCCCTGGGCTTTCCGGCGTTGCGTGATTCACTGTTCGAGGAAAGGTAGAATCCATGCCCGAGATCGCGAAGGCCAACAATACCAAGTCCTTTCCGCTCGTCGATCGGACCGAGCCGAACCTGCTGGAAGAGACGTTCGACTACGGCTTGCCCCCCTTGATCCGCTTCGACGGCCCGATCGTCGAGTACATCGACGGCAAGCCGGTCACCTTCGACCCCCAGTCGCTCAAGACCCGCGAGCTGGTGATCACCGACACGACCTTCCGCGACGGGCAGCAGGCCCGGCCCCCGTACACCATCGAGCAGATGGTCCACATCTACGACCTCTTGTCGAAGCTTGGCGGGCCGAACGGGGTGATCCGCCAGACGGAGTTCTTTCTCTACACCAAGAACGACCGCGAGACGCTCGACCGCTGCCGGGCACTGGGGCACCGTTTTCCGGAGTGTACCGGCTGGATCCGCGCCAACACGATGGACGATTTTCGCCTGGTCCGGGAAGCCCGGCTCACTGAGACCGGCATGCTCACGAGCTGCTCCGACTACCACATCTTCAACAAGCTCAAGTTCAAGAGCCGCCAGGAGTGCATGGACCGCTACTGCCAGGTGGTCGACGCGGCGTTCGAGGCCGGCATCCGACCGCGCTGCCACCTGGAGGACGTCACCCGGGCCGACATCGAAGGCTTCGTGCTGCCCTTCATCGAGCGGCTCATGCGGATGAGCGAGCAGGTGCCCGAGCATCTCTCGGTGAAAGTCCGCCTCTGCGACACGATGGGCTTTGGACTGAGCTACCCCGGCGTCGAGCTGCCGCGGAGCATTCCGAAGCTGATCTACAAGCTGAACTGCGAGGTGGGCGTGCCCAGCGAGCGGCTGGAATGGCACGGCCACAACGACTTCCACAAGGTACACATCAACGGGGCCGCGGCGTGGCTCTACGGCTGCGACGCGTTGAACAGCACCCTGTTCGGCTTCGGCGAGCGGACCGGCAACCCGCCCTTGGAGGCCGCCGTGTTCGAGTACATCGCCCTGCGCGGCGACCTGTGCGACATCCGCACCGAGATGATTACCGAGCTGGCCGAGTATATGCGCTCGATCGGCATGCCGATCCCCGACAATTACCCCTTCGTCGGCCGCGGCTTCAACACCACCTCGGCCGGGATCCACGCCGGCGGGCTGCGCCAGGACGAGCGGATCTACAACATTTTCGACACGGCCGCGCTCTTGAAGCGTCCGCCCCGCGTGGCCATCACCGACAAGACGGGGGCCGACGGCGTGACCCTCTGGGTCAACGAGTTCTTCGGACTGAAAGGCGGGCAGCGGATCAGCAAGATCAAGCTCCACAAGCTCGCCCGCTGGGTCATGGAGCAGTACGAAGTCCACGGCCGCCTGACCTCGATCAGCGACCAGGAGCTGGAAGTCAAGACCCGCGAGCTGCTGCCGGAGTTCTGGGCGAAATATCAGGGCTAGCGCGACGGCTCCTACGTAGTGCAACCGGTTCGGGCGTTGGGTCCGGGCGTCGTGTCCCGGAGGCAGCGCGGTCACGGGGACCTGCTCGACGATTGGCACATCCTGCTACGAGGCGAAGGAAGACGGTTAGGGACTGGAGATACCATGAAAAAAAAGCCAATCGTTCGTGCCGCCGCGGCGGCGATTCTTGCGGCCCTGCTCGTTCCGATGCTGCCGTCGTTTGGCAATGAAACCGACGACCGTCCCACTTGGCCCGAGTTTCACGGCCCGGGGCGGACGAACATCTCCCCGGAAACGGGCCTCTTGAAGAAATGGCCCGAGGGGGGGCCGCGGCTGGTGTGGAAGTTCTCGCCGTGCGGCGACGGGTATTCCGGCGTGACGATCGCCCGGGGGATGATCTTCACCGCCGGCGACTTCGGCGAGACGGAAATGCTCGTCACGCTCGACATGGACGGGAAGCTCCTCTGGAAATCGCCCAACGGTCCGGCATGGGAGGGGGCCAGCCCCGGCTCGCGCACCATGCCCACCTACGACGACGGCAGCTTGTATCACATGAACCCCAACGGCCGCTTGGCGGCCTTCGAGGCCCGCTCGGGCAAGGAAATCTGGGCCGTGGACCTCAACCGCCGCTTCGATGCCCGTTACGGCGTGTGGGGCATGGCCGAAAACGTGATCGTCGACGGCGACAAGGTCCTCTGCATGCCCGGCGGGCCGAAAGGACGCGTGGTCGCTCTCGATAAGCGCACGGGAAACACCGTGTGGGCCAACACCGAGATCCAAGACACCGCCGCTTACTGCTCGCCCGTGGTCGTCACGCATCGCGGCGTGCGGCAGTTGATCACCATGACGCAGAAGTTGGTGCTGGGCATCGACGTCCAGTCGGGCAAGCTCATCTGGTCGGCTCCGTTCGTCCCCAAGTCGCCGCAGAACGCGCTCACGCCGGTCTTCCACGACGGATACGTGTTCGTCGCCTGCGGCCACTCCTCGGGCGGCACGGTGCTGAAGATCGATCCCGACTCGCGCAGCGCCGCCACCGTCTGGTATCGCAAGGACCTCGACAACTGTCACGGCGGTGCGGTGCTGGTGGATGGAAAGCTCTTCGGCTGCGGATGCCGGCAGGGGGGGAAGAACTTCTACTGCGTCGACTTCCTCACCGGCCAGACCCGAAAGCTCGACAAGACGCTCGGCAAGGTAGGCATCTCCTGCGCCGACGGGATGCTCTACTGCCTCAACCACCGCGGCCTGATGTCGCTGTTGGCGATCACGCCGGAGAGCTTCGAGATCGTCAGCCAGTTCGACCTGGGCAAGCGGCCCGACAACACCTACCTCGCGCACCCCGTGGTGTGCGGCGGACGATTGTACCTCCGCTGCGAGCGGGAGCTTCTTGTTTACGACATCCGTGCGAACTAGAAGTGGGCAGCAACGGCCGTAGGGCAAGCTGCCAGCTTGCCCAAGCGCTGCCCTCGGACAAAGGCAAGCTGGCAGCTTGCCCTACGACCGTTCGCCAACCGTTGCAGGGGGTGAGGGGATGAAGCGCGTCCAAGTGCTCGGACCGGGGTGTCCGAACTGCGAGCAGTTCTGCAAGAACGCCGAAGCCGCCGTGAAGGAACTGGGTATCGAGGCGAGCGTCGAGAAGATCACCGACATCGACCGGATCCTCGAGTTCGACGTGCTGATGACCCCGGCCCTGGCGATCGACGGCCAAGTGAAGGCCGTCGGCAGAGTGCTCACGCCCGAGGAAATCCGCGGATACCTGGAGGAAGACCAAAAGTAGTAGGCACACTCCGTGTGCCGTAACCAGCGGTCGGCACGCGGAGCGTGCCTGCTACAATGTAAGGGAGGCAAAATCCATGGCTCGTGCCCGATCCGGGGTTAAGAAGGCGGTGCGGGTTCAGACGCGGGTCAAGGTCTGGCTGGAGGCCGACGGCCGCTACGTGTTCGGTTTCGGCCTGAGCGAGATCTTGAAGGCCGTCGAGGCGGCTGGCTCGATTAAGGAGGCGGCGCACCGGCTCGGTAAGAGCTACCGGTACGTTTGGGGACGAATCAAGAAGGCCGAGACCGCGCTGGGCCAATCCCTGGTGGAGGCGCGCGTCGGTGGCACGGGCCCCCGCCGCAGCGGGCTGACGGAACTGGCCCGCAGTCTCGTGGCCGACTACGACGCCCTGCGCCAACGCATGTTCGCCGTGGCCGAGGAAGAGTTCGGCCATCGGTTCTCGCCCCGCGCTTGACACGGCCCGCCGGTCGGTTATACTCCGAGCAAATAGTACGATCGTGCGATTTGCTCGGGTGAGCGGGTCGGATCGTCGTCGCATTCCGGCCAGAGGTTATTCCCAGAATCATGTAACCCCATTGAGCGAGGCGAGGCCATGCACAATGTCGTTTTGCGGATCCACGGAGGTCTGGCGATCAATAGTCGCCTCCCGGCCCTGGTCCGAGACCAAGGGGACCTGCGCGTGGTCGAGATCCTGTTGCTCTTGGGCACCGGCGCCGTGGCCGCCCTGGCTTCGGCGTTCCTCGATTTCGGACTGAGGATTCCCGGGCACGCTATCGTGCGGGCCGTGTTCCCGATGGCCTTCGGACTGGCGATGGTGCCCCGGCAACTCGCCGGGACGGTGATGGGCGCGGGGGCGTTGGCCACCGCGGTTGCGATCAAGGCGGGCGGTTCGGGCGCCATCGGCGTTGGCGCCATGACCAGCCTGCTGCTCACCGGGCCGATGTTGGACTTGGCTCTCTGGCGGGCCAAGCGGGGATGGCGCCTGTACCTCGGTTTCGCCCTGGCCGGATTGGCGTGCAACCTCGCCGCGCTGGCCGTGCGAGGGGGAATCAAGCTCGGCGGACTGGATTCGATCACCGGACGGCCGATCGCCGCCTGGCTGCCGGTCGCCGTGGGCACGTATGCCGTCTGCGGCGTGCTGGCCGGACTGATCAGCGCCTTGGTGTGGTTCCATCTCTCGACCGACGATCGCCACAACGCCGGGGCAGGGACCAAGGCGTGATCTACGTCGGCATTGACGACACCGACACGCTGGATACGCCGGGCACGAATCAGCTTGCGCGGGCACTGGTGAAGCGCGTCGCCCACCAGTGCCGCTGCGTGCTGATCATTCGCCACCAATTGTTGGAGGATCCGCGCGTTCCCTGCACGTCGCACAACGGCTCGGCCTCGATCCTCTTGGAGCCCGAGGCCGGCTGCACCATCCCGTCCTTGGTCGACGCCTTGCGCGAGCGGATGCGCGAAGGATTTGTGCCCGGAAGCGATCCCGGCCTCTGTGTGGCGGCGGCCGTCCCGGAGGCGATTACCGAGTTCGGCCGGCGTTGCCAACGAGAATTGGTGGGGCAGGAGGAGGCACGCGATTTGGCGGCGGAGCACGGGTTGTATCTGGAGGGATTGGGGGGCACGGAGGGAGGCGTCATCGGCGCCCTGGCCGCGGTCGGGCTCGCCGCCGGCGGCGACGGGCGCGTGGTACACATCGGCGACTGGCCGGACGATCTGGCCGGACCGCAGGAAATCGCCGCGGTCCGCGCCCGCGGCGTCGAAGTCCTCGCGCTTGGCACGCAGCAGCCCATCGCCCAAGGATTGATCGACGTGGGCAAGCACCTTCGCCCGAACTACCGTCAGAACAGAATCCTCTTGTTCGTCGAGTCGACCGACTCCGGCCCGTCCGCGTGGCGGGCCGTGCGATTGAAATAAGGACCAACCGAACAATTCAGACTTCCGAAGTCTCCGAGACTTCGGAAGTCTGCCCGTGCGTCGGGCCAGTCACAAGGAGTGCGCCGATGAAGAAGCGTCAGGCCTTTACGCTCGTGGAACTGCTGGTGGTGATCGCCATCATCGGCATCTTGATCGCCTTGCTGCTCCCGGCGGTCCAGGCCGCTCGCGAGGCCGCCCGCCGAGGATCGTGCAAGAACAACCTCCGCCAGATCGGGCTGGCGCTGCAGAACTACCACTCGGCGGTCGGAGCGTTTCCGCCGGGTATCCTGGGAACCAGTGGAGCCAACACCCAACTCAACCACACCTGGATGACGATGATCCTCAACTACGCGGAGCAGAACAACGTCTACCAGACCTACGACTGCCGGGTGCGCTTCGACAACGCCAAGAACGCTGCGTCGGTGCTCGTGAAGGTTCCGATCTACCTGTGCCCCTCGATGCGAGACGACCTTGTCAATAACCAGTATGGGCCGAGCCACTACGCGGGCAACGCGGGCACCGTGCCGGGGGCGAACGACGGCCTGTTGTTTCCCATGTCCAGTGTCCGCTTTCAGGACATCCTTGACGGCACGTCCCGAACGATTGCCGCCGGCGAGCTGGCCTTCGACGTCGGCGGCTGGGCGCGGGGGGCGATCAACACCGGCGGCGGAGGCGGCGGAGGCGGCGGTCAGGGCTTCGGGCGCGCCGTGCTGCGATGGTGGCAATGCGCTTCCGCCTGCGCGCTGCCGGGGATGAATCCGCCGCAGACGACCTGCAACGGTAGCTGCGAGCGGCAGTTCCAGTTTTCGAGCATGCACACGGGTGGGGGTCATTTCGTGTTCGCCGACGGCCACGCGGACTTCGTCAGCGACACGATCGACCTGAACGTCTTCCGCGCGCTATTGACCCGCAGCGGAGCGGAAGCCTCGGGCCCGTAGCGACGATGTGGGTCAGGCTTTCCAGCCTGACGAGACGCCAGACAACGTTAGGCTGGAAAGCCTGACCTACGTCTCACGCGAACTGCGTCTCGAGCTTCTGGAGCATCCATGGCAGGTTGCAGGACGCCTGGTTCTCTCCTTCCGTGATCGTTCGAGTCTGGGAGACGAGAAATCGCCGGGTAACCTTGACGAGATCGGCCGCACGGTTGAGTCGCTCCATGTCTTGATGCGTCGGGTCGGCGCTCAGCTTGACCTCGACGGCCCAGAGCTCGCCGCCAAGATCCAGAAGCAGATCGATCTCAACTTGGTCGCTGGTGCGAAGGAAGTAGGGTTGAAAGGCGCAATCGCACTGCTTTAGAACGCTCAGAATCTGCTCGATCACGAATCCTTCCCAACTGGCGCCGACCCAGGGTTGATCGAGCAAGCCTCTCGCGTCGGAGACATTCAATAGCGCGTGCAACAGGCCGCTGTCCCGCCAGTACACCTTGGGACTCTTGACGAGCCGTTTCCCAATGTTCCCGTAGTAGGGTGGAAGACGACGAATCAGGAACGCCCCTTCCAGATAGTCGAGGTAGCCGTTGATCGTGTGATAGGTCACACCGAGGCTCTGCCCGAACTGGGATGCGTTCCACGTTTGGCCGTGAGCGGCTGCGAGCATGCGGAGCAACCGCTCGGTCAACTGCGGCTTGGCCGTCAGCCCCCAGGCCGGCAAATCCCGCTGAGAGAGGAGCGCGAGGTAGTCGAGTTGCCAACGCGGATACCGCCGCGGGGCCAACACGCCGCCGTCAGGGTAGCCGCCAGAAAACCAAAGGCGACTCCTGGCGGCCTTGGTCGGCGCCTCGTTCAGGGTAAACGGAGACAACTCCACAAGAGACAGCCGGCCGGCCAAGGATTCGGAGACTTGGGTCATCAACGACGGCGACACGGAATCCAGCAGCAAGAACCGTCCCGACCGGCGACGGTCGCGGTCGATCGCCCCCCGGAGCCGGGAAAACACGTCGGGCCAGGCTTGGGCCTCGTCGAGAATGACGAGTCTCTTGCCCCCCGTGAGGTCCGGCCACTCCAGGTCCAGCCGCAATCGATCCCCTTCTTGTTCGAGATCGAAGTAGCGGCCGCCAATGGACTTGGCCAGCGTCGTCTTGCCGCACTGGCGCGGACCCACCACGGTCACGGCGGGATATTCCGCCAGGCGTTTCTCGACCACCTTGGCAATGCGGCGAGGGATCATGCTTACAATATAGAAATCCATTTCTAATTTGCAAGCCCCCGTTGAGCGAGCCTTACCGCTTCGAGGCCGGCACTCCGGCGCGGGGCTCTTTCCAGAGGTCCACGGACACGTCGTTTTGCTGCGGCGCCCCGGGCGTGCTGCGGCCTTCGGCCACGTATTTTTCCAGTAGCGCCGTTAGCCGCTTCACGACGTCGGGATGCTCGGCTTGGAGATTCCGCTGCTCGCCCACGTCGCGCGTCATGTCGTAAAGCTGCACGCGCGGCAGGCCGCGCTGGATCGCCTCCGGATCCCTCGGCCGGCTCCAGCCGCCGCTGCCCGGGCAGAGCTCGAGTTTCCACCGTCCCTGGCGGATCGAGAACTTGCCGTCGATCGACTGGTGTACGAGGGCCTCGCGGAGCGGCTTGCCGGTCTTGCCCAACAGGGCAGGGAGAATGCTCACGCTGTCCTCGGCCGCATTGGCGGGCAGCGTCGCGCCGACGATATCGGCGGCGGTGGCCATGAAGTCGACGAGGCTGACCAGCTCGTCGCAGGTCGAGCCGGGCCGCACCTTGTCCGGCCAGCGGACGACCAGCGGCACCCGATGCCCGCCGTCCCAGATGTCGGCCTTGTGGCCGCGGAGCACATGGCTCGGGTTGTGTCCCTTGGCCAGAAGGGCCGGGAAATCGGCCTCGGGCGAGCAGCCGTTGTCGCTGGTGACGATCAAGAGCGTATTACCAGCCAGGCCGTGCTCATCCAAGGCGCGGGCGACCTGGCCGATGCAGGCGTCGGTCTGCATCACGAAGTCGGCGTAGAAGTTCAGCCCGCTTCGCCCTTGCCACTCCAGCGTCGGCACGATGGGTGTGTGCGGCGCGGTGAGCGGCAGGTAGAGGAAGAAGGGCTTGCCCGCCCGGACGTGCGCCGCGCGCTGAGCGATGTATTCGACGGCCTTGCGCGTGAGCATCGGCAGCACGTCGGCGGCTTCGAACCCTTCGGCGCCCGGCCCGGGCCGCGTGCGGCGAGCGTCGTTTCCGAACATCAGCGGGAATGCCCGATTGACGGTCGGCACGGCGGTCACCCGGTCGTTCTCGATGAACGTATAGGGCACCATGTCGAGCGAGGCGGCGATGCCGAAATAGTAGTTGAAGCCGACCGAGTTGGGCCCGTGGGCGATCGGCCGGGTGAAATCCACGTCCCAGCCTTCGGGCCCTTTCTCGATGCGGTCGTCGAAGGCCGGCGCGTCGGGCTTGCGCGGCCAATCCATTCCGAGGTGCCACTTGCCGACACACGCGGTATGATAGCCCTGCCGGCGCAGCAGTTCGGCGACCGTGAGCCGGTCGGGAGCGATGAGCCGCGGCGAGAGCCCGCCCAACACCCCGCTTTGCAGGCGCGAGCGCCAATGATAGCGGCCGGTGAGCAGGCTGTAACGCGTCGGGGTACACACCGAAGAAGTCGTGTGCGCGTCGGTGAACCGCATCCCGGCGGCCGCCAGCCGATCGATGTGGGGCGTGGCGATCTTGCCTTGCGGGTTGTTGCACCTTACGTCGCCGTACCCCAGGTCGTCGGCGAGGACCAGGACGATGTTCGGCAGGGGCCTTTTCTCGGCGCAGTGCGCGAGTTCTCCCGAGCCTATCGAGAAGAACACGGCGGTGAAAACCAGCGCGGCTACGCTGTGTGGCACGAGGAACATGGGGTTGATGATCACTCTACTTCTGTCCGTTGCCGTTCTCCTTGACGATCTTGACCGGGATCGCCGGGACGATGCGCGTGACGCTCTGGCCGGCGGCCTGGCCGGTGCCGCTGATGATCAGGTTCCGGACCACGTCGATCGGCGCCGTCTTCGCGGCCTGGATCGTGACGGAAATTTGATTCATCTCGGGAAGGAGGAAGGCCGTCTTGATCGACAGGCCGGGCGGCGGCGGCGGATAGCCCGTGGCCAACACGATCTGGCCCAGCGGCTGGGGCTTGGGGGCCGGCTTCGGGGCGGGCTTGGGCGGCGTCTTGGCCTTGGGATCGGGTTTGGCCTTCGGGTCGGGTTTGGGCTCGGGCTTGGGTTCCGGCTTGGGCTCCTCCGGGGGCTTGCGCCACACCTTGATCACGACATCCGCCTCGCCACCCTGCGGCACCTCGATGGCGTTGCCCTCCGGCAAATCGACCGCCAGCTTGAAGGGCGGGTCTTCGATCAGCGCCAGCAGCAATTCCTGGGTGGGAAAGGTGTGCCGCGTGAAGAACGCCTGCGTCTGCTCCTCGGCCGGCAGCCCCTGCCGCGTAATCGTCTCCTTCTCCACGGTCGCCGTCCCGACCACGACCGGCGAAAGGAAGCCCTTGGGCGCGTCCGGAGGTGACGTGATCGTCATGTACCCCATCGTTCCACCAGCCGGGATGACCGTGTCGCTGACCACAAACCCCTTGGGCAGGCCGCGCATCGACACCGCAATCTCGCCGTTGAAACCGTCCTTGCGGCCCGCGGTGATGCTGATCAGCGTGGTGTCGCCCTGGGCCATGTGCGGGTTGTCGGGGCTGATGTGGAGGTAAAAGTCGGGCCGCACCGGGGCGATCATCAGCCGGTAGGCAAACTCCTCGCCCCACTTGCCTTGAAGGTCCCGCAGGCGAACCGTGTAGTCGCCGGCCGCGGGAATCGTGTAGACCAACCGGGCATCGGCATGGTGGGTCACCAGGGCGGCGTCGATATCGACCGTGTCGTCGTTCTCCACGACCTCCTGTCCTTTGGGATTGAAGAGGGTGAGGATGGCGTCCAACGGCGAGTCGAGCCGGCGGGCCTTGGCCTCCACGATCAACCGCTCGCCGGCCTTCGCGGCGAAGACGAAATAGTCCTCGTCGTCGGGGCGCAGGATGCGGCCGTTGATGGTCGCCGGCGTTTCGACGCGCTGGGCGCCGGCGATCGGCTGGTTTGTTTCTTTCTCTTCGATTTCCGGCAGATCCCCGACGCCTAAGGGAATCGCGTTGCTCACCAAGCCCTGCTGCGTCACCTTCACGAAACGCACCAGAGGTGAATCGCCGGGGATCGGCACCTCCAAGAATCGCTCCTCCAAGTTGACGCCGAACAGGCCGATTTTGGCCGTGGTATTCCGCTTGCCGCCGAGGGGATAGACATGGGTGATGTAGGGCAGCGCGCCGATCGACAAGCGGTACACGAAGTCGCTGCGGCCGCGAAAGATGACGTCCCGGATGTCGACCAGGTACTCGCCGTCGCGGGGAACCTTGAAGATCAGCACCGGATCGGGCTTGAGATGGAAATCATCCGCCAGGGCGATCTCGCGGCCGGTCTTGCCGTCGTAGAGGGTCAGGCAGGCATCGCTCCAGCCGGGCACGGCATCGGCGATGAAGGGGCGCAGCCTCCGCGACTCCCCCATCACGACGATCGTCTGGCCGGCCTCGGCAGAAAAGCGGAAGTAGTCGCGGTCGCCCTGCTGGATCTGACCGTTGATCAGCACCGGAAGCGACTCCAGGGGTTGGGCCTGGGGCTTGTCGGAGTTCGGCTCCTTCTCATTGATTTCCGGGAGCTGCCCGACGAAGAAGCCGAAGCGGTTCGAGATGCCCACCGGCGTCATCAAGCGGATCTCCCGCTCGCCGAGCTCGGCGTTCGGCGCGACGGAGAGCGAGACGATCGCCGTGCCGGCGTTGACGGCCTTGATCACCTTGCCCGCGACTCCCTTGCCGTTGACGCGGACCTCGTAGGCCCCCGTGAGATTCTGGCCGGTGATCGTCGCCTCGATGGTCGCCCCGCGCTGCGCGCCGCTGGGGAACACCGACTGAATGTTCGGCGCGAAGCGCTTGGGCCGCAGTTGAGCGTGCGACGCGCACGGCCAACAGACCGCGGCCGTGGAGCAAACCAACAGGGCCAGGACTCTTCTGGATCGCAGCGCGCCAATCATCGTGGAATCCTCATGGTTCGCGACACAGCACAGAAATCGGGCAATCACGAAATCACGAAAGAACGAAATCCCGAAAAAGACTGAAAATGATATAAGGCTTCCTGTTACCCTCTGCCCACTCTTTCGTGTTTTCGTCCTTTCGTGTTTTCGTGATTCCTTTCTGTCACCTTGTCACCTCTTCACCTTGTCACCTCACGGCCGGCGAAGGCACCCTCTTGCCCGCCAAGTGATCGCGGATCATCTCCGGCTTGTGGAGCAAATCGCTGAGTTTCTCGGGCTCGGTTTTCACGTTGGCCGTGCTCCACCGGACGATGTTCGGCGACGACGCGGCGAAGTAGCCTAGCGGCGTGACGATGAGCCAATCGCCCTTGCCGGGCAGGGGTTGAACGAGGGTGGCCAGCGGGCGATGGTCGGTCCCGTTGTAAAGCCTCACCACCCCATCGGCGCCGCCCGAGGCGATCTTCGTCCCGTCGGCCGCAATATCGACGCAATACACCCAATCGCTATGCCCGGTGAGGGTCGCGATTTGACCTCCGTTGGAGTTGAACACGCGCACGGTCTTGTCGCTGCAAGGGACGCACATCTTGCCGTTGGGGCGCGGGCTGAAGACGAGGTCCAGCGGGGCCCCCGGGCCGACGTTCGCGGCGCGGACCACGAGGGTGATCTGAGGCCGGATGGGCTCCTTCCGTTTCAGGGCTGCCGGGTCGGGGGGAGGCTCGACGGCCCTTCGCGTGCGGATCGACTGCTCCACCGGACCGCCCACCGCAAGGGCGAGCAACTGGCTGTCGGGCGTGAAGGCCGCGCCCTGCACGGCGTCCCTCTCCAGCATCTTGGCGGCCGACTTCCAACTGCCCACCTCCCAGATCATCGCGGCCTTGTCCGCGCCGGCGGAGGCCAGGAGCTTGCCGTCGGGACTAAAAGCCACGGCCAAGACCCAGTCGTTGTGGTCCTTGATCGTCGTGGCCAGCTCGCCGTCGGCGGCGTTCCAGACGTAAACCAGCTTGTCGGCGCTGCCAGCGGCGAGGAACTTGCCGTCCGGACTGACCGCCAAGGCGTAGACAGTGTCCTTCGGCCCTTCCAAACTGCGGAGCAACCCGCCACTTTCCAACTCGAACATGCGAACCGCGCCGGAGCCGCTCGGCCGGCCCTCCCCGGCGGCCAGCCATTTGCCGTCGGGACTGAAGACCAGGGCGTGGACTGCGCCGCCGATCTCACCCGTCCCGAGCCGCTTCAGGAGCTTTGCCTCGACCACGTCCCACAAAAGGACTTCCTTGTGACCGGCGGCGGCCAGCGTTTTGCCGTCAGGACTAAAGGCCACCGCCCTGACGGGAACGACCGGGCCGGCGCGCACGACGCAATCCAATCGGGGAGCCGTGGGGACATTGGGGGATGGGACGAGGATCTCGATCGTCAGGCTGTTGGAGCTGCGGATGATCCGCGGGGGCGGCGGCGGAACGTAGGGCACGGCGGGCTTAGGCGGAGTCGGCGATGCGGCCCCCGGTTTGGCTTGGGCAGCCGAGCCCGCCTGGGCACGCGCGGGACTCTTGGCGGCGGGCTTTACTGCTGCGGCATCGGACTTTGCCGCCGATTTCGCCGTCGTCGCACCAGGCTTCACCGCGGACGGTTTCGCGGCCGCAGCCTTCTCTTTGGCAGCGGGTGCAGCCGCGTGGGCGGCCACGGCCAGACCCCATAGCAGGGTCATCCCGAGAACGTGCTGGATGCTCATCAGTTCCTTAGTTCCTTACTCAGTGCGTGTCCCGTTTGGGCGAAGGGGTCTGGAGTGGGAAAAATCGGCCCTTGAGAGTTGCTGTCTGTATACCGTTTTGTTCCAGGCTATTCGGCGTCTGGCGGCCTTCCTCAGCCCCGAAGGGGCGTAATACGACAGCCCAGGGCAACGCCCTGGGGAAGTGAGTCGCAATGACCGACGAAGCCCTGAAGGGGCGAAATTTGCCTCGTGAGTGGCTCCTATGCCGCCCTTTCAGGGCTTCCCATTTCGTACTCAACTCCTTCCCAGGGCGTTGCCCTGGGCTGTCGTATTACACCCCTTCGGGGCTGAAGCCGCCCGAGGCCGACCCCCTGGCGCGGCCCAAATCCTACATAATCTCCTTCAACAAACCGCCGGTCGGCACGTCGCCGGAGGCCAACGGAGTGACATAAGCCACGCAGCCCTGCGGGTGCGGGAGCTTGCCCAGGGGATCGATGCCCAGCAACTGATACATGCTGGCCGAGAGGTCCCACGGGTAGACGGGCCGGTCCTTGACGTTCTCGCCGGTGCGATCGCTGGACCCAACAACCTGGCCTCCCTTGAAGCCGCCCCCGGCCACGACGGCGGAGAAGCAGGGGCCGAAGTGATGGCGGCCGCCGTTCCACGGGGGCTCCCACGCCACGCGCGGCGTGCGGCCGAACTCGCCGAACCAGGTGACGATCGTGCTGTCCAATATCAATCGCTCCGACAAGTCCTCCAGAAGCGTGGAGAAGCACTTGTCCATCTCGGGCAGCAGGCGCTTCATGGCCTCGAAGTTGCTGACGTGGGTATCCCATCCGCCCCAGTTGATGGTGACGAACGGAACGCCGTGCTCCACCAACCGGCGAGCCAAGAGGAACGACTGGCCCATCTGGGTCCGGCCATAGCGCTCGCGCAGGGCGTCTTGTTCCGCGGACAGGTCGAATGCCTTCTTGGCATCGCCCATGATCAGGCCGTAAGCCCTCTGTTGCTCGGAGTCAAGTTTCTTCAGATGGCTGTCCTCGATGGCCTTGTCAAGCACGTCGACGGAATCCAGCAGGGTGCGGCGCCGTTGTTGCCGCTCCTCGTTGACCCCGCCGGGCATCTGGATGCCCTGGACGCGGAAATCCTTGGCGGCCGGGTTGCCGCCGGTGGCGAACGTGCGGTAGTTGTTGCCCAGGAATCCCGCCTCATTGAACCGGCCGTAGGCGCTGGGGATCGAGACGAACGGGGGCAGCGAGCCCTTGTATCCGCTCTCGCTCCGCTTCAAGGCGACCACCGAGCCAATGCTCGGATACACCAGCTCCGGCGTGGGCATGGTGCCGGAGAGCATCTTGTAGGCGGCCGTTTCGTGGCCGTTGTCGCCATGCGTCATGCTGCGGAGGATGCTGAACTTGTCGGCCATCTTGGCCATCGTCGGCAGCAGCTCGGCGATCTGCATGCCGGGCACGTTGGTGGCGATGGGTTTGCGCGTCGGGCCGGTGATCGCCTCGCCGGCCTCGGGCTTGGGGTCGAAGGTGTCGGTCTGAGGAGGGCCGCCCCAAAGCCAGATCTGGATCACGCTCTTGGCCTTGCCCCCTTTGACGGCCCCGGAAGCCTGGAGCTTCATCCAGTCGGCCAGAGTGAGCCCCGCCAGGCCCAACGCGCCGACGCGGAGAAAACTACGACGGCTCAGGCCCCCGGATATCCGGGCAACCTTCCCTCCAAAAACGTCCAACATGGCACTGTCCTCCGCTTAGTGGTTAAACAAAAACTCGCTGCTATTGAGAATGACCCACACTACGTCTTGAATGGCTTGGGTACGCTGCTTCGACTGTTCGGCGAGGAAGCCGGCGAGCTTCTTTTTCTCCTCCGGCGCCGGCAAACGCGCCAGCGAGAGCAGATAAAGCTCCTCGACGATCTGCTCGTCGCTCGTCTTCTCCTTGAGCCACCGCTGCAAGCGCGCCCCGGAGTTGATCTTGCTCTGGATGTGCTCGGAGTTGATCAGGTGCAGGGCCTGGCGCATGGAGGTCTCCAGGTTCCGCTCGCACTCGAAGGGGGTGTCGCGCGACGGCCGGCCGAAGAGCTCCAGGAACGGCGCCGTGATGTCCCCGTCATAGAGCTGCACCGACCGATAGCCCTGCGGCAGCCGCGTGTACGGCTCCGGGATCGGGCTGAAGAACGGCTCGAAGGTCTCCGTGATCCGGCTGATGGCGTCCAGAAGCTCCTCCGCGGTCAATCGCCTCAGGTAGAAGTGGGAAAAATGCGCGGAGTCGATCTTGTTCAGGGCGCTTACGCGGCTCGAAAGCTGATACGTCCTCGACTGGAGAATCTGCCGGAACAGGTATTTCAGATCGTACTTGTGGGCGACAAAGTCCTTCTCCAAGAACGCCAGCAGTTGGGGGTTCGAGGGAAGGTTGGTCGGGCGGAGGTCGTCGGGCTCGTGGATGATCCCCCGGCCCAAGAACCAGGACCACACGCGGTTCACGATGTTCTTGACGAAATAGGGATTCTCCGGCCGGATGAGCCACGCGACGAACTTGCCGCGCGGGTCTTCCTCGGGGTTCTCCATCTCCAGCACGTCGCCGCCGAAGTACTTCGGCTTGACGATCTCGCCGGTCCGCGGCCGCCGCAGCGCCCCCTTGCGATTCACGTAGACGATCTCTTCTTTCCACTCCGTCGTCGACTTGAAGCCGACCTTGCTGAAGAAGGCGGCCAGGCCCAGGTTGTCCTCGAGCGTCCAGCTCTCGGTCGGATGGGCATGGCAACGGGCGCAGCCGATGCGGATGCCCATGAAGACCACCGCCGTGCTCTCGGCGATGGTCTGCGGGTCCTTGCTCGGATTGGCGCGGAAGAAGTTCACCTCGCCGTGGCGGAAGTTGCTCCCACTGGCCATGAGCAGCTCGCGCACGAACTGGTCGTAAGGCTTGTTCTCGCGGATCGCGCGGCGGACCCATTGGTAATACGTGTGCGAGCCCTTGGGCCACACCTTCACCGGGAACTCGCTCTTGATCCGCAGCAGGTCGCCCCACTTCAGGGCCCAGTACTCGGCGAATTCCTCCCGCTCCATCAGCTCGTCGATCAGCTTGTTGCGCTTGAGCGGGTCCTTGCTGGCGAGGAAGGCGCGGACCGCATCGGGCGCGGGCAGCTCGCCGAGAACGTCCAGGCAAACGCGCCGCAGGAACTCCTGATCGGTCGAGAGCCCCGACGGCGGAATGCCCATCTTCTTCAAGTCGGCCAGCACCAGCTCGTCGATCCTGTTGTAGGGCTTGACCTCGGGGAATCCGCTGGGCAGCGGCTGCGGGACGACGACCCGGGCCGCGCCGGACTGGCGCAGGTACTTGCCGAACACGGCGCCCTGGCCGAACCCTTCAGCCTTGACTTTCCCGCCGCCATCGACCGAGGCGAGCTTGCCGTCCACCGACTGGTAGTGCGCGTCGACGCTGACGTCTTTGCGCGTGCCGTCGGCGTAGATCGCGGTCACGCGGATCTGCTGCGTCTGGCCTTTGCTCAAGACGATCTCTTCGGGGAGGACTTGGACCGCCACCACCTTCGGCGCCTTTTCGTCGGCCTTGGCCGCGCCCCCGGCGATCCAGGCCAAGAGCAAGCGGTAGTCGGCCGAGTCGGGCCGGATCTTCTCGGCGCCGCCGTGTTTCACCGCGCCGGTGGCCTTCAAGAGCACCAGGCTCCGGGCCGGCTCCATGGAGTCGATTCGCCGCCCCTCGGCAGCCTTGGTGAGGGCGTCGTAGTCGCGATCCGGGTCGCCTCCGAACAGGGAAAGCCGCAGACCCCCTTTGCCCTTGACCGAGCCGTGGCACTGGATGGAATTGCACCCCAGCCGATCGACCACCGGCATCACGTCGGTAACAAAGGAGACCGCCGACTTGGCGGCGGGCGGTTGCTGCTTGGGTGCCGTCCGGCCAACCTCGGCCGGCACGGCGACCGGTCCGGCAAGCATGAAGGACGCAAAGACAAGACAGAACAACCTTGTCCTCATGGCAGGCACCTCACGTCAGGCGGGGATCGAGGCGGGATGGGGCGGAACCCAGGTTGGCAGGCGGGACAGATTGGCCACGATCCTATCATGCGCATTCGCAACGCATGGTGCAACAGGGTCTTGCCGATAATCCGCTGAGACCCCCCAAGTAGGCGATATGCTATTCGCCGGCGCGCCTGCTCATACGTAGTGCAAGCCATTGAAGCCGTTCCCAGGAAGAACGGATTTTTCCTTGCCCCGGAGGGGCACTTGAGAATAGCCCAGCGATTCATCGCTGGGTCGTGGAAGCCATCAAACGCCGCAAGTCCCGGAGGGACGACTGAAATAAGGCGGGAGTGCCATTTCAGCCGTCCCTCCGGGACTGCGCGAGGTTCCTCCCTTCCTATCCCAGCGATAAATCGCTGGGCTATTCTCAAACGTCCCTCCGGGACGGACAGGCAGCCACTCACCTCTGAATTCCTTGCAGAACTTACGAGCAGGCACACTAGCGCCAAGCGGTTTCTCGGGAGCCTCGTGCAACGCTTGGCACGCGGCCGTGGTGCCGTCATCACTGCGTTCGTCGGTCGATGCGTCGGATCTGGAGATTCACGACAAGTCATGCGGAGCGTGTCGAGGCATCGAGGACAGTTATCCCAACAAGGTCCTTGCCGCGGTAGCGCCACAGGATCCCCTGGTCAGCCATTTCCGTGTCCGTTGCCTGCTGAGGGCGCTGGAAACTGATGTACAACACGTCAACTTCGGCATCGTAGTCGACCCAGAATCGCTGGGCCGGGAACTCGACCAGCCAGGGAATGGCCCGCGTTACGGGCTGTACCACCTTCGGGTCTAATGTCGTTTCCATATGAAACCATCGTTCCGTCGTGACTCGTATCGGAACGCCGTTGACTGATAAGATCCTGTCCATCGCCTGCCGTGTCGATCCGAGTGATCGCTCCGCCAGTTTGAATCACATCTTTCGTGGGGCCGGATGGATAGACAACGGGGGGTGAACGGTGTTAGACCCGTTCGCGGAGGGCCTGTCCTGCGACCTTACTTGCCGCCTTTCGGCCGGTAGAGGTCGGTGGCAGTGCCGAAGTAGACTTCGGCGGCGAAGCCCAGGGTTTCGCTGAGCGTGGGGTGGGGATGGATCGACTCGGTCAGGTCGTGCAGGTGGGCGCCCATTTCGATGGCCACGACCGCTTCGCTGATCAAATCGCCGGCCGCCACGCCGACGATGCCGCAGCCCACGACCCGCTGGGTCTCGGGGTCGATGATCCACTTCGTGAGTCCGTCGGGCCGGCCGACCGATTGGGCCCGGCCGCTGGCTGCCCAGGGGAACACGGCCGTCTCGATCTTGCGGTTTTGTCGTTTGGCTTCCGTCTCCGTGAGTCCGGCCCAGGCGATTTCCGGATCGGTGAACACCACGGCCGGAATGGCCCGGGGCTCGAACGTGGCCGCGTGCCCGGCCAGGACGTCGGCGGCCACTTTGCCCTCATGGGAGGCCTTGTGGGCCAGCATCGGCTCGCCGGCCACGTCGCCGATGGCCAGGATGTGCGGGTCGGCCGTGCGCTGCTGGCGATCGACGGTGACGAATCCCTTCGGGTCGATCTGTACCTTGGTCTTCTCCAGGCCCAGGCCGGCGCTGTTGGGGCGACGGCCTACGGCCACCAGGACGCGGCTGAATCGCTGGGTCTTCTTGCCCTCTGCACCCTCGAAAGCGACTTCCACCGCGTTCTTCCTTTCGGCCAGCGAGACGACTTTGGTATTGAGCCAGATGGCCTCGAAGTCGCGCTCCAGCTTCTTGTGGAGCGGCTTGACCAGGTCGCGATCGACGCCGGGCAAGAGGCCGTCGGTCATCTCGACCACCGAGACCTTGCTTCCCAGCGCGGCGTAGACGGTTCCCATCTCCAGCCCGATGTAGCCGCCGCCGATCACCAAGAGCGTCTCCGGCACGTCGGGCAGGTCGAGTGCCCCGGTAGAGTCCATCACGCGGGCCGTCGGCAGCTCCAGGGCTGGCAGCTTCGTGGGACTTGAGCCGGTGGCGAGGATGCAGTGGGCGAACTTCAAGCGATCGTTCTCCAGCGGCTGATTGCCGACCGACTCCAGGCGGAGCGTCTGCGAGCTCTCGAAGGTGGCCCGGGCCCGGATCACGCGCACGTTGCGCCTCTTGCTCAACTGGGCCAGGCCGCCGGTGAGCGTGCCGATGACCTTGTTCTTGCGGGCCCGCATGGCCTCCAGGTCGATCCCCGGCGGAGAAAACGCCACGCCCCAGTCGGCCAGGTGCTTGGCCTCGGCCATGGCCATGGCCACGTGCAGCAGGGCCTTGGAAGGGATGCAGCCGCGAAGCAGGCACACGCCGCCCAAGGCCGGCTCCACGTCAACCAGCGTCACTTGCATGCCCAGATCGGCGGCCAGGAACGCGGCGGCATATCCGCCCGGTCCGCCGCCGAGAATGGCTAATTGAGTGTCCATTAAAGACTTTCCCACTCCGCTGTGGAAACCTGCGCCTCGCGGAGAATGGCCCGCAGCAAGTTTCTCCCGATGTCGCTTTGATGGGGATTCGGAATCCGGACGCGAAGCTCCTGCCGGACCATGAACTGGTGTCTTCCCCCCGAATACGGACCACGAAAACCGAGCTGGCGGAGGCAGCGGATTAGCTCTCTCCGCGTTGTTGGCCCGAAGCGCGGCATCAAGCAACTTCCTGAATGGTTAGCGAAATGCCGTCGACGGGCGGAATAACATGTCCCAGCCTTAGCCCAAGGACAATCCACTCCTCCAAAACCTCTCGCAACTGCTCGCGGCAGGCTTCGAGCGTATCAGCCTGCGCCCACAACCCCTGGAGGCCTTCAATCGTGCCCAAATATCCCTCTTGATCCGGCAACATCTCGTAGTGGGCTTTTCGTAGCGCGGCATCAATATATGCAGTCAGCATACCCGCCTCCCGTCTTCGCCGACGACAACAGGTCAAGTCCGTTTATTATACCGGATGCCCTCCTACCCCGCCAGCAACAGCCTCCCTGGCAACTGCAGCAGGTCGATCACTTCATTGAGGAATCGCGCCGCAGTGGCGCCATCAACCACGCGATGGTCGTAGGACAGGCTCAGGGGGAGCATGTAGCGCGGCTCCACCTGGCCGTCGCGGATCACCGGCAGCCAGCGGGCCCGGCCCAAGAGCAGGATTGCCACCTCCGGCAGGTTGATGATCGGCGTGCTGTACGTTCCGCCCACCGCGCCGAGGTTGCTGATCGTGAACGTCCCGCCGCGGATGTCTTCGATGCTGAAGCGGGCCGTGCGGGCCTTGTCGGCCACTTCGGCCAGGGCTTGGGCCAGCTCGGCGATCGTCATCCGATCGGCATTGCGCACCACGGGCACCACCAGCCCGCGCGGCGTATCCACGGCGATCCCCAGGTGTACGTACTGCTTATAGACGATCTGCTCATTCGGCTCGTCGAGGCTCGCATTGAGCATCGGGTGACGCCGAAGCGCCAGGGCCACGGATTTCATCACCAACGGCATGGTGGTGAGCTTCAGCTTGGGGCCGAGGTATCCTTCGGGCACGCCTTTGCGCAGCCGGTCGAGCTCGGTGATGTCGGCGTCGTCGAAATTGGTCAGGTGGGGGATGGTGCGGGCCGATTGCGACATGCGAGCGCCGATGGTGCGGCGGATCTGTGAGATCCGCTCGCGGCGGATGGTTCCCCACGCATCGGTGCCCGGCTCGCCCGGCGGCACCACGGCTTCGACGAGCACCGCGGGACGCGACGACGCAGCGCTTGCCGCGGCCGCTTGCACGTCCTCCGGCGTGATCCTCCCGCGCTGGCCGGTGCCTTGGACCCGGCGCAGATCGACGCCCAACTCCCGCGCCAAGCGACGCGCCTGGGGACCGGCCGGCAACAGGGAACTGCCGGCCGGGAGTGGAGCCGCCTCGGGTGCGGGCGGGGCGGCCTCGGGTGCGGGCTTGGCGGCTGGGGGCTTCTCGACCTTGGGTCTGACCGCAGGCGGTTCCTCGGCCGCCGGGGCTGGGCCTTCCCCTTCCACGCTGACAAGTGCCTGGCCGACCTGGATCCGCTGGCCCTTGGCCACGTGGACCTTGACGACCTTGCCGGCGTGCGGGCAAGGGATCTCGACGACCGCCTTGTCGGTCTCCAGCTCAATGACCGACTGGTTGCCCACGATCTGGTCCCCCTCTTGGACCAGCACGTTGACCACATCGCCGCTAGTGACGTTCTCGCCCAACTCTGGGAGTTTGAAGTCGATGTTCATGGGATTGCGATATACCGTGTAGTTTTGATTCCGGGTCCGCTGACCACTGCCCGCTCACGCGGTTGCCGGGTTCGGTTTCTCCGGGTCGAGGCCGAGTTTCCTCACGGCGCCGGCAATTTGCGACTTAGGAATCTGCCCCTGCTGGGCCAATGACTCCAGGGCCGCCAGGGCGATATTCTCGGCGTCGACCTCGAAGAAACGCCGCAAGCGCACCCGGTCCTCGCTGCGGCCGAAGCCGTCGGTTCCGAGCACCGTGTACGGGCCCGGCACCCAAGGCGCGATCGAAAGCCCCAGCGCGCCGGCATAGTCAAGCGCGGCCACCACCGGTCCGGAGCGCCCCTGCATGACCTGCGCGACGTAAGGCGTGCGCGGTTCCTGGTCCGGGTGGAGCCGGTTCCACCGTTGGCACTCGCGGGCATCCTGGTAGAGGGCCTTGTAGCTCGTTACGCTGAACACCGTGCTGGAAACACCGAACTGTGAATCGAGAATCCCCTGGGCCCGCAGGGCCTCGCGCAAGATGGCGCCGCTGCCGAGCAGTTGCACCTTGGGTTTCTTCGGGCCCAAATCGCGGTCGGCCAGCGCGTACATTCCGCGGCAGATGCCCTCCGTGGCGCCCATCGGCAACACGGGATGTTCGTAATTCTCGTTCATCAGCGTGACGTAGTAGAAGATGTCCTCCTTCTCGTAATACATGCGCCGGATGCCGTCGAGGATGACGGCCGCGACCTCGTAGGCGTAGCAGGGGTCGTAGGCCTGGACGGTCGGGTACGACATGGCGGTGAGGTGGCTGTTGCCGTCCTGGTGCTGGAGCCCTTCGCCGGCCAGCGTGGTCCGCCCGGCCGTCCCGCCCAGCAGGAACCCGCGGCAGCGCATGTCGCCGGCGGCCCAAATCAGGTCGCCGATCCGCTGGAAGCCGAACATCGAGTAGTAGATGAAGAATGGGATCATCGGCACGCCGTGGCTGGAGTGGGCGCTGGCGGCGGCGATGAAGGAGGCCATCGAGCCCGCTTCCGTGATGCCTTCCTCGAGGATCTGCCCGTCCTTGGCCTCGCGGTAGAAGAGCACTGTGTCGGAATCGACCGGCTCGTAGAGCTGGCCCACGTGGGAGTAGATGCCGAACTGCCGGAACAGAGCCTCCATGCCGAACGTGCGGGCCTCGTCGGGGACGATGGGCACGATGTAGCGGCCGACGTTCTTGTCGCGCATCAGCCGGACCAGGAGGCGGACGAAGGCCATGGTGGTGGAGACCGGCCGGCCTTCGCTGCCAGCGAAGAACTCCGTGTAGTCCTCCCACTTCGGCGGCTTGAGGATGATCTTTGCCCGGCCGCGGCTGGGCAAGAAGCCGCCAAGCTGCTTGCGGCGAGAGAGGAGATACTGAATCTCCGGGCTATCCTCGGGCGGGCGGTAGAAGGGGGCCTCGGCCACCTTATCGTCGGGAATGGGAATATCGAAGCGCTTGCGGAATT
>CAYTJV010000012.1:0-30229 GCA_964438165.1 uncultured Planctomycetaceae bacterium | reverse complement strand
ATCCGACCTGGCACGCCTGGAGTTTGGCGGCAAACTTGAAGCTGTGGCCGGGAATCACGCGATCGTCGGTGTCGGCCGTGCTGACAAGGGTGGCCGGGTATCTCGTGCCCGGCTTGATGTTGTGGTACGGGGAATAGGCGCGGAGGGCCTTGAACTGCTCGGGATTGTCGGGCGAGCCGTAGTCGTCGACCCAGAGGCGGCCCTCGGTGAACTTGTGGAAGCGGAGCATGTCCATCACGCCCACGGCGGGAAGGCACGCGCCGAAGAGGTCGGGCCGCTGGGTCATGACCGCGCCGACCAAGAGGCCGCCGTTGCTGCCGCCCTGGATCGCCAGCTTGTCGGGCCGGGTGTAATGGTGGGCGATGAGCCACTCGGCGGCGGCGATGAAATCGTCGAAGACGTTCTGCTTTTTGGGCAGCCGCCCGGCCTCGTGCCAAGGCTTGCCGTACTCCCCGCCGCCGCGCAGGTTGGGCACGGCGTAGACGCCCCCCATTTCCATCCACATAAGGCGGCCGACGGAAAAGCTCGGCGTCAGTGAGATGTTGAATCCGCCGTAGCCGTACAGGAGCGTCGGGTTCAAGCCGTCCAGCTTCAACCCCTTCTTGTGCGAAATGAACATCGGCACCCGCGTGCCGTCCTTGCTCTTGTAGAAGACCTGTTGGACCTCGTAGTCCTCGGGATTGAACTTCACCTCGGAGCGGCGGATGAGGCGGCTTTGGCCGGAAATCATGTCGTAGCGGTAGATGCTCGGCGGGGTGGCGAAGCTGGAGAACGAATAGAACGTCTCCGTCTCGGTCCGCCGGCCGTGGAAGCCCGTAGCCGAACCGATGCTCGGAAACTGGACTTCGCGCACCAAGCGGCCGTCCATGGCGAACATCTTCACCTGCGGCTTGACGTCCCTGAGATACTCGGCCACGAAGAGGTTGCCGATGAGGTTCACTTCCTGGAGCGTTTCTTCCGCCTGGGGGATGACCTGCTTCCACGCGGCCCGCTCGGGCTTGGCCAAATCAATGGCGATGACCCGGCGGCGCGGGGCATCGACGTCGGTTTGGAAGTAGAGGACCGCGCCGTCGTTGCCCACGAAGGTGAACTCGTGGTCGAAGTTGTCGATCAGCTCGACGGGCATGGCGTACGGCTCGGTGAGATCCTTGACCGTCACGCGGTACCTTTCGTCGGTGCCCCGGCCGGTGGTGATGACCAGCCAGCGGCCATCGTCGGAAACCGTCGCATCGTACATCCACTCGGGATGGTCGGGCCGATAGTATACGAGCACGTCGTCCGACTGCGGCGTGCCAAGGCGGTGGTAACACAGTCTGTTGTTGAGATTCAGGACCTGGAACTCGGCGCCCTTCTTGGGCTCTTCGTAGCGGCTGTAGAAGAAGCCTTTGGAGTCCTTGGTCCAGGAGGCACGGGTGAACTTGGTCCACTTCAGCTCGTCGTCGGCCAGCTTGCCGGAGGCGATGTCCAGCACCCGCCAGGTCGTCCAGTCGGAGCCCGCCTCGGCCACGCCGTAGGCCAGGTGCTTGCCGTCCTCGCTGGGCACGACGCCGGACAGGGCGACCGTGCCGTCCTTGGACCAGGTGTTCGGATCGATGAGGGCCCGAGGCGTGCCTTCGAGCGACTCCATGACGTAGAGCACGGCCTGGTTCTGGAGCCCGTCGTTCTTGAAGTAGAAGTAGTGCCCGCCTTCCTTGAACGGCGACGAATACTGCGCGAAATTCCAGAGCTCGGTCAGCCGGCGGCGGATCGGCTCGCGCTGGGGGATCGATGCCAGGTAGCTGGACGTAATCCTGTTCTCCGCAGCGACCCAGTTGGCGACCTCCTTGGAGCGGCGGACGTCGTCTTCAAGCCAGCGGTACGGATCGGCCACGCGCACGCCGTGGAACGTTTCCACAACGTCCCCCCGCCGCGTGTTCGGGTATTCGATCCGGGGGTCTGCGGCCGCCGGCGTTGCCGCCAACGCTCCAACTACCATCAATATCATTTTCCTGATCCGGTTCATGCGGGTCTCCTCGCGTCTGGTTGCCTTCTCAGCCCCGAAGGGGCGCAATATGATAGCCCAGGGCAACGCCCTGGGGAAACGAGGTTGCAAGGAGCGCCGAAGCCCTGAAAGGGCGAAATATGCGTCACTCCGCGGCTCCTATGTCGCCCTTTCAGGGCTCCCATTTCTTGCCCGACTCCTCTCCCCAGGGCGTTGCCCTGGGCTTTCGTATTCCGCCCCTTCAGGGCTGTAGCCGCGCGAGGCCAACGCCCCTACCGCGGCGAGCGCATTTCGATGCTTGACGCACCACGACATATAACTCATTATCGGGAAAAGCCTAGCCGGGAAAAGTAGCACATGGGCTTTGCCAAGCTGTTTCGCCGAAAGAGCATCGAATCGCTTTCCGCCGACTCGGGCGAGCACGGCGGCGGGCTGCGGCGGGTTCTCGGCCCGATCGACTTGATCTTGCTGGGGATCGGCGGGATTGTGGGGGCGGGGATCTTTGCCCTGGTGGGTACGGCGGCCGCCGGCGATGCGACTCGCTTGGGGGCCGGGCCCGCGCTGATTGTGTCGTTCACCCTCACCGGTCTGGCCTGCGCGCTGACCGGGCTGTGTTATGCGGAGTTCGCTTCGCTGGCGCCGATCTCGGGCAGCGCCTACACGTATGCCTACGCCACGCTGGGTGAATTGGTTGCCTGGATCATCGGTTGGGACTTGATCCTGGAGTACGCCGTGGGCAACGTGGCCGTGGCGGTCTCGTGGTCGGGCTACTTCTGCGAGCTCTTGCACAGCGTCGGCATGGAGTTCCCCCGCTGGCTGGCCACGGATTGGCGCACTGCCTATAGCATGACGACGGACGCGGAACTCCAGGCGAAGATCCTCACCTCCGCACCGCAGGTATGGGGTGTGCCCCTGGTGTTCAACCTGCCCGCCGTGTTCATCGTGACCGCGCTGGGCACGCTGTTGATGGTCGGCATCCGCGAGAGCGCCTGGTTCAACGCCGTGATGGTGGCGATCAAGCTGGTGGTGCTGACGTTCTTCATCGTGATCGGGGCCTTGTACGTCGATCCGGCCAAGTGGCGCCCTTTTGCGCCGAACGGCTGGGCGGGCATTCAGGCGGGCGCGGCGGTGGTCTTCTTCGCCTTCATCGGCTTCGACGCCGTGTCGACCACCGCCGAGGAATGCCGCAATCCGAAGCGCGATCTGCCGATCGGCATCCTCGGCTCCCTGGTCATCTGCACGCTGATCTACGTGGTCGTGGCCGCCGTGCTCACGGGAGTGGTTTCCTGGAAGGAATTGAACACGGCCGAGCCGCTCTCCGTGGCCATGCGCCAGATCGGACTGAACTGGGCGGCCGGGATCGTGGCCTTCGGCTCCGTGGTGGCCCACACCGCGGTGCTCCTGGTGTTCCAGTTGGGCCAGCCGCGGATTCTGCTGGCCATGTCGCGCGACGGCCTGCTGCCCCGGGCGTTTGGCAGGATCCATCCCCGCTTCAAGACGCCCCACGTGGCGACGATCGTCACCGCCGTTTTCGTCGCCGTAGGCTCGGCCGCCGCCAGCCTCGACGAAATGGCCGACCTGTGCAACATCGGCACCCTATCGGCGTTTATCATTGTGTGCGTGGGGGTCATCGTGCTCCGCGTTCGGGAGCCCGACCGGCCGCGTCCGTTCCGTTGCCCTTGGGTCCCCTGGCTCCCGCTTCTGGGCGCGCTGGCCTGCCTTTCCCTGATGTTGGGCCTGCCTCGGACCGCGTGGATTCGCTTTGGCGTATGGCTAGTTATCGGGCTGACGTTCTACTTCATCTATGGATGGTGGCGAGCCCGGCTTGAGCGGTCCGACCGTGCATGATACGGATTGCCCCTTTGGAGTGCGACGACTTGTCGCCGCTTTTTCTTAGCGGTACGAGTGGCCGCCTCGCGGAAAAAAAAGAAAGCGGCGACAAGTCGCCGCACTCCAAAGGCGCCTCTGCGCGGCACCGGAAAACCGTCAAATCCGCTGCGACCCTTCCCGATTTGACTGACCGGCACGAGCGGCCTACGTTTGACTAACGGAATCAACAGCGGCGTGTGCCGATTCGCATCGCGTGGTGAAATGGCCCCCGTGCGATGCCTTTGTCATGCAGTCAGAACGGCGGAGGCGTTATGTCGGTCGACATCCTGGAACGTCCGCAACTTGCCCAGGTTGCCGCACGGCAACAGGTGAAGATTTTGATCATCGACGACGACGCAGCCCAGGCCGGACTACTCGCGCGGCATCTGAGCCGGCAGGGCTTTGCCACCGTATGGGCCGATTCGGGGGAAGCGGGTCTGGTCCTGGCCCGCTCCAAGCAGCCGACGCTCGTAGTCCTCGATCTCCGCCTGCCCGACACCAATGGGCTGGACGTTTGCGAACGACTGGTCGACGACCCCACGACCTGCGGCATCCCGGTAATCATTCTCGGCGGCGCGAAGCAACCCGACGTGGTCCGTCGCTGCCGGGCCGCCGGCTGCCACTTCTTCCTCCGCACGCCTTACGACCCCAACGTGCTCTTGGTGCTGATTCGTCAGGCGCTGGCCGACTCCTTTGCTTGATCCGAGCGAGACTTCCGAAGTCTCGGAGACTTCGGAAGTCTGGACGTTGTTCTTCGGCCCATCCCGCGCGAGCGACCCCCTTGTCGAGGCGAGGGCCGTTTTGCTATACTCTTCCCTTACGCTCATTGGCTGTACCTTGAATTGGAGTTGGGACGGGGGACGTTGTGGGGGTTAAGAAAACCGGAAAGGGCCGGCGCAAGCTCGGCCGTAAGAAGCGACGGATGCGAGCCAAGATTCGGCATCGCAAGGGTTAACGTCACGTAGTGGCATGTTGCCATTGATCTTGCTGCCCGGCATGGGCGGCGACGCGCGCATGTTCCGACCGCAAATCCACAATCCTCGCCCCGGGGACGAAGCGGGCGATCGTTTCGCGGGCCAGATTGTGCCAGGCGCGGCAGCGGTCCAAGACGGCGCTGTCGGCCGTGGCGATTATCTGTTGGCTGGCGATGAGCAGGGCATCGGGATTCGCCACCAGCTCGACGGCCCAATTCCAGCCGTGTTGCCGGGCCGTGTCTTCCATGACCGTCTTGAGGCGGCCACTGTTGGAGACCGGCCGGTCGAGATACCATCGGCAGCCCGACACGCCCAGGGCGGCGGTCATCCGGCCGATCAGTTCCAGGGCGGGACGGGTCTCTTCCACGCGACGGAAGCTGCCGTGCATGCTGGCCATGTCGCGCACGGCGCCGTCGCGGGCCGCCAGGATCACTCCGCCGGCCAAGGCAGCTTCCACGGTCGTGAGCACATTGTAGCCGTCCAGTTCCAGCGGCCGGCCGGCCAGCGCGTCGCACCGCACTTGGGTTCCCGTGCGCTGTTTCAGTTGGAGATCGGAGCAGGCACATCGCGCGATGGCCGTTCGCTGCCGGGCGGCAAGCTGATAGCGGTCGCCGACCAGTGTCTGGGCCGCCGTGCCGGGATAGCCGCGGTTTAAGAGCCAATTCAGGTCGGCGGCGGCCTCGCGGAGCACCGGGAGCAGCTCGGGCGCGAAAAGGCGAGAGTCGTCTGGATTGGGTCCGCGGTGCGAGCGGGTATCGGGCAAGCGTCACCTCTGGTACGTGCCCATCAACTGGCCTTCAGCGAGCACGTGGCCGGAGATCTTCGAGAGAAGTTCCTCCTTGGTGAGCTCCGGCTTGGCGTCCAAGGCTTGATCGAGGGCGTAGAGCTTGAAGAAGTACCGGTGCGGCTTGCCGGGCGGAGGCATGGGTCCGCGGTAGCCCAGGTTTTCGCCATCGGGCCAGGAGTTCTTCCCTTGCGCGCTTCCGGCAGGATGCTTGGGTTTGGCGGCGGCCTCGACGCCTTCGGGCAGCCCTTTGGCGTCGGCTGGGATGTTGTAGATCACCCAGTGTACCCAGGGATCCTTGCGGGGCGCATCGGGATCGTCGCAGATCAGTGCGAGCTGCTTGGTGCCCTCGGGCACGCCGGACCACACTAGCGCCGGCGAGAGGTCCTCACCCTCGCCGGTGTGTTTCTTGGGGATCGGCGAGCCTTCCTCGAAGGCGGAACTGGTGAGCTTGATTTTCATCCTTCATCCCTTCACCACCCCGACCGGCCGCAGCCGGGCCACTTTGCGGGCCAGGCCGGCGCGGTGGACCACGTTGACCACCCAATTGACGTCTTTATACGCCGCCGGCTGTTCTTCGGCGAGTCCCTGCCGACTCCTGGAACGGGCGATGACGCCTTGTTCGGCCAGCTCCCGGTCAATGCGTCGCCCCTTGGCGTTCTGGATCGCCGCCGTGCGGCTCATCACCCGGCCCGCCCCGTGGCAGGTGGTGCCGAAGGAGCGTTCCATACTGCCGGGTTGTCCGGTCAGCACCCAACTGGCCCGCCCCATGTCGCCGGGGATAATGACCGGCTGGCCGATTTGGCGATACTGTTGGGGGACCTCGGGATGCCCCGCGGGAAACGCCCGCGTCGCCCCCTTGCGGTGTACGCAGACGGTCTTCTCCTCTCCCTCGATGGTGTGGCGTTCCATCTTGGCGATGTTGTGGGCCACGTCGTACACGAGGCCCATTTGCAGCGATTCCCAGCTTTTGCCGAAGAATTCCGCGAAGCATTCACGGGCCTGCCACATGAGGAGTTGGCGGTTGGCCCAGGCATAGTTGGCCGCGGCCCGCATGGCGCCCAAATAGGCCTGCCCCTCGGGGCTCTCGACCGGGGCGCAGGCCAGTTGCCGATCGGGAAGCTGGATGCCGTAACGGGCCGGCACCTTGCGCAGGTCGCGCAAGGCATCGTCGCACACCTGGTATCCCAGCCCGCGCGAGCCGGAATGGATCATGAGGCAGACCTTGCCCACCTCCAGACCCATGACTCGGGCCGCCTCTTCGTCGACGATCTCTTCAACCACCTGAACTTCCAGAAAGTGGTTCCCCGAGCCGAGCGTGCCGCACTGGTCGCCGCCGCGCTGGAGGGCCCTGGCGCTGACCAGATCGGGCCGGGCATCGGGGATGCACCCGCCGGCCTCGGTGTGTTCGACGTCGCCCGCAGTGGCCAGGCCCTGCTTTTCGAGAAACCGGCAGCCTTCGCCCAACAGCCGCTGGAGCTCTTTTCCGCCGTACAGGTACGGTCCACCCGTGCCCACCCCCGCCGGAATGCGACGGAAGAGGGCCTCGACCAACTGCTGCATTCGTGGCTGGATCTCGTCGATGTGCAGGTTGCTGCGGACCAGGCGCACGCCGCAATTGATGTCGTAGCCGACGCCGCCGGGAGAGACGACTCCGCCGTCGCTGGGATCGGTGGCGCACACCCCGCCGATGCAGAATCCGTAGCCCCAGTGGATGTCGGGCATGGCCAGGCTGGCCATCTGGATTCCTGGCAGATACGCCACGTTGGCCACCTGCTCCGGGGACTGGTCCTCGCGCACTTGGGCCACGAGCCGCTCGTCGGCGAAGATCCGCCCCTCGACCCGCATCCCTTCTTTGTATGACTTTGGGATCCGCCAGCAACACTCGTCGATTTGTTGGAGCGGACCGTGGTAACCTTGCTTCGTCATGGCCTCTTACCCTCCTTCAAATATCCACAATTACCTCCGCCAGCCAGCCATCGCCGTCGCGCTCGACCTTGAGTCCGTGGTACGTGATGGCCTTGACTTCCATGTGCAGCTCGTGTCGGGTGCGATCGACGGGCTCCCCCCGGGCGGTCGCCGTCAGGCCCTCCGGACTGCACCGCATTTCGAACTCCCGGAACAGAAGCCGCTTGGTGTCGAACGTATACAGCAGTTCGTCCAACCAGTCGAGCAGTAGGTCGTCGTGCGGCTCTCCGGCGACCGAGAAGGTCATCTCTTGGAGCGGCCGAACGGCTTCGGGGTTCGCGACGATGATCGAAAACAGTCCTTGGGCCGCGTCGGCGAGCAGTTCTTCCAAGGTCCCCGCACGCACGCGGATCCCGATATCGGCGGTGTGCTCGAAGATCTCGAACATAGGAGTTGGATCATCCTCCTGAAAACGCTTCGGCCACCGATTCGCCACCGATTTCGACCACCACCCGCCCGGTGATCCGGCCCGCGAGAATCTCTTCGATCCGCGACGGCAGGGCCTCCAGGGGAATGCTTTGGGCGATGGCCGGCAGACAATCGAGCTTCCAGGGGCCGGCCAGCCGGGCCCATGTCTGATGGCGAAGCGGGAGCGGACACCAGGCCGTGTCGATGCCGGCCAAATGAATCGCCCGCAGGATGAAGGGATGCACGGTCACGTTCAGCTCGTCGCCGCCGGTCAGGCCCACGGCCGTGACACAGCCGCCGTGCCGGGTGGCGCGGAGGATCGTTCCTAGGGTGTTCCCCCCGACGGTGTCAATGCCTCCGGCCCAGCGGCCCGATAAAAGGGGCTTGCCGCTGCGGTCGTCCAAGGCTTCCCGGGGGATGATTTCGCACGCGCCGAGTTGGCGCAGCAGCTCGTGGGCCGCGGGCTTGCCCGTGGAGGCCACGACCCGATAGCCAAGCTTCGCCAGCAGCGCCACCACAATGCTCCCCACGCCCCCGCTGGCGCCGCTGACGACGACTTCTCCGCGATCGGGCATTACGTCGTGCTTCTGAAGCGCGTCGACGCACAGTCCGGCCGTGAAGCCCGCCGAGCCCAGAATCATGCTCTCGCGGAGGCTCAGGCTGCGAGGCAGGGGCACGATCCAGTCTTGAGGCACGCGGACATATTCCGCCCAGCCGCCCCAACGGTCCATGCCCATGGCGAATCCCGTGACGACCACGGGGTCGCCCGGCACGTGCTCGTAGACGCCGCTCCGGACCACCACTCCGGCCGCATCGACCCCCGGGATATAGGGAAACGTGCGATTCACCCCGGGGTGCCCGGTCGCCCCCATAGCGTCCTTGTAGTTGAGCGAGGAATAGGCCACGCGGAGCAGCACCTCGCCTTCGGGCAGTTCTTCAAGCGGCCGCTGGGTGATGCGGCCCGACACGCGACCGTCGGCATCCTTGGTCACCAGGTAACAGCGGAATTTCACCTCTTCACCTTGTCACCTACCACGAGCAGGCCCATTTCTTTCATGAGGATCTGGATGTCGTCCCATACTTGCCGCTTGGCGGGCGGATTGCGGAGGACATACGCTGGGTGGTAGGTGCAAAGGACCTTGATTCCCCGGAAGTCGTGAAATCGGCCGCGAAGCTGCCCAATCGACGCGGTGCTGCCAAGCAGGTTCTGGGCCGCCACGGCACCGAGGCAGCAGATGAATTCCGGCTGGATGATCGCCAGTTGCTCATCGAGATACTCGCGGCAATTGGCGGCCTCCTGCGGCAGCGGCGCACGGTTGCCCGGCGGACGGCACTTGATCGTATTGAGAATATAAACGTCCTCGCGACGAATCTTCATTCCCTTGATAATGATATCGGTCAGCAATTGCCCGGCAGGCCCCACAAACGGCTCGCCCTGGCGGTCTTCGTCGGCCCCGGGGGCCTCGCCCATGAATACGAGTCGGGCCATGGGGTTTCCGGTGCCAAAGACGGTCTGGGTCCGCGTGCGGGCCAGTTCGGCGCAACGGGTACACACCGACACTTTGCTGGCAACCGCATCCAGTGCGCGGGCCGGCGACGATGCCGACGATTCCTCTTGCTTCCCCGCAGCCGGCACATCCACGGCCGGGGAGCCCGAATTCGCCCTCGACGGACCGGGAGCGCGGCGGGGGTTCTTCCCTTTAGGGATATGCATTACCCCTGCATTGCGTAGGCTTTCGAGCTTCCCTGCCAGCGCTCGGCGTTGTGGGTCGCCGGATCGTTCTTTCGTAGTCATCGACCCCCCCGTAGAAGGTATTCTCGGGTGAGAAACTCATTTGTTGAATCATAAGCTGTGCGGTTCGCGGGGCCAACTAGCCCGGCGCAGAGCAATCCGCGGACCGGACTCGATCGAAAAGCATTCGGTTGTGATTGCTGCGAAAGCGTACCGAAGTATGATGGGGAGAGCATGGCCAGTTGCGGTTGGCTCCACCGATCCAGGGCGACGTTAGTCTTTGATGCGCGATAGGTTTTCCCATGGGAATCCCCCAGGTAGCAATTGTGGGCCGACCCAACGTCGGCAAATCAAGCCTATTTAACTGGCTCGCCGGGCGGCGCTTGGCGATCGTGGATCCTGCGGCCGGGGTGACGCGCGATCGCGTCACCTATCTCCTTGAATTGGGCGACCGGTACGTCGAGCTCGTCGACACCGGCGGGATGGGGGTCCGGGATCCGGACAATCTCACCGAGCACATCGAAGAGCAGATCGAAGCGGCGATTGATTCCGCCGCGGTGATCCTCTTCGTGACCGACACCCGCGACGGACTGGTGCCGCTCGATGAAGAGGTGGCCCGCCGCCTGCGCTATGTTACCGTGCCGGTGATCTGCGTGGCCAACAAGACCGACGCGGCGAGCCTCGACCAGCAGGCCGACGAGTTCTATCGCCTGGGCCGGAAGGTGGTCCGGGCGAGCTCGCACCAGAACCGCGGCAAGGAGGAGTTGTTGGAGGCGATTCGCGAGCGCTTGCCGCCCGCCTCGGCGGCTGAAATGGCGGTCGAGGAGCCGGTCATGAAGCTGGCCATCGTGGGGCGCCGCAATACGGGCAAGAGCACGCTGGCCAATACGCTCTGCCAGGCCGAGAGGATGATCGTCAGCGAAGTGCCGGGAACGACCCGCGACAGCGTCGACGTCCGCTTCGAGCTCGACGGCAAGGCATTCATGGCCATCGATACGCCTGGTTTTCGGCGGATGAAAAGCGTGGTCAGCAACATCGACTATTACGGGGTCCACCGCGGCAAGCGGAGCATCCGCCGGGCCGACCTGGCGCTGTTGTTCCTGGATGCCAACGAGCGGATCAGCCAAGTCGACAAGCAACTGTGCGACTACATCGCCGAGCAGTTCAAGCCGTGCATCTTCGTGGTGAACAAGTGGGACCTGGTGCGGGATCGCATGTCGACGGAGCGCTGGGTGAGCTATCTGCGCGACACGTTCCGCACCATGCCCTACGTGCCGATTGCGTTCATCGTGGGCCAGACGGGCCAGAATGTGAAGGCCCTCCTGAACCATGCGCAGAAGCTGTTTGCCCAGTCGCGCGAGCGGGTGACCACGGCGCGTGTGAACCGGGTGGTCCGCGCGGCGATCGACAAGAACCCGCCGGCGACTCACGGCCGCAAGGAGCCCAAGATCTACTATGCCACGCAGGTCGCCGTGCAGCCGCCGACGATCGTGCTGCTGTGCAACAGCCCGAACTCGATTTCCCAACCCTACCAGCGCTATCTGCTGGGCGTGATGCGCGATCAGCTCCACTTCAGCGAGGTGCCGATCAAGCTTTACCTGCGACGCCGGATCAGCGGCGACGAGACCGACGAAATCGACAGCGAGCTGCGGCGGGGGAGGGGATAAAGCGACCGCCCGCCAATATGTCCTTCAAGATTACCATCACCGAGGACGCGGACCGGCAGTTCCGGTCGTTGTCAGCACGCGATCAGCGAATCCTCGAGGCCGCGATTTTGTCCCGGTTGGAGCACCAACCCACGACACCGACGAAAGCAATCAAACGGTTGCGCCCCAATCCGCTGGTCGAGTTTGAACTGCGTGCCGGGCGATTGCGGGCCCTGTATAATGTGGAAGAAGACGAGGTGATCGTGCTCATCGTGGGGCGAAAGGTCGGAAACAAACTGATTGTGGAAAGGGAGGAGTTTCATGGGCATCAAGACTATCCCGCTAAACCGCCTGGAAACGGACCTCAAGAAGACCCTCGATGAGTGCGCCAAGTCCGGCCAGACGTTCGTCGTGGAGTTGCCCGATGAGCGCCTCTTGGCAATTCACTCGTTGGAGCCGAACGAAGACGACTCGCTGGTGGACGAGCTTCTGGCGTCAGACCCAAGGTTTCAGGCGTTAGTGGCAAAGTCGAAAGCCGGCACCCGCAAACCGTTTCCATCCGGCGAGCGGGGGCCAACCCGCGGCTGAAGTTGGCCGGGGATGCCGCGTAGTCCCGTCACTCCGTGACCGGAAGGTTCGGCTCGCGGAGTGACTCGTCCACGTGTTTGCGCGGCTGAAATCAGTAATTCGGCGTCGGTGGCCGGTAGTGGCTCATATCAATCGAGCGGAACCAGTCGATCGTTTTGATGAGGCCTTCGCGCAGAGGAACCTTCGGCTCCCAGCCAAGGCGCGTGCGCGCCAACGTGATATCGGGCCTTCGCTGCCTGGGATCGTCGGCCGGCAGCGGATGGGAAACCAGCTTCGAGCGCGAGTCGGTCAATTCCAGCACCAGTTGGGCGAGCTCCCGGATGGTGAATTCATTGGGATTGCCTAAGTTCACCGGGCCGATGAAGTCGTCGGGCGCGCCCATCATGCGGAGCATGCCTTCGACCAGCTCGTCGCGGTAACAGAAGGAGCGGGTCTGCGAGCCGTCGCCGAAGATCGTGAGATCCTCTCCGGCCAGGGCCTGGCGGATGAAATTCGAAATCACCCGCCCGTCGAACGGGTGCATCCGCGGCCCGTAGGTGTTGAAGATCCGCACGATCCGCACGTTGACCTTGTTCATGCGGTAGTAATCCATGAAGAGGCTCTCGGCGGCGCGCTTGCCTTCGTCGTAACAGGAGCGGGGGCCAATCGGGTTGACCGCCCCGCGATAACTCTCGGGCTGCGGGTGGACCTCGGGATCGCCGTAGACTTCGCTGGTCGACGCTTGCAGGACTTTCGCCCGGCAGCGCTTGGCCATGCCCAGCACGTTGATCGCCCCCATCACGGAGGTCTTCATGGTCTTGATCGGGTTGTACTGGTAGTGGCCTGGGGCGGCCGGACAGGCGAGGTTGTAGATCTCGTCGACCTCCAAGAAGATCGGCAACGTGATGTCGTGCCGCACGAGCTCGAAGTTCGGCCGGTCTAAGAGATGGGCGACGTTCGCCTTCTGGCTGGTGAAGAAGTTGTCCAGGCAGATCACGTCGTGCCGCTGCTCGACCAGCCGCTCGCAAAGGTGCGAGCCCAGGAAGCCGGCCCCGCCCGTGACCAGAATCCGCTTCAGCGCTCCGCTCATGACCGCCCTCCGGGTGTGGTGCCTTGCTGGCAAGTGGAGTATACTACGCTAGGGTGAGTGTAAGCAATTGTCCGGCATCGGGCGAGGGCCGCACAGGTTATGCCGAAAGCGAGCATCGGGGTTTGGCTGATCGGGGTTCGCGGGGGCGTGGCCGCCACGACCGTTGTGGGCCTCTGCGCGCTCAAGAAAGGGCTGATTCGGCCCTGGGGCCTAGTGAGCGAGCTGGACGGGTTCTCCCACCTCGATCTGAATGCCTGGGACGATTTTCTCGTCGGAGGGCACGAGATCCGGCCCGTCGGCCTGGCCGACGAGGCTCTCCACTTGGCCACCGAGAGCCGCGCCATCGACGCCAACCTGATCGCCCAGTGCAAAGGAGAACTCGACCGGATTGATCGCCGTGTGCGCCCGGGCACGATCTGGAACGTCGGCCCGACGATCGGCCGGTTGGCCGGACCCGAAATTCCCAAACGCGAACCGCCCGCGGCTGCCATCGCCCGCGTACAGAGCGACCTGAAGCAGTTCGCCGAAGCCAATGCACTCAAGCACGTGATCGTGGTGAACCTGGCATCCACAGAGCCGCCGGTAGGTGCAGGCGCGATCCCGCCCCATTGGGCTGAGTTGGAGCGGCTGATCCAACGGCCGCGGAAATGTCCGCTGCGGGCCAGCGCGCTGTACGCCATTGCCGCACTGGACCTGGGGTATTCGTACATCAATTTCACTCCCTCGCTGGGCTCGGCCCCCGAGGCGATCCACGAGTTGGCCGTCCTGCGCGGCACGCGCCACATGGGCTGCGACGGCAAGACCGGCGAGACCCTGCTCAAGAGCGTGCTGGCGCCGATGTTCTTCCAGCGCAACCTTCACGTGATGAGCTGGGTGGGCCACAACATTTTCGGCAACATGGACGGCCGCGTGCTGGCCGATCCGGCCAACAAACAGGCCAAGGTGGCCAGCAAGGATCACTTGGTTCGGCAGATCCTCGGCTACCAGCCGCAGACGCTGGTTTCGATCGAGTACATCGAGAGTCTCGGCGATTGGAAGACGGCCTGGGACCACGTCCATTTCCAGGGCTTCCTGGGGACCCCAATGACCCTCCAGTTCATCTGGCAGGGTTGCGATTCGCTCTTGGCGGCCCCGCTAGTGCTCGACCTTGTCCGCTTCACCGCGTTGGCCTGGCGCCGCGGCGAAACCGGCCGGCTCGGCTTCCTGGCCAGTTTCTTCAAGAGCCCCTACGGCGTCGAGGAGCAGGATTTCACCCGCCAGTTCCAGATGCTGGAATCCTGGGCGGGGAAGTGATATGATGCTTGCGTCCGGGATCCAACCTGCGGGGGGGTTGCGACACTTCGGGCGCACAGGCGATAGAATAATGATGTTCGTGGAGATCGCCTATGACAGAGGCCGCTCGGGAGCTGCTGAAGGCGTTTGAGGCTCTGCCTGCTGTCGATCGGCAGGAAGTGGCGACGGAGATCTTGCGCCGCGCAGGCGTACTGGAGGACGTGCCTGAGGCGGCCTTCCAGCAGTTAGCGGATGAATTGTTCTGCAGTTACGATGCGGAGGAGGCCGCCCGTGCCGACGCATCACCGCGGTGAGGTCTGGTTGGCGGACCCTCTCTCGGTGTCCTCCGTGCCTCCGTGGTGAATTCACTCCCAAGAAGGAGCCATTTTGCCTAATCGACGCAAGAAAACAGCGGAAGCTGAGGCTCAACCGGCCCGCGGATTCGCCGCACTTAGCCTTTCCTCAACCACTATGGCGGCGCTGGAGGAGGCCGGGTACCTGGAGCCGACGCCGATCCAGGCGGGCTTGATACCCCGGGCGATGGAGGGGGCTGACCTGATGGGCAAGGCCCAGACCGGCACCGGAAAGACCGCCGCCTTCGCCATCCCCATCCTGGAAGGCCTCGACCCGCCGAAGCCAAAGAGCCCGCCCCAAGCCATCGTGCTGGTGCCGACCCGGGAACTGGCCGTCCAGGTCCGCGACGAGTTTCGCAAACTCGCGCTGGGCCGCAAATCGCACATCGTGGCCCTCTACGGCGGCAAACCGCTCCGCGAGCAAGTGGAGCATCTGAGGCGCGGGGCCGACGTGGTGGTGGGCACGCCGGGCCGGGTCCTCGACCATATTGACCGCGGCACGCTCATTCTGGCCGGCATCCGCATCGTGGTCCTCGATGAGGCCGACCGCATGTTGGACATCGGTTTCCGGCCCGACATCGAGCGGATCCTTCGCCGCTGCCCGCAGAGCCGCCAGACGCTGCTGTTTAGCGCCACCATTCCCCCGCCGGTGATGCGCCTGGCCGAGCGCTACATGCGCGACCCGGAGATGCTGGACTTCTCGCCCAAGGATATCGGAGTCGAGACCATCGACCAGTATTACTTCACGATTCCAGCGGAGGAGAAGTTCGAGCTGCTCCACCGCCTGTTGGCGCGCGAGAAGCCTCGGCAGGCGATCATCTTCTGCCGGACCAAGCGGGGCACGGAGAAGATCTATCAGCGGCTGGCCAAGAAGCTCGAAAGCGTGGCGTGCATCCACGGCGACCTGCAGCAGAGCGCCCGGGATCGCGTGATGCGCGAGTTCCGCGAAGGCAGCGTGCGCCACCTGGTGGCCACCGACGTGGTCGGCCGCGGCATCGACGTGACCAACATCTCGCACATCATCAACTACGACATTCCCCAGTTCTGCGACGACTACATACACCGCGTGGGCCGCACCGGGCGGATGGGCCGGGAGGGGGTGGCCTACAGCTTCGTCACTCCGGAGGAAGGCCACGAGCTGACGCGGATCGAAATGCGGATCAACCGTCTCCTGATTCGCCAGGAGATGAGCGACTTGCTCCCGCACCGCCCCAAGCCGGCCCCGCTGCCGTCGGCGCCCGCGTCGCCCCCCATCGAGCCCCCGGTGGAAGAACCCCTGGCCTCCACGCCCGCGGTGGCCGTGGCCCCGCGCCCCGTCTTCGGCCGTCGAAGCCACCGCTACCGCCGGGCACTCTAAAAGGAGATGCCAAGAGCTTGCGTCGTCGCTGCCCCCATGCGGTCGGCGGGTTCTTACGGCAGCGGGGTTGCCATACCGCCCCGGTGAATCAGAGCGGACACTTGGGCCTGCGGGCCACACGAAGGAATAGCTGGCTGCCAGCCCTGATGTACGAAGAAGGGCATTGGGGACGTTATTGCATGGTGAACACAACCGCTCGGCACCATCGCACCCTTGGCTCCTCCAAAGACTTCAGCCCCAAATCCTCGGCAGCCTTTACCATTGCTCGGAACTTGCCCGCCGGAACGTGAAGCCTGGGCTCGGCCACGAAGAGCTTGCCACCAGGCTTGAGGCAGCCGTGGATTTGTTCCAGGAAGCGCTTGGTATTCGGAACCTCGTGGACCATGGCGAAAGCAAGGACGAAATCGATCTTCGCCTCCACCCCGAGTCGGTCTGCCTCGCAGCGATGAGCCTGAATCCGATCCGCTACTCCGGCCTTCTTTGCACGATTGACCAGCACATCCAGCATCTTCTGCTGGAGATCCACTGCAATCACCCGGCCCTTGTCCCCGACCATCTTCGCCATGGCGATGGCGAAGAGACCCATGCCGCAGCCCACATCCATGACGACCATCCCCGGCTTCACGTAGGGACCGAGGATCTTCTCGGGGTCGTGAAACAGGCGGCGAAGACGGTTGTCGATGAAGTACCCACCCCACCAAGGGCACACATGCGCCATCGAAAGCCTCCTGGCAATGGACCAGCCCTGCCTGACCGGTTAGAATAATTGTAGCAATTCCACCTGCTGCACGCATCGGCGAGAGGAACCTGCATCCATTCACCGGTCGCCCGATAGTCGAAGCTCTCGGTCTGGTGCATCATCGGCACCGTGACCTCCTTGTCGGCTGAGATGTGGAAAGGGGAGTCCTTGGTGGCCTGCTTCTCGAACTTCTCCTGCCAGTTCTCCTTGAAGTAGATGGCATTGGTCAGCACCAAGCGGGTCTGGGGATCGACTGAACCCGGCGGAAGCAGATCTTTGATCTTCTCTTCCGTCTGCTTCTCAACCCACCCGTTGATTTCCTGACGGGCGGCTTCCGTGTCCTGGGCGAAGTCCAAGACTCCCAATCGCGTATCGCCTTCATGGCGCGAGCTCGTCGATCATCGCCGAGGAATCCGCACGGTTTTTTCCTTCAGGCTTTGATCCAAGTCAAAGACGCCCCGCGGCCTGTACCGTAAGATTTGGGAAAGAACGAGTTTTCCCCATCTCCACGGTGCCTGCCATGACCGACGAGTTGAATCCCCCACAGCGGTTGGTCCGCGAGAGACAGACCATCGCTTCGATGATTGACCTCTATTGCCACGGGCAACACAACCCCCAAGACGGGTTATGTCCCGAGTGTGCGGCGCTGCGCGATTACGCGTTTTGCCGGCTAGACCGCTGCCCGTTCGGCTTGGAGAAACCTACCTGCGCCAAGTGTCCGATTCATTGTTACAAGCCTGAGATGCGGGCGAAGGTCAAGGAGGTGATGCGTTACGCCGGCCCGCGAATGATATTGCGTCACCCTGTCCTCAGTCTCCTACACCAACTCGATTCCCTACGCGGCCGGCCCGCGCGGCCATCCCGATGAGGTATTCCATGCCACAGCGAAAGATAGTCCAGATCGACGAAACGAAATGTGACGGTTGCGGGGTGTGCGTGCCTTCGTGTGCCGAAGGGGCGATCCAGATCGTCGACGGCAAGGCGCGGCTGGTGTCCGACGTTTACTGCGATGGCCTAGGGGCTTGCCTGGGGGAGTGCCCGCAGGGGGCGATCACGATCGTCGAGCGCGAGGCGACGGCGTTCGACGAAACGGCGGCCCATCGCCACGTGGCCCAACTCCGCCAGCCCAAGGCCGCGGCCGCCCCGTTGCCGGGCGGATGCCCCGGAAAGAACGTGCAGGACCTGCGCCTCAGCGTGCTGCCCTCGCCGAGCGCAGCGACATCGGCGCCTGCCGCGCCGTCGGCCCTGGGCAACTGGCCCATCCAACTACACCTCGTGCCGCCCGGCGCGCCGTTCCTGAAAGATGCCGATCTGCTCTTGGTTTCCGACTGCGTGCCGTTTGCCCTGGCCGATTTCCACGAGCGCTACTTGCAGGGCCGGCCGGTCGTGATCGCCTGCCCCAAGCTCGATAGCACGCAGCCGTACGTCGAGAAGCTCGCGGCCATGTTCCGGCTCGCGTCGATCCGCAGCCTCACCGTGGTCCACATGGAAGTGCCCTGCTGCCTGGGCCTGGTGCGGATCGCCCAAGCCGCGCGCCAGGCGGCCGGCGTCGAGGTTCCGCTCGACGAAGTGGTCATCTCAACGCGCGGACACGTGCTGCGCGAATCCATCGCGTCACGGTGAGCGCGAGGAATGCTGCGCGAGGGGGTCGGGAGTGGGCGAGTGAAAGGGCAAGAGCTTAATGGATGCTGGCTCTGCTCCGAAGAGAAGAACGATCAAAATCCGCGTGCCGCAGCAGGGGCGTTTTGAAGGGCAGCAGCAGACCCGGAGTAGCGCGACCGCCCGTGCGGTGCGTGAAAGGGAAAACCGACAGAAGAAGGAGAACGACCCGCGAGTCCATGAGGACAGTTAGCCTCCCCGGCTGAAGCCCCAAATTGGCCCGCCCGTGCTCTCGCCGGGAAACCCGGGGAACCTCGCCTGGAGCGAGGGTTTTTCGATAATCGGAAGCTCCGGGGGGGTATTTTCGGCGCAAACTCGGCCTGCTGACCCTGGAGGAATTTTGCACGTACCGAGACGCTTATGGCCAAGCACGCCGCGTGATTCCTCGACACGGGGCAACTTCTGTTGGGGTCGCCCGGTGAGAGATCCTCACGCCGGTAAATATGGGGAACTGACCCCATCGCGACAACGGGGAGGGGGAGGCCAGCAACCCTGGCCTCTCTCTTACCCGCTACTTGAAAATAGCCCAGCGATTCATCGCTGGGGTGCGAGATCCTCAAAACATCTCGTTTGTCCCGGAGGGACAATTGAACGGTTCAACTGTCCCTACGGAACAGAGGCTCCCGTGGTGAAATCATCTCCCCAGCGATGAATCGCTGGGCTATTTTCAAACGTCCCTCCGGGACGCGCCGTTCGGGCTCACTCGAGCGGACCAGGCAACTGTCGGCCCTTGGACCGCGATTCGAGATAAGCGCTGAGCATGACTTGTGCCGCCAGCATATCGAGTTTGCGTTTGCGGCGTTTGTGCTTTACGGCGGCGTCTTTGAGGAGCTCGTGGGCCTCGCTGGTGGAAAAACGCTCGTCGAAGAACTCCACCGGCACGCGAGTCACTTCGGCAAGCCATTGGCCGAACTCGCGCGCCTCGTGCGAGAGCTCGCTTTCGCGGCCGTCGAGATGGACCGGCAGTCCCACCACAAACAACACCACGCGATCTTCCTCAACCAGTTGCTGGAAACGCCGCGCATCGGCCGCCGGCCCGCGCCGCGTGTAGTTCTCATACGGACTGGCCAACATCCGGTCGGGATCGCTGATCGCAATCCCGATCCGCACGCGACCATAATCGATCCCGGCAACACGGCCGAGCGGAGCAGGCGACACGGGGAAGAGAGGAGAGGGGAGAACGTAGTCGGCGGTGGGCTTCTCCTTTTCATCCTTCATCTTTCATCCCTCATCTCTCATCCCTCATCCTTCATCTTTCATCTTTCATCTTTCATCCTTCATCCTTCATCTTTCATCTTTCATCTTTCATCTTTCATCTTTCATCCTTTACTGGTTCACGTTGCTCGGGGGCGAGGAAGTAGCCGTGCTGGAGAAAGCGGAGGGTGTAGTCGTGTACCTTGGGTGCTCTGGGGAGCACGGCGTGAAGGGCGGGAACGAGAATCCAGTCGCTGGCCCCGGCCAGACGCGTGCTGGCGACGGTCACAATGCCGTCGTCGTCGCCGGGCAGGAGGGGATTGAATCCCCGCTCGTCGCCACGTCCCCCGGCCACGATGCCGAACTCCATCGGCGGCGTGGCCAGGCTGCTCGCCTCCCAAGCCCAAAGGGGCCCCAGTTGCTGGCCCGCCTTCCCCAGCAGCAGCTCGAAAAGCTTGTTTTCTCCCAGCCGCGTCGCCAATTCGGAGCCGTGATTGGGCGGGCCGATCATGACCATCCGCTTGAACCGCGGATCGGCCTTGCCCGCCCTCCGCTTCAGCTCGTCGGCGAAGTAGCGGCGGATCACGATGTTGCCCAGGCTGTAGCCGACGAAGTTGATCTCTTCAATGCCGTCGAGGCAATCGACGATCGACGCCAGGCCCTTGGCGTGTTCGGCGATCCCCTGCCGCGTGCTAGGATACGTCACGTTGAAGACCTCGTACCTCCCTTTCTCCTCCAGATATCGGCAGAGCGAGCTCATCACTCCGCGACTGTCGGCGATCCCGTGCAGGGCGATCACCGCCTTGCCGCGCATGGGCGGCAAGTTCCGCTCCCGCTTGAGTTGTTCGAGGGCTGCGCGGCAGCGGGCGGACGTCCCGGAAGCATGGCGGAAATTGTCGCCGTCGAGCAGGCGGTAGTGTCCCGAGACGACGTTCCGCTGGATCCGCCACTGGTGGAAGAACAGCGCATCGGCCCAGAACTGGTTCCCGCCCAGCGTCGGCAGGGACACGACGTCGCGGCCGCCGACCGCAGGGGCGTCGTCCGGCTCGTCCGACGCGCGCACGGAAAAAGCGGCCAGGACCGCAGCAAGCATGCCCGCAGCCGTCAGGCGCCAGTTCATGCCGGGTTCCTCGTTCGTTTTGCGCGTAGGACGGATTGGCAATCCGTCCTACGACAATCGATCAAGTTCTCGTACGGCTCCTCAGCGTCTTTCGGGGGCCAAGGGGACGCCGAGCCGCTGTCGAGGCATGGAACGGTTCAGGCCGAGCCAATAATCGAGCGTCTCGCGCACCGCCCGGACGAATTCGGGAAACCCTCCCGGCTTGCAGATGTAGCTCTGCGCGCCCCACTGGTACGCTTCGGCCACGTCGCGATCGTCGTTGGAGGCGGTGAGCACAATAACCGGCGGGACGCGGGAGCGGTCTTCCCAGCAGACGCGGCGCAGCACCTTCAGCACCTGGATGCCGTTCATCCGCGGCATGTTCAGGTCGAGGAGGATCAAGTCGGGCAAGCCCTGCGGCTCGCGACCCGCGTACTGCCCCGTGGCGAACAAGTAATCGATCGCTTCCACCCCGTCGCGCACGACGTCGAGGCGGCAAGCAATCGCGCTCATGGCCACCGCACGGCGAAACAAGGCCTCGTGACAGTGGTCGTCCTCGGCCAGCAACACGATTTTTTCGACGAGAGTCTCGGGCATGAGCACCTCCGGTTCATCCTAGCAACGACGGCCGACAAGGCAACGTCGGCGGGTCGCACCAGTGTAGTGGGCCCACATTCCGCGTCAAGACACGGTCCGGGCGCATGCCACTAAAGCGTTCCTTGGAATGCCCATGCCAGGGGGCCTTAGGGCCACTCAACATCAGGCAGCCCTTTGCCGCAAGCAAGAAGGAATGAAGAATGAACAACGGAAAATGAAGAATGCAAAATGCCGGCTCCGCTCGGACATTTTTCATTGTACATTTTTCATTGTACATTTCCTCGACCGTCGCCTGCCCGTTGATGGTTGACTTCAAGGCCCCGGAGGCTTACGATCGACGCGATCGCTGTTGACCTCTTATAGCGTCGTGCTTTGCGTCTTCGCGCCTTTGCGTGAGGAAGAAATGGGGCTCACGCAAAGGCGCGAAGACGCAAAGGGAAGGATGAGAGAGGAATGAAAACCAACCTCGCCAAGCGGAAGCTCCGTGAGGGGAAGCCGACGTTCGGCACGTGGCTTTCGCTGGACAACCTGCACACGGCCCGGGTGCTGGCCCGGGCAGGGTTCGATTGGCTGACCCTCGACCTGGAGCACTCGGCAATCGACTGGAGCCAGGCGGCGGCGATCTTCGCGGCGGTGGCCGACGCCGGCTGCGTGCCGTTGGCCCGCGTGCCCGAGGGGAACCACCACCTCATCAAGCGCGTGCTCGATGCCGGGGCGTGGGGGATCGTGGTGCCGATGGTCAACACGCCGGAGCAGGCCCGGCTGGCTATCGCCGCGGCCAAGTACCCGCCCGAGGGCAATCGCAGCGCCGGCGGCGGCATGCACGCCCTGGGCTTCGCCGCCACGGCCGACGAGTACTACGAGCGGGCCAACCAGGAAATCCTCGTGGTTCTGCAAACCGAAAGCCCCACCGGCGTGGAGAATGCCGCGACGATCTACGCGCTGCCCGGCTGCGACGCGATCTTCATCGGCCCGGTGGACCTGAGTTTCACCATGCGCTCGCCGGAGGGACGCAAGCCGACACCGGAGGAGCACGAGGCCATGATCCAGCGGGTGATTGCCATCGGCCGCGAGGTCGGCACGCCGACCGGAATCCACTGCATGGAGCCCGAGGAGGCCCTCGGCCGGGCCCGGCAGGGAATGCAATTCCTGGCCGTGGGGAGCGATCTGAGAATGCTCACCGCGCGGGCCGAGGCGGTCGTGCGCACGCTTTTCCCCGAAGCCGGCCAAGGCCAGTTCGCGCGGTACTAATCTTTGCCCGCGGGGAAAGTCAACAGGGTGGCGGCAGGGACCGTCGTAGGGCAAGCTGCCAGCTTGTCCATGGGCAGAACCGGGCAAGCTAGCAGCTTACCCTACGTTAGACCCCAGAATTCGTCGAGCTCGACACCCCAAAGCCGTGCGCCCAACCGATCGATACGGTCTTGGATCGCTGCCACGTCGCTACCGGAGGCTTTCAGGCAATGGGCCTGCCGGCTGGCCTCCGCCAGTTCGCGATGGATCGCGTGGCCCGCGTCGTAGCGGCGAATCCGCAGGAAATCGAGCATCCCAGGGCTTCCAAAGCTCTTCCCTCCACGCACGCTGTGCGACGCGACGAGGAAACCCACCAGCGAGCCATTGAGCACGGCGCAGAGATAATGGGCCTCGTCGGCAGAATCGGCGGCCACCAGCGCACAGGTCTCCTGGGGGACGACGGGCCGGCGACCGAGCCAAGGATCGTCGACCGGCTCGACCACGGCAGCGTGGATCCAGCGGTCCATGCGGCGCCACACCACCTTGATCGGGGCGAGCGTGTATGGGCCCACGTCGTACATCGAATAGAACGCGGCCCGGGATTGGTATCGGCGGTAAGCCGCCCGGCCTTCGAGCAGGTCGCGGAATTGGGTCAGGTAGGCGTGAGCATTCGGATAGTGCTCGCGCATCCGGGGTTCCGCGATGCCGCGCCGCGTTTCGACATCCTGAGCTAACAGCAGCCAGGCCGTCGGCTGCGTGCGAAAGCGATCGACGTCGCCCCACCGCAAGAGAGGGTAGAGCAACTCCGATTCCACCAGGTGCTCGACGACCGGAGCGAGGCGTTTGCCTCGTTCGGCGATGTTCCGCACGCGCACGAGGCCGTCGCCGGCTTCTGGATCGGCTTGGCCGCAGGGCGTCATCCAGTAGACGCCATTGGCCCCACCGGTGTTGGCCCCGAGATGGGCCTTGTAGTCCGAGGGCCCGACGAGCTCGGCCGCCGACCCCTTCCACTCGCGCGGGCGAAGAAACCAAGGCGAGGTGGGCCGGTTGAGATCGATCGGGACGGCGTCGAAATCGCGCCGGCTGCGGTCGGCAGAGTATTTCACGTAGGGGACGGGATAGGTTGTGCGGCGTCCTTTCTCCAGGACGAGCGTGGCGCTCCAGTTCGCCGTGGCGGGAAACGGCCGCAACTCCACCAGATCGTTGACCCGCAGAACTTTCAACCACGCCCCGGTCTCGCCCAGCCGGAAGCGGCGGAAGCCGTCGCCCGCCTCGCGGGTCTGGAAAACCGTCTGCGTGATGACCATGGCCAAACGCCCGGTAGGTTCTAGATACCGGTCGGCCGCGGCGTAACACATCAGCATGGCGAGGTCCTTCTTGCCGCCGCCGTGGCGCGCGTCGCTGCCCGAAAGCGTGAACAGGCCGTAGTGTTGCCACAGCGGCTTGGTCGCTTGGCGGTCGTCGGCGGGGAGATCGTCCCAGGCGATCCACGGCGGGTTGCCCACCACGTAGTCGAATCGTTCGGCGAAGTCGTGCAAGCCCTCGTGCCGCCCAAGGATCGAGTCGCCCAAGAACACCGGCGTCTCCACGGCCCCCATGCGCGGCAGCAGATCGCGGATCGCGATCAGGTAGTTCGCCCGCGCCGTGACGACGGCCAGCGGATTGAGATCGATTCCGACCACGCCCGAAAGGATCGCCCGGCGAAGGGCCTCGCGCCGGGCTCCCGTACGACCATAACGCTCAGCCCAGCGGGCCCGGAGCCGGCGGATCGCCGACACCAGGAACCCCCCGGAGCCGCAGGCCGGGTCGAGCAAGCGGCCGGCAGGGGCCCCGGCGTAGCCAACTTCGTCGAGCATCTGGTCCACCAGCCAGTCGGGCGTGTAGTACTCGCCCAGCACATGCCGGAACCGCTTCGGAAAGACCTCTTGGTACAGCGTCTTGAGCAGGTCCCCTGACTCGGCCGCTTCCTCGACGGCCGCGTCGAAATCGTACTCCGTCCAGACCCTCGCCACGTGCCGCAGCCAGGCGTCGATCGGCTGCGACCAGGCCCGGGTGTACCACGCTAGCGGATCGCTGCTGGTGGCCGCACCGGCTGCCCCGAGCCCCGTGCATTGCGACTCCAATGCCCGCACGAGCCGCAGCAGCCGATCGCTCCCCGCCGTGCCGAGGATGGCTTGCGCAGGCGGATTCGCTCGCCGTGCCCGGGCCACGACCTGCCAGACCAGGAACTTGACGACCAAGACGTAGTACGTCTGAATAGCGAAGAGCAATGCGAGGGGATCGCGCCCGCCCGTGGCCGGATACGCGGCTGCCAAGGCATCCAGGCCTTTTTCCAGGCGGCGGCAGTCGCGCCCGAACGTCGCTTGGAGGGCAGCCATCCAGTGACGCCGCGCGGCGGCGACCTCGGGTGAGTCAGCGGCGCCGTCCAGGGCGTCCAAGAGGACCCTCACGCCTTCCCCTGCCGCCTCCGACGCCGCCCCAAAATCCGCGGCCACGGACTCCGCGCTCAAAGGCCTTAGCCTGGAAGAGGGGACAGCCACCGGCGTTACCCCGCGGAAGGATGAAGGATGAAGGATAAAGGATTAGGGATACGAGATGAAGTGCTCCCGCATCCGAACACTCGCTCCTGGACCATCGCCAAGGGCATCAACTTCATCCTTCATCCTTCATCTTTCATCCCTCATCTTTCATCCCAAGAAACAACGAAGGCCGCGCCCCGTCGATCCACTTGGGGGCGCGGCCACTACCGGGAGGAACAAGAAGGTCAGTCCGCCAGCGAACCGACCCATGGCAGGGCCAGACTCACTCCCCGCCAATATCAGGCTACTTCTCTTCTTTCTCCTTGGACTCTTTGTTCAGCGCAAATGCCTTGTCGAAGCCCTTGATGAACACCATCTCGCACTGCTTCTCGGCCGCCGCCTTCTTCACCTTGGCCTGGCAATTGTTGCAGCAGAAGCCAACGTCGATCCCGCAGACCTTGATTTTGGTGCTGGGATTGACCTTGCCGCCGCTCAACGGGCAGCCGACCTGTTTGAATTGACCACTGAGAACCAACTGCTCATTGGCCTTGGCCTGGTACTTGGCCGTGTTCTCTTTGAACTTCGGGATGCACCCCGGGCAGCAGAACGACACTTTGCCGCCCTTGTAGGCGACCGAGGCGTCCTTGGAAGCGGCCCCCCCAGAGATTGGGCACTTCAAGGCGCACTCGCTCTTGCCGGCCCCGCACTTCGCGGGCTCTTGGTCATCAGCCACGAGGAAGCCCGCCCCGGCGATTGCCAGAGCCACACTCAGCGTCACTACCACTAGTCCCTTCATCAGCGTCTCCTTTTGATGAACAGCCCCAGGTTGCTGTAACCCGCTTCTCCCTTGCCGACCGGGAGAATTCTTCCGCGGGGCAACCAAAGGTCAAGCCTGTCCGGCCGTTTGCCGCCCAGCAGCCGCCACGGCCATCGGTCAGGCCCGCTCGACGAATAACCAGATTAGCAGGAAAACATTCCGATCGCCATGCACAACACGGGAATCCTATGACACTAACCCCCATCACAGAGGGCATGTTCTTCCCTCTAAGGGCACACGACGCAGGGTCGCCGACGCACCGACCGCGGGGGTTGTTTAACCTACATGAGGGGATAAACTCGAATTCTTGGTGGGAACACCGTCGACAGGACACTTTGGCAAGACCATCATGGCGCAACAACACGATTCAGCGATCGCCCCGGACCCCCGGAATCGGGAATTGGGCGCAGAGATCCGCGATTTCCGCCCGGATTCGGCCGGCGGTCTCGTCGAGATCCTCCAAGTGGCGGCACACCTCGTCGATCCAACTGGCGATCAGGTCCATTTCCGGCTCCCGCATACCCATCGAGGTCAGGGCCGGAGTGCCCATGCGGACCCCGCTGGTTACCATCGGCTTGCGCGGGTCTCCGGGGACCATGTTGAAATTGCAGATGATCCCCGCCGCAGCCAACGCCTCGGCGACGTCTTTGCCGCTGAAGGGACGGTTGCGGAAGTCGAGCACCAGCAGGTGGTTGTCGGTCCCGCCGCTGACCAGTTGGTAGCCTCGCTCCAAGAGTTTTTCGGCCAAGCGCCGGCAATTGCGAGCCACCTGCCGGCCATACTCCCGGAAGGCCTCCGTAGCGGCCTCTTTGAAGGCCACCGCCATGGCGGCGATGACGTGCATCAGCGGGCCGCCCTGGAGGCCCGGAAACACGCTCCGGTCGATCCGCTTGGCCAGATTCAACTTGGTTTCCGGAAAGTACTTCTGCTGATATCGATCCTCAATCCTCGAAAGGATGAACCCGGCGCGAGGACCGCGGAGAATCTTGTGGCTCGTGCTGGTCACGACGGCGCAGTAGGGTACTGGATTCGGGTGAACGCCGGCCACGATGAGCCCGTTGATGTGGGCCATGTCGGCCACCAGGTACGCATCGATCTCGGCGGCGATCTCCGCGAATCGGTCGTAATGCAGGATCCGCGGGTACGAGGTTGCGCCGACCCAGATCATTCGCGGACGCTCGCGCCGGGCGATGTCGCGGATCTGGTCGTAATCGAGCATACCCGTCTGGGGATCAGGGCCGTAGGGTACCTGCACATAGTCGGTGCCCGAGAAGTTAACCCCCCAACCGTGGGTAAGATGGCCTCCGGCAGGCACGGGCATGCCCATGACTTTGCACCCGAGGCCGGCCAGGGCGCGGTACGCGGCCTGATTGGCCGGCGAGCCCGAGTACGGCTGGACATTCGCGTGCTCGGCTCCGAACAGGGCCTTGGCCCGCTCGATGGCCAGGATTTCGATCTCGTCGACGATCTCGTTGCCTTCGTAATACCGGGCCCGCGGATACCCTTCGCAATACTTGTTGGTGAGGATCGAGCCGGCGGCCTCCAAGACCGCGAACTGGGCGTAGTTCTCCGAGGGGATCATCTTGAGCGTCGCCGACTCGGCACGGATTTGCTTGTGCAGCAGGGCGGCAAGCTCGGGATCCACAATTCCCAGGTGTGGGCAGCGGTCGGAAGCCGTGTGCATACAGAAGATCCTGAAAGCCGGAGGTTCAGTCGATCCGCTTCAGGATAACGGCCGGTATGCGACCCGACAACCCGGACCTTTATGCCGGGGGGCATATTTAGGTCGAGATGCCTGAACGTTAGAATAGTTGCATGAACCTCGCCGATCTGTTGCCCCCACAACTGCGAAACTTGCGCGACCCGCAAACCGACCTTCCGCGCATCGCGAAGGACCGGAAAGTCACGGCCCTGATCGAGTCAATCGTTCGGGATATCCCCACCTCTCACGATTTGCGTCTCCGCGACGCCCGGTCGATGGACCTGTCGCCTGTCAGTGTCCACCTCGTGCTCACCTCGCCTCCCTATTGGACCCTCAAGGAATACCGGAACAGCGAGGGACAATTGGGTCACATCGAGGATTACGAGGCTTTCCTAGGCGAGCTCGATCGGGTTTGGCGGCAGTGCTACCAGGCCCTCGTTCCGGGCGGACGATTGATTTGCGTGGTCGGTGACGTCTGCCTGTCTCGTCGGAAGAACGGCGGGCGGCACATGGTGGTCCCGCTTCACGCATCCATTCAAGAACACTGTCGAGGGATCGGCTACGACAACCTTGCCCCGATCATCTGGCACAAGATCGCCAACGCCGTCTACGAGGTGGACAACGGGTCCAGCTTTCTCGGAAAGCCCTACGAGCCGAACGCCGTGATCAAGAACGACATTGAGTTCATCCTGATGCAGCGGAAGCCCGGCGGATATCGGGCGCCCTCGGTCGCAACCCGCGTGCTCAGCGTGATTCCCGAAGATGCGCACCGCGAGTGGTTTCAACAGATCTGGGCCCGCCTTCCGGGAGCATCGACCAAGCATCATCCGGCGCCGTACCCCGTGGAACTGGCCGAGCGACTGATCCGCATGTTCAGTTTTGTCGGCGACACCGTGCTTGACCCCTTCATGGGCACTGCCACCACGAACGTAGCGGCGTCGAAGTGGGGCCGCAACAGCATTGGGGTGGAAGTCGATCCGCACTACTTCGAGTACGCGCACAAACGACTCGACGAAAGCACGCGCGGGCTGTTCAATGCCGCAACCGTCCGAACCGCCTAGAATAAGCTTCGGCTATTCGGGTAACAAAGGCAGGGTAGTGATCACGGTCGCTTGGTTGAGGCGCGGGTGGATCGGTCCAAAGCGAGACTGGTCCTTGATTGTCGCAGTCTACCACAATCGTAGCGTAAGCATCGAAGCCGATTCCGTCGACCGAGTCCCTGATTGGCAGACCGCGAAGATGGTTGACCATCCGTTGTGCGGCGTGGGGCTGCTTGTGCTCGGAGACGTGGAGTTGGCCGCCTCTCTGCCGTAGCGGCGAGACAAACGTAGATGCGATGTTCACTACCGTGACTCCGGCGGCGATCGCCTCTCGGTCGCCTTGGTGAACAATCTCGTGAGAAGACCCCAACTCATCGAAGATGCGCGGCTGTGACTTGCCGTGCTCGGTCATGCACGTCTTCGCTTCGCAAGCCATGAGCACACGGTCAATGTCGCCAACGTGGATTGCCCCGGCCAACCGCTCACCTTCGTGTAGGCTTCTCGGTGTGCCAATCGCCAGATCGAGGGTCTTCGTCTTGCCGTTCGGGAAAGCGTGCCTGGCGTTTATTCTGTACACGATCTTGTCAGCAATCGCGTGATTCCGGAGTACCTCGCACGTGTTGAGCAGGTCCGCTGCGATCAGCTTGCACAGTGCGATCGAATGCGCATCGCTTCGCGAGTGGTAACGGTAAACCCACCCATAATGAGGGTCAGAGTGCTCGTGGGCCGTTAGCCAAGCGGCGAAGTCCTTTGGGGCATCCATGCCTTTCTCCCAAGGAGTTGGGAGAATAGCAACTTCGCGGAAACTATGTCGAGGCCGCTTCCGCCTACTCACCCGCGCCGGGCGAGTGGTAGTCGCCGTTGGCCAGGTAGTCGAGCACTTCGGCGGCGTCGCCCCACACGGCCCGCATGAATCGCTCTTGGAGTTGCATGCGGACGGCGTTTTTCTGCGCTCGCACCAGCGCGCCCGGGCCGGTGATCGACTTGCACACCAAATCGTCGCCTCGTCCCAGGCCGGTGAGCGCCCAACGCGTGACGAGTTGGTAGACGTGGATGCCCTTCAACCGCAGTTCGTCGCCGGATTGGGCCATCCTGAGCTCGACCAGTTTGAAATCGCCTTGGCTGGGAATTCTCTCCGGATTGCGGGCGGCACTGGCGAATCCGTGGTCCGTCTTGACTCGCCATCCCTGACCGTTGTTCTCCCAAGCCGAGATGATCCGCGACGAATCGCAGATCAAGTACGAGTTCAATCGCCCGAGCCGGGCCGGGACCTCGACGTGCGCTGTGGGGGCCTGTGGGATGTCGGCCGTCGATCCGACGTCAGCCTTGGCGGCCGAATCGCGGGTCTCTGGCGAGGACTCGCCCTCCTCGGCGCGCCTGATAACCACGGCGGCGCCGCAGCCGGGGCAGTTCCGAGTCTGCCCTACGAGTTCAACCTTGGCGTTGAGTTTCGCCCGGCAGTTCGGGCAGATCACTCGGATCACAGAAGGCAACTCCCCCGAATGCACCACATCCGGGGGAGGATATCACGTCTTCCGCCCGCAGTCAAGCCCTCAGACTCAACGGTCCGAACCTCCGTCTCCCCTCTCCCCTCTCCCTTCTTCCCTCTCGCCTACCGGGTGGGCCCCGAGT
>CAYTJV010000011.1:18640-30373 GCA_964438165.1 uncultured Planctomycetaceae bacterium | reverse complement strand
CGCTCTGCGTGGGAACGCAAGTCCCGTCGCTCTGCGGCGCATTAAGCGAAGACCGCGGAGCGGCCGATCGTGCGTTCCCACGCAGAGCGTGGGAACGAGAATAAGAAAAAGCATTCGGGGCCCTGTCGCACCCTTTCCGGGCCGGTGCCGGCCGGCTACAATGTTGGCCGACGGGACGTTTCTTTATCTTCTTGTGGTCTTTGGAACGAGGAGTCACGCTTATGGCCCCGCGCCACCTTTCGGTCGCCAGGCATTGGGTCCTGGTTGGAACGGCTCTCGCGGTTCTCGCAGGCTGCACGGTTTGGACCGCTCCAACGCGTGCCGCAGGCCCGTTGGACAAGCTCGGCACGTCGCTCAACTTTATCCCCGAGGACGCCGCCTTCTACAGCGCCACGCTCCGCAACGGCGAGCAAATCGAGGCCGTCTGCAAGAGCCGGGCCTGGGCGGCGCTGAAGGCCCTGCCCGCCGCGCAGGACGGGCTCAAGAGATTCAGGACCGAGATAGAGTCGGGTCAGTACGCCCCGCAGGTCAAGGCGGCCTGGGAAAACGCCGAAGTCCAGAGCGCGCTGAAGTTGCTCGGCGACATGTTCTCCCAGGAAGTGTTCGTCTACGGCGACCAGGGCGTAGTCGACCTGATCGAGCTGGTCGGGCGCGTCTCCAGTTCCGTGCGCTACGGGCAAATGCTCGGGCAGGTGAAGGGCGAAGGGCCGAGCCGGCCGGAGGGCCTCCTGGCGGCCGCCCTGGCCGACAACATTGAGCTCTTGAAGGTGCCCAACGTGATCCTCGGCTTCCGCGTCAAGAACCGCGAACTGGCCGCCCAGGAGTTGCGCAAACTGGATGCCGCGATCAACGTCCTCTTGATGTTCATCCCCCAACTCAGCAGCCAGTGGAAACGGACCACGATCGCGGGCAACGAGTATCTCACGCTCACCATCGACGGCAGCATGATCCCCTGGGATCAAATCCCTTTGGACGAGGCCCGCGAGCGCGAGCTCCGCAAGGGCGACGTCGACAAGGTGGTCGAGCGGGTCAAGAAGCTCAAGAAGACCATCGCGCTGGGACTTCGCGGCGATTACCTCCTCTTGGCCGTGGGACCGTCGACCGAGCGCCTGGCCCAACTTGGCAAGGGCAAGTCGCTGGCCGATCGGCCGGAGCTCAAGCCGCTAGAGAAGTACGCCGACCGCCGGCTGGTTTCGATCGGGTACGCGAGCCAGGCCGCGTTAGGGCGGCTGATGTCCGGCACCCGCGACGTCCGCGACCTGCTCAAGGCCGTGGATGACGCCCTGCCGAAGCTCGACCTCTCGCCGGACCAGCAGGCCGAGGTCCGCAAGGACATCCGCGAGCTGACCGCGGACCTGAACGCGGCCGAGCCGAAAAGCGGGGCGATGACCTCGTTCCATTTCCTCACCGAGCGCGGGGTGGAGGGCTACTCGTACTCTTGGGGCCAATTCCCACAAGTCGACGCCGGCAAGGCCCTGACGCTGCTCGAGCATGTGGGCGGCAAGCCGATCCTGGCGGCGCTAGGCCGCTCGCGCGGCTCGATGGCCCAGTACGATCTGGCGGTGAAATGGATCAAGCGGGCCTATCATTACTTCGAGGAGTTCGGCGTGCCGCAGATCCCGCCCGGTGATCGGGAGAAGGTCCAGAAGGCCGTAGAACTGTTCAGCCCGTTGGTGAAGCGTTGGGACAAGGCCAACCGGCTCTTGATCCAGGCCACGGCCGATGAGCAGGTGGCGCTGGTGCTGGACGCCAAGCTCCAAAGTCGCCAGTTCCACCGAGACCTGCCGGCCACCGACCGGCCCATGCCGATGATCGAGCCGGCCATGGTCTTCGGCGTGAGCGACGCCAAGCGGCTCCGCGAAGCGATGGGCGAGTACCGGGCGATCTTCAACGACGCTGTCGAGGCGCTTCGCAAGGTCGTTCCCGACCCGAACGACATTCCGCCTCTGAGCATCCCCGAGCCCAAGGCGACGCAGACTCCCGCCGGCACGCTCTACACCTACGAATTCCCCGGGGAATGGGGCCTGACCAAGGAGATCGTCGTGAGCCTCGGCTTGTCGGACCGCGTTGGAGTGGCGGCCGTCACCACGGACCATGCCAAGAGGCTGTTGAGGCCCACTCCACCCGACCTGGGCGGCGTGCTGAGCGATCCCGACCGCCCCCGCGCCATGGCCGCCTCGTTCGATTGGGCCGGCCTGGTCGCCGCCGCCACGCCGTGGGTCGAGTTTGGCGTGCGCCAGATCGCCCAAGATGAGGCCTCCGGCGCGGGTGAAATGCCGAAGCCGAAGCGGAAACCCAAGCGTCCTGTTGCCGAGGGCAAGGGCGAGAAGCCAAAGGCCGAGGCCAAAAAGGGGAAGGCCGCCAAGCCCGAGGCCAAAGCGCTCCAAGCCAAGCGACCTGCTGAAAAGAAGTCCGCGGCCGAAGGCAAGGCGCCTGAGCAGCCCAAGCCCCGCAAGGCAAGCGTCATGGATCAGGTTCGCGTGGTGCTCAAGGTCCTCACCGTGATCCCGTCGATCACCGGCGAGAGTTACTTGGAAGGCGGCGCGCTGGTGACCCACACGCTTACGGAAATCCGCGACATCGATTGACGGAGCGCCGAATGACCACGACTACCTTCTCCAGCCTGGAGTGGGCCAGAGTCGATCGGAATGACTGCCCTCAGATCCTTGTGCCGCCGCCGGGCCCGAAGTCGAACGATTGCCACCGGCGGTGTACCAAGCACTTCAAGGGTCTCAGCAGCCAGGTCAAGCTGTTTCCGGTGGCGTTCGAGTCGGGCCAAGGTTGCGTGCTGGTCGATGTCGACGGCAACCGGTATATCGACTTCTCCTCGGGCATCTACGTCACCACGCTGGGCCACTGTCATCCGAAGGTCGCGGAGGCGGTGGCCCGGTACGCCCATCAGCTCATGAACGCCCACGATTTCACCACGCCGATCAAGACGGCCCTGGTGGAGAAGCTGGCCCAGGTGCTGCCCGGCGACCTGAAGGCGTATCAGTTCTACGATTCGGGGACCGCAGCCGTGGAGGCGGGAATGCGCGTGCTCCGCGCGGCGACCGGGCGCAACGAGATGCTCTCCTGCTACGGCGATTTCCACGGCAAGACTTACGGGGCGGTCTCCCTGGCCCAGATCCGCTCGCAAGTGTACGGCCGCGTGCGTGCGCCGGGTTCCCACATGGTCCCTCGGCCCGACACATATCGGCCGCTGTGGACCAACGACGGTGGGACGATCGATACCGACAAGTATCTCGACTTCTACGACCAGTACATCGAGAAGGCGACGGTGGGCGACGTGGCCGGGTTCGTGCTGGAGCCGATCCAAGGCTGGGCCGGCTCCGTCATGCCGCCCGACGATTTCTTCCCCAAGCTCCGCAAGTTCTGCGACGAAAAACGAATCCTGCTCATGGCCGACGAAGTGCTCACTAGCTGGGGTCGCACCGGCAAGTGGCTCTGCATGGAGCACTGGGGCGTGGTGCCCGACGTCGTTTCCATCGGCAAGGGGTTCGGCAACGGATTTCCCGTGACCGCCGTGGCCGTGAGGGAGCCGTACCAGGAGAGCTTCGAGAAGATCTCCGCCTCCAGCAGCTACGGCGGCAATCCCATGGCCTGTGCGGCGGCCCTGGCCTCGACCGAGGTCATCGAGGAAGAGAACCTCTTGGAGCACGCCGAGCACCTGGGCCGGCTCGCCCAGAAACGCATGGAGCGAATGAAGACCGAGCACCCGATCGTCGGCGATGTGCGCAGCAAGGGATGCCTGATGGGAATCGAGCTGGTCAAGGATCGCCGCAACAAGGAGCCGTTGGATCAGGCTGGAGAGATGGTCTACCAAAAGGCGTTCCGCAAGGGTCTGGCCTGGATCCCGGCCGGCCACATCCTCCGCATGAGTCCGCCGATCGTCATGGACGACACGACGTTGCTCCGCGGGATGGATATCATCGACGAGGCGATCGGGGAAACAGAGAGGGAGCTGGGGTACTAGGATTCGGGGTTCGGGGTTCAGGATTGTCGGAAATCTGCGCGCCCCGACCGGCTTAATGTAGCAGGCACACTCCGTGTGCCGTCCGCGCGTTTCGCGACACGCTTCGCGGGTTACCGCACACGGAGTGCGTATACGGTTGCGCCGCACGGAGTGTGCCTACTACTCTTCTGCAAAGGATGCACGCTTCGGCACCCGCCACGAATCTGCGATTTCTTCGAGCGTTCTCCCCTTGGTCTCGGGCAGGAGCTTCCATCCGAACCAGAAGGCCAAGACACACGTGCCGGCCGATAGCCAGAATGCGCCGGCGATGCTTCCGATCATTTCCTTCGACCACGCGGCCAGCAGCGGAAATACGGAGGCCGCCGCGAAGCCCACGGCCCAGATGAACGTGGTGGTGATAGCCACGGCCCGGGGACGGATGCGATTGGGGAAGATCTCCGACATCATCAGCCACGGCAGCGGCCCCAGCGCGAAGGAGTGAGGGATCGCGCAGAGAAAGAAGGCCGCCAGCACGAACCAGCCGGTGATGCTGTAGTGATAGACCAGGCCGATCAGCGCGTTAGCCACGATCATCACCACGGAACTCACCAGCCACAGCGGTCTTCTTCCCACGCGATCGACCAGGCCGCACGCCAGAAGCGTCATCACGCCCATGAAACTGTAGGCCAGCAGGTACTGGAGGATGGCATCGGTGCGCGCCAGCCCGCCGACTTCAAACAAGTGCGTGATATAGCCCGACATGGCGCTCCATCCGGTGTAGTTGTTGAAGAACGCCAAACACAGACCGACGAAGAGGGCCTTCCTCAGGCCGGGCGCGAAAAGCTCCCCAAACGAGCCTACTTCGGCGGCCAGCGACTGTCGGATCTCGGTCATTTCGGCGGCGGCGAATTGGGGGCCGTCGATTCGCGTGAAGATGGTCTCTGCTTCGGCGTACCGTCCGCGCTCGGCCAGCCAGCGCGGGCTCTCCGGCACCAGGAAGAGTAGTACGACAAAAATGGCGACGAAGATCAGCTCCGAAGCGAACATCCATCGCCAACTGATGGTGGCCGGAAGCCACTTGGCGAGGACCCAGGCGATCACCGCTGAGAACACCAGGCCGACCACGATGGCCAACTGGTACATGAACCCCAGCCCGCCGCGCCATCGGGCGGGGGCGATCTCGTTGGTGTACATCGGCGAGGCGATCGAGCAGAGCCCCACGCCGACCCCGCCCACAATGCGGAAAACGTTGAACGTATGGACGTCCTTGGGAATCGCCGTCAGTAGCGATCCGACCGCCAAGAGAAGGCAAGCCGCGATGAGCGTGTTCCGCCGCCCGATGCGGTCGCAGAACCACGCCCCGAAGAACGGACCGATGATGCACCCCAACACCGCGCTTGCCGAGGTAAAGCCGAACATGGCGTCGGAGAGGCTGAAATAATCCTTCAGGTAAACGTTCGCCCCGCCCATGACCCCCAGGTCGTAGCCGAATAGAAAGCCGCCGACTGCCGATACGAAGGCGATCAGGAAGGCGTACGTCTTGCCCGTGGGATGAAAGCCTGTGGCGGGAAGCTCGTTCACACCTTTTCCTCCTCAACGGGGTCGGTCCAAAAACTTCCGAAGTCTCGAAGACTTCGGAAGTTTGGGGAGTCTTGGGATACGCTGTTACTCACGCCTTTTCCTCCTCAACGAGGTTGGTCAGCGATCCGATCTTCTCGATCTCGACGGTCACGCGATCTCCGGCCTTGAGCCATCGCGGCGGCTTGCGGGCGAACCCCACTCCGTGCGGCGTTCCGGTGAGGATCACCGTGCCCGGCAAGAGCGTCGTGCTGCCGCTCAAGAATTCGATCAGCGCGGGCACGCTGAAGATCATGTCGTTCGTGTTCCAGTCCTGGAGGGCCTCGCCGTTGACCAGGAGCTTGATCGCCAGGGCGTTGGGATCGGGGAGGTCCTCCGGCGTTACCAGGCAGGGGCCCAAGGGGGCGAACGTATCGAAGGTCTTTCCGCGGCACCACTGGCTGCCGCCCCAAGGGCCCTGCCAATCGCGGGCACTCACGTCGTTGGCGCAAGTGTAGCCGAGCACGAAGTCCAGCGCCTGGTCGCGCGAGACGTTTTTGCACCGCCGCCCGATCACCACCGCCAACTCGCACTCGTAATCGACCTGGTCGCTCCGTAAGTGGCGCGGCAGGAGGATCGGATCGCCTGGGTTCTGCAAGGCGCTGGTGGCCTTCATGAAGAGCACCGGATGCTGCGGAATAGGAGCGTTCCCCTCGGCGGCATGGCGGCGGTAGTTCAAACCGATGCAAAGGATGTTGCTGGGCACGACCGGAGCTAGCAATTTGGCGACATCCGCCCGCCGGTCCGTGACGGAGAACTCGCCGAAGACGTCCCCGGCGATCTCCCGCGCCGTGCCATCCAGTTGTTGCGCCGCGTAGTGGACCTGTTGGCTTGGGTCAAGATAACGAATGATTCGCATCGCTAAAACTCTCTGGCGTATCCGGCGGTCCAACCGCCGTCGACCGTGAGGATGTGACCGTGAGTATAGCTGTTTTCGGGGTCCGCCAGAAACAGGACCGCCACGGCGATTTCATCCGGCGTGCCCGGCCGGCCCAGCGGCACGTGGGCGAGCATCTGCCGCACCGAGTCCTTGAACTGGGCGTCGGGGCCGTAGAACAGGTGCCGGGTGCCTTCCGTCAGCGTTGATCCTGGTGCGACGCCGTTGACCAGAATGCCGTAAGGCCCCAACTCCAGGGCCATGGCCTTGGTGAGGTTCACGACCCCCGCCTTCGCGGCAACGTAGGCACACTGCAATCGCAGGGGCACCAGGCCGACGATCGAAGCGATGTTGATGATCCGGCCGCTGCCCTGCTTTCGCATGACTTGGGCCGCCGTACGACTCACCTCATAGAGCCCGGTCAAGTCGACCGCCAGGATCGGGTCCCACTCCTCGCGTGGGTACTGGTCGATGGTCACGCGGGCCTTCATCGTGTTGATGCCCGCGTTGTTCACGAGGATGTCGAGGCGCCCGAAGTCGCGCACCACGCGGTCGATCACCTCCTGGATTTGGGCCGAATTGGTCACGTCCAAGGTCATGGCGACGCTGCCGGGCGACTTGCGTGCCGCCTCGGTGGCGTCGCTAATATCGGTGTAAACTACCCGCGACCCGTTGGCTCCCAGGCGGTCGGCGATCGCCTCGCCGATCCCCCGGGCGGCGCCGGTCACAAGACTCACCTTGCCCGATAGATCCGCTCGCATGTTTTCATCTCTCCCGGTGTTCTAGCCTGTAGGGAACGCCCTCCGTGGCGTTCCGTGGTCGACCGCCAAACGCTTATTCCGGCGCCCGGAACGCCACGGAGGGCGTTCCCTACAGGCCTGGCACATAATCCTTGCCGAACTGTCCGCCCATCGGGTGACGGAATCCGTCGCCGAAGGGCATCCACGAGGTCGTGCCGCCGTCCACGACGATCGTCTGGCCCACGATATATCGGGCATCATCGGACGCCAGAAAAACGGCTACCTTGGCAATGTCGGCGGGCTGGCCCACGAAGCCGCAGGGGATCAGCTTGCCGAACGCCACGGGGTCGAAGCCCGGCATGACCTTGTGATGGGCCTCGACCTCGACCGCGCCCGGGGCGATGGCGTTCACACGGATCCCCTTGGGCGCCAGCTCGATGGCCAGAACTCGGGTAAAGGCGTTGATCGCCCCCTTCGTGCCGGCATAGACCGTATGCTCCTGATAGCCCTCGAAGGCGTGGACCGAGCTGGTGTTGATCACCACGCCTTGGCCCTGGCGAGCCATCGTGGGCACGACGGCTTGGGTGACGAAGTACATCGCGCGGATGTTCACGTGGTACACCGTGTCGAACTGGTCCACTGTCACCTTCTCGAAGGGACGATTCATCGTGATCCCGGCGTTATTGACCAGCACGTCGATCCCGCCGAGAAACTCGATCGCCTCGCGGGCCAGTTGCGCCGGGGCATCCGCGCGGCGGAAATCGGCGTGGATCGCCGTGACCTTCTTGGCCCCTTCGCGCTGGGCTTGGGCGACGGCCTCCATGGCGCCTTCGCGGCTCTGCGAATAGTGAATCACCACGTCGGCGCCTTGGCGGCAGAATTCCAGGGCAACCCCTTTGCCGATGCCCGTTCCCGCACCGGTGACCAGGACCTTCTTTCCCGCCATCCGCTTGTCGCTCGTCATCGCGGCAGCCTTTCACAAAGCAAGACGAAGGGGTGCTCGAGCAACTCCACGATACGACCCAAGAACGCGGCGGCCGTTTCCGGCGCCATCGCGCGCTGATCCGCCGTCAGGCACAACAAGACGGTCTGCCGCAGGCAAAGCCGATTGTCGAAGGCCATCGGCCGACGCGATGGGCGACCGGCGGCCAGAACGCTGGTGCGCGGGGGCAGCAGGACTGCCGCGTACTGATCGATCGGGTAGTCAGTCAAATCGCAAAGCGACGTAGCCGCTTGCCCGGCCGCTTCCGAAGGCAGTCGTCCCGCCTGGGCGGCTGCGGTCAGCTCGGCCCGCCGCGAAACCAACTCCAAGAGTCGAAGCCGATCTGCCTGGCGAATCACCGGCGTGGCGCGCCCCCCGGGCACATCGACCTCAAAACCCACGTCGGCAGTTTTCAATCCGACGCACGTCTCGCCCTGCCAAACGTAGTTGGCTTGCGGGCAATCGGCCAACGCCAGGCCCATAGCTCGCAGCAGCAAGTCGGCCAGGCGAAGCGGCGTGCCGCACACCCGTTGGATCTCCTCGGCGATCTGGCTCTGGATTTCAAGCAGGCTGGTGACGTCGGCCGTGGCTTGAAGCCAGAACAGCGCGAGCGTTCGGCGCGGGTCCAGCGCTCGGCGCGGGTCTCCTGACCCCGCCGAGGCACGACCGAAGGTCTCCGGCGAGGCCAGCACGTCGGCCTCGACGATGCGTCCTCCCGGCCCGCTGCCGCGAACCGAGGCCGGGTCCGTTCCCCGCTCGCGCATTGCCCGGCGGGCCCGAGGCGAAGCAATCACCCGGCCACGGCGTCGTTGCGGAATCATGCCTTTGTTCGGTGTCATTGCCATACCAGAAAAGTACGGGTTGCTTGTTCCACCATGAAAGCGGCCCTGGACACGGACGGCTCTTTGTTTTTCCCCACCGGCCCTGTGCCGGTGGAAACGGGTTTGGCAACTACAGCCGCCATACGGCGTCAACTTTCAGCACGGCCGGTCTTGCTTTTCCCCACCGGCCCTGTGCCGGTGGAAACGGGTTTGGCAACTATACGGCGGCCACGGTAGTCGTCAAACCCGTTTCCACCGACACAGGGTCGGTGGGGATTTCGTTGACTTAACCTCCTCTTACCTAGTCGCCAGACCGCCTCTCCACCGACACAGGGTCGGTGGGGCTGTCCGCCGAATTCGTCCCCTTTCAATGTTAACGAGACTCGCGTGGAAAACCGTTTGGTGCTAGTTCCTTTGAATGGTTGCCAGTTGTTGGCCCAGTTTCACCGTGGTCCCCTCGGCGGCGAGGATCTCGGCCAAGGTGCCGTCGGCCGGCGACTCGATCGGCACGACCGCCTTGTCGGTCTCCATTTCTACGATCTCTTCGCCCGCCCGCACAGCCTGACCCGGTTGTTTCAGCCACTTGACCACGGTCGCCTCGGTGATTGTCAGGTCCATGTTGGGCATCACCAGTGGGATCGTGCCCGACCGGACCACGCTGCTCCCTCTCCCTCCGGGAAAGGACTGGGGTGAGGGGACGGGAGTCGCCTGACGTGGCGGCTTGCCTGGAGGGTTTGGCGGGCGTTCTTCGCGGCCAAGCTCCCTCACCCCCGGCCCCTCTCCCGCGAACGGGAGAAGGGAGACTGCTGGCCGGCCCGCCATAAGCTGCGGACCGGCAGTGATTCGCCGCGGCACGAGCGGGCGGCCTTCGAGGACCGCCTTGGCCGCTGCCACCACCTTCTCGGGCGTGATGGCGATGAAATCCTCCAGTGTCGGGCTGAACGGATAGGCCACCGGATCTACGTGCAATCGGCCCACGGGCGCGTCGAGCTCATCGAAGGCGTCTTCCATCACCCGGGCCGCGATTTCGCCGCCCAATCCGCACATGGCGTAGGCCTCGTCGACCACCAGGAGCCGGCCGGTCTTGGCCACGCTCGCCACAATCGTCTCGGTATCCAACGGTTGGATCGTGCGCAGGTCGATGACTTCGCACGAGATGCCCTCCTGGGTGAGCCGCTCGGCCGCTTCCAGCGAGCGGCACAGGGCCAGCCCGCAGGAGACGATCGACAGGTCGGTTCCCTCGCGGGCCACGCGGGCCTGGCCAAACGGCACGAGGTGCTCGCCCACCGGCACCGGGCCCTTGGACGAAAACAGGGCCTTGGGATCCAGGAAGATCACCGGATCGCTGGCCCTTAGCGCGGTTTTGATTAGCCCCTTGGCGTCGGCGGGATTGGAGGGCACGACGACGATCAATCCGGGGCAATGGGCCCAGACCGGATAATAGCTTCCGCTATGGTGCGGTCCGGCTTGCTTGATCATCCCCACGCCCGCCCGGATGACCATCGGAACGCCCACCTGCCCGTTGCTCATGTAACGGAGCTTGGCGGCCTGAAGGGCGACCTGGCCGGCGGCCTCGAAGAGGAAGTCCAGGAACATCACGTCGGCGATGGTCCGGCAGCCGCTGGCACTGGAGCCGATCGAGGCCCCGGTGAATCCCAGCTCGCAGATCGGCGTGTCGATCATGCGGCGGGCGCCGAACTCCTGCCAGAGCCCCTTGGTGTGTCCGAACGTGCCGCCGCGCTCGCCGGTCCCTTCGCCGAAATAGATGATGTGCGGATCCCGTCGCATTTCCTCGGCAATGCCGTCGCGCACGGCATCCATCCAGCCCTGGACGACCGTTTGCGGCGGCTTCCCGTCGCTGGGCGGCATGGGCGGATTGAGCGGCTCGGCAAAGACGTGCTTGTACACATCGGCCGTATTGGGCGGCGGCGAACATCGGGCGAACTCGACCGCGTCTCTTACCTCCTGCTCGACCTCGGCCTCGATTGCCTCCAACTCCGCCGCCTCGGCCAAGTGCGACTCCAGCAGCAGGTTCTTCATCCTCAGCACCGGGCAGCGCTGTGCCCAGGCGTCCATCTCCTCCTGGGTGCGGTAGCAGCCGACTACGGGGTCGCCTTCGTGGTGGCCGACCATGCGGTAGGTCTTGGATTCGATGAGCGTCGGTCCCTCGCCGGCCCGGGCGCGTCGGACCGCCTCGTGGGTCGCCTTCCAGACGGCGATCAGGTCGATCCCGTCGACTGCCACGCCGGGAATGCCGTACGCGGCGGCCTTGGTGGCCACCTCGCTGTTCCGCGTGGTCATCGACAGCGGGGTAGCGGTGGCGTAGAGGTTGTTCTCGCAAACGAAGAGCACCGGGGCATTCTGAATCCCCGCGAAATTCAGCGACTCATGGAACGCCCCATGGTTGACCGCGCCGTCGCCGAAGAAGGCGACCGCCACCTGATCGGTGCCGCGGATCCGGGCACTGATGCCCAAGCCGACCGTGCTGGGGATTCCGCCGCCGACGATCCCGTTGGTGCCGAACAGGCCCACGCTGGGCACATAGAGGTGCATGGTTCCGCCGCGTCCGCCGCAGCAGCCGGTCGCCTTGCCGGCCAATTCGGCCATCAGGGCCTTGGGCGAGACGCCCTTGGCCAGGGCGTGGCCGTGCCCGCGATGGGTGCTGGTGATCCAATCGTCGCGGCGCAAATGGGCGATAACGCCCACCGCCGTTGCCTCCTCGCCCACGTAGAGGTGCAAGA
>CAYTJV010000011.1:0-18630 GCA_964438165.1 uncultured Planctomycetaceae bacterium | reverse complement strand
CTTGAGCAACGCCTGAGCCATGCGCTCGAACCGCCGCAGCAAGTACATTTGGCGGTAGAATCGCAGCAACTCCTGCGGGCCCAATTCTTCGGGTATCGACGCGACCTTGCTCTGCTTTATCTTGCCCACTGCGCTACACTCTCTCGTGGCGAACGTTGTGTTGGCCGGCCCCTCTGGTAGAATGGGCGAACGCTGTTTTGACGTATCGTAACACGATCCTGCCGGGCTTCGCAAGCATGGCAATCGCGGGTGTGCGTATCAGTGGCACACGCGAGGAGTTGCTGCCAGGAGAACTTGCCGCATACGATCGCGGCAGAATAGCATTCCAGGAGGAGGTTGTACCATGATCCGTCCAGGGCGAGCGAGCGGTTTTCTGGCTGCTATCGGGCTTCTTGTCGTGCTTTCCGGCGCCGATAGACGGACTAATGCGGCGGAAGCTTCGCCGCAACCCGCAGGCGATGTCTGGACCTACGAATGGACCCACGGCGTCGATAAGGTTTTCCGCAAGGACCGGCCGTTTCGTGGGGCCGGTGGCGGCACGCTCAAGGTGGAAATGGCCGCCAATGAGTACGAAGGCGTTCAACTCGTGCTCCGTGCGGCAAAGCCCCTGAAATCGGTGAGTGCCTCCGTGTCGGACCTGGTCGCCGACGGCAACCACCGGATTTCATCGAGCCAAATCGAGGTTCTCGTGGTGGGCTACGTCAATACCAAGAAGCCGCCCTATGCGGTCGACTACGTGGGCTGGTGGCCCGATCCGCTCTTGGATTTCCTGCCGGCCTTCGACCTGGAGGCCGGCGTGCGGCAGCCGTTGTGGCTTGACGTCCACACGGCTGCGGATCAGCCGTCCGGACTTTATCGAGGCACGGTCACCGTCACCGCGGAGGGCGCCACGCCGCTTTGCGTGCCGATCGAGGTCCGGGTGTGGAACTTTGCGGTCCCCAAGGAGTATCACTTGCCCCTGGCGATCGTGTTCTTCGAGGATATGCTGCGCTCGGTCTACAGCAAGGACGCGGCGGAGTGGGAGAAGTACACGGCCTACTGCCGCGGCGAGACCAACCTGCAATCGATCGGCATGGGGGAGGCGCGGCGTCTGGTGGAACTTCGCCGCGAGTGCCACGAGATGATCCTCGCCCATCATCTGATCCCCGACAACCTCTACCGCGGCTACCCGCCGCGCATCGACGACATCAAGCGTTGGAAAGAAGCCGGCGCGAGGTGGTTCAATATTCTGCACGTTTCCAGCGTCGGCCACGTCAAGGCGGGCGACCCGTATCCGGCCGACAAAAAGCGGCAGATCCTCGACACGCTGGCCAAGTACGTTCCGCAGCTCAAGCAGGAGGGCCTGCTCGACATGGCGTACATCTACGGGTTCGACGAGGTCTCGGCCAACCAGTTTGCGGCGATCAAGGATATCTTCGGCGAGATCAAGAATCGCTATCCGACCATCCCGCTGATCACGACCGCCTACGACCATTCCTACGGCCGCGACACGGGCCTGGACGCACACATGGACATCTGGACCCCGCTGACGCCGAAGTTCGGCGAGACGGCCGCGGCCATTGCGGCGGCGCGCCAGCGCGGCCGGCAGGTCTGGTGGTACATCTGCTGCGGCCCGCATCACCCCTATGCCAACTGGTTCGTCGAGTACTCGGCGGCCGAGCATCGCCTGCTGATGGGTTTCATGGCCCAGAAGTTTGGCACGCAGGGGTTCCTCTACTACTCGATGAACCACTGGGCGACCAACCGCGACGAGCGGACCCCGGACGGCAAAATCGTGCACCGGGAGAACGCCCCGTTCACCGAGCCGATCGACCGCGGCCCGCTGACGAATTCCGACGGCAAGTCGTGGACCAACTTCAACGGCGACGGGCTGATCTTCTACCCCGGCCCGAACGGCCCGATCTCCACGATCCGCATGAAGTGCATTCGCGACGGGCTGGAAGACTACGAGTATCTCTGGCTGCTGAAGCAGAAGGTCGCCGACGTGAAAGCCAGCCGCCGAACTGCCCCGGCCGACTGGCTGAAACGGGCGGAGCAGCTCTTGGCGGTCGATCCGGAGTTAGTCCGCTCGCTCACCCAATACACGACCGACGGCACCCGAGTGCTCGCCGCCCGCCGCGCCGTGGCCGCCGCCTTGTCGGAGTAGTCCCACGTGGTCGCGTCTCTCCGAGACGCGAACTCGGTCTCGGAGAGACCGAGCCACGTGTGGCGACCAGACATCGTTACTCCGCCCCTTTGAGCGTCACCGGGCCCAAGAGGCCCGACTCGTAGAGCGGGAAGTCCTTGTGGAACTTCTTGACGTTGGTCACGGTGAGCCGCTGCTGGGGCGGCAGGGCGGCATCGCCGATCAGCCGGTTGGGCCAGAGGTTGACGATGTCGATCTCCAGCTTGTTGCCCGCCGGCTGCACGGCGCCGGTGATCTCAACGTGCCAGGGCGCGGTCCAGACCACGCCCAAGTCCTTGCCGTTGAGGCGAACCTCGGCCACGTTCTTCACTTTGCCCAGGTCGAGATAGAGCCGCTTGCCGGGCCGGCGCAAGGACTCGCCCAGGTCGAAGGTCTTCCTGTACGTGGCCTTGCCCGAGTAATACTTGATCCCCGCTTCGGAGCGCTTCGTCCAGTCGTCGAGCTTCTCAAACACAATCGACGCGGGCCCGCCCCACGAGGGGTCGAAATGGACCGTCCACGGCCCGGTCAACTCGACCGGCGTGCCGAAGACAAGGCAGTTGGGCTGTGGGGACTTGCCGGTTTCCACCGCCCTGCGGAAGACGAAGAACCACGATTGCCGCGGGGCGAATGCCATCGGCACGATCGTGCGTCCCGCCTGCTCGCGGAAATCGGTTGCGTCGCGACGCTCGCCCGTCACGGCGTCCCATAGCTCCGGCTGCTTGCCCGACACGCGGAAGGTGCATTCCGCTTTCTCGGGTCGATTCTGCTGATTGGAAACGAAGTAGATCTGAGCCCCATCGTGCGTGCGGTGAATGAAGTCGAGATTGGCATCCGGGGCCGGGCTGCGGTACTCAAAGTCGGGCGAAATGCCGTCGGCGGCGAGGACGTCTTGAGGCGTGCGGCCCGAGAAAATTCGCCCAAGACCGACCTTGCGCTGGCGGACTTTCTGGCCGTCCACCTCGCCCCAAATCGCATCGGCTAACTGCTTCACCTGTCGGTCACATACCGGATAGCCGGTCAGGCCGGGAGAACGGTCGGGCTTGGGACCGAGCACCGTCGCGCCGGCCTCGACTAGTTCCTTGATCTTGCGCAATACGCGCGGCGACATCGGGCGCCGCTCGGGCAGCACCAAGAGCCGGTAACTCATGCCGTCGGGCAGGAACAGACGTCCGTCCTTGACGCTCAGGCGGTTGAGCAGCACGTCCGCGTTGATCGTATCGCAATCATAACCCTTGGGCAGCGGCGGGCGCATGTACACTTTGCCGGGCACGAAGTTTGGCACGTCTTCGCCGTAATAGTAGCAGAGATCGGCGACGAAACGGCCCTGTTGCAGGAGGTGCTGGCAGCGGGCGAGGTACTTGAGCCAGGCGTGGATCTGGTTCCACCAAGTGACGTTGCGGTCGAAGTGCGTGCCGGCCGCCTCCCACTGGAAGCCCGGCTTCACGTCGAGCCGGCCCTGGTGTACATAGAAACAGAGCACGTTGCGCGTGAGCCCCGCGCAGAACGCCCGGTCGCCGATGTCCTTCAAGTCAAAAAAGTCCTCCTCCCAGTTCGGGCCCATGGAGGTGAAGGCCTCGGCCTGGCAGAGCCGCTTGCCGTAGAGGTGGGCGGCCGACGCGATCTGCCGGATCGTGTCGCAGGTGGGATACCAATTGACAAACGCCACCGCGCCGTTCGGCTGCTCGGGCACCCGCTTCCAGAACTCACCCATGGGGATGTCGTTGATCCCCTCGATCTCCAAGGCGTCGATGTGGTGCCAGAACGGGCCAGCGGATTCCGGGTGCGTGCCGATGCCGTGCCGCTGGGCCAACTCGCGCATCCGGCGGTAATGGTTGGCCGCGATCAGGTCGCCGATCGTGCGGCGATAGTCCCAGAGGAAGCGGTTGGAGATTTCCCGGCTATCGACGATCCGCCTGGCGAGCACGGGCAGGTAGGGAAGCGGGTCGTAGCCCCGCCGCTTCTGGAACTCGGCCCGAAGCCGGGGCGTCCAGGTGGGCTGGAGTCCGTTGGGGCCGGCGACCTCATAGCTGTCGTCGTGGAAATACTTCAACGTTTTGCCGGCCAACGGCCCGGCGTCGGCGATCATCTTTTGGCCGGTTTCGGCAAAGTGCAGGTCCATCGCCTCGGCGCTGAAGAAATCGATTTCGTAGCCGATCGCCCCGGGGCTGACGCACTTGGTCTTCGCGCCCAGGAGCGTGCAGCCCAATCGCAGCACGGTCCACGCGCCTTGCGGCACGGTCCAGGACAGCCGGCCCGACGAATCCATCTTGCCGCTCAGGTCGATCACCTGCCGGCTCTCGCAATCGCGCTCGCCCGGCTTTTCCGAGTCTTCTTCATGGAGCATGTCGGGCAATCCGCTCAAAAACGTCCGGGCCGCCTTGAGATCCCAGTGCTTCAGCGGTCCCATCATCGGCGGCCGCTGGCCTTTCTTCAGGATCGCAATCTCGGCGATCTGCACGTTCCACGACTGCGGACCCTGGAACGGATGGGACGACTTGAGGAGCAGCCGGAAGAATCGGGCCGGCATCTCGGCAAACGGCACGGTCTTGGCCCGGCCCGGCTCGACCGTGAAGCTTGCGAGCTTTTGGAACGCCTTGCCGTCCTGCGAGCACTCCAACTCGCACTCCTTGGGCCCGCACTCGCTGTACGGCTCCAGGTACAGCGACGCCGCCGGTAGCGGCTGGGGGAACTCGAACGAGAGCCACTCCGGGCGTTGCGGCGTGGGGCCTTGGCCGGGCTTGTCGCTGTTGGAGACCCAGCGGGTCTCGGAATTGCCGTCGAGGGCCAGGTCCGGCGTGTAGTGGCGATACGAGGAACTGGCCGTGACCTTGGCCGGGGCCCCGGGCAGTGGACCGCTGGCCGGAAAGGCGAGCACGGACGCGTCGCGGTAGTAATTCTCCCGCACCAGCGGCTTAGGGAGTTGCTTTTCGATTGGGCCCGGGCCTTGCACCTGGGTCGCCGTCCAAACGAGCTCTTTAGCGGCATGTTCCGGCGTGACCCAGGCGCCTCCCGCGTTCCACCCACTGCACAGGTTCACGCCGACGTCGATCCCCAGCCGATCGGCCTCGCGCAGGGCGTGCTTGTACAATTCTCGCCACGCCGGGCTCATGAAGACCGGCCCTTTGGGCGCGTCGGGGCCACCTTCTCCCGCATCGAACAAGAGCACGCCGGCGATCCCCTGACGCTTCATCTCCTCCAGGTCTTTGGTGATTCCTTCTTTGGTCGCGTAGCTGTCCAACCACCACCAATAGGCCCACGGCTTGGCCGCGTCCGGCGGATTGGCGAACCCATCGGCCAGATCATCGTTGGCCAAGAGGGCCGGCGTCTGAACGATACTCATGAGAAACACCAAGGCTGCTGCGGCTTGTCGAACCATTATGTCGCTCCTCCGAACATAAACGCGGAATTAGTCCCTTTGGAGTGCGATGACTTGTCATCGCTTTCTTTCTCAGAACGGGGGCGCAACACGCGAAAAAGAAAGCGGTAACAAGTTACCGCACTCCAAAACGCTGGCGATTCCCCGAGCGCGGACTCTACGTCCTCCATTTCCTTAATATCGTCAGTCCTTGCACACCACGCGGAAGCCGACATTGTACACCGGCTGATACGGCCGGTAGGGCAAACGGGCGGACGAGCGGGCCGCGGCCGGTTTGTCGCGCCACGAGCCGCCGCGGACCACGCGATCCTCGGCCAGTGAAACGTCGTTGCGCCCGTCGTCGTCCCCGCACGGATACCGCCGATAGGCCGAGCGGGTCCATTCGGCCACGTTGCCGTGCACGTCGATCAGTCCCCAAGGGTTCGGCCGGTAGCGGCCCACGTCCTCCGACACGAACCCGCCGTCGTTGAACCGATCGTCCTTGGGGATCCAGTCGTCGTACTTGCCCGGATTGGCAAACGGAGCGCGGACCTTGTTGTACGGATCGCAGACGAACTCCCGGAGCATCAAGTCGGCCAGGTTGGCGTACTTGGAGAAATCGGTGTTCAGGTCGCCGTACCAGAAGGGCGTGGCCGTTCCGGCCCGGCAGGCGTATTCCCATTGGGCCTCGCTCGGCAAGGTGAACTGCCGGCCCATGGTGCGGCTCAGCCAGTCGCAGAAGGCCATGGCCTGGCGCCAGGAGATCCGCACGACCGGCTGCTTCGGGCCGTTGACGTAGAACCCGCGCACGCCGAACTGCATGGCGTGCTTCGACTCCACGCGGCTGTCGTGGGCCGGGTCGAACCGGGCGAATTGCTCGTTGGTCACCTCGCAGCGGCCGATCCAAAATGGCTCCCGGATGGTGACCGCCGTGCGCGGACGCTCGTCGGGATCGCCCCCCAACTCGCCCATGATGAAGCTCCCTGCGGGAATGCGGACCAACTCCATCGTCAGCCCCTTGCCGAGCGGCACGGAGCGGGTTATCGGGCCGCCGGCCGCCTGGCGGCGTTGCGCTTCGGCGGCATCGAAGGGCCATCCCGCACACGTGAGCCCGTCGGGCTTGGGCGGCTCCTGGGGAGGCACGATCGGCACGATGGGCTCGCGCGGGGACGGCGGGATTGCCTCCGGATCGCTGTCCATGCCTGCGTAAAGCTTCAACAACTCGCGCCGCCGTTGGGCCAGATGCTTCACGCGGGCCTCGCCGGCGATTTCCGTCCATGTGCCGTGGTAGGGTGCGTTCAAATCGATCCAGGTAATCAGCCGGTCCCACGCTTCCGGGTCAAGTTGCACGCCATAATGCCCTTGGCGCAAGAGCTGCACCAAGCGGGTCGTGTCGGCGTGGAACTCCATGGGCACGAGCATGTGGTAGTCGCTTTCCAATCCCGGCCGGCGCACGTAGCGGTGCAGCTCGGCGTAGGACGTGGAGAAATGCCCCGCATCGGCGCCGCCGAAGTGAAAGAGGCTTGTGTAATCCTTGATCGTCTCTTTGCCGCGGAGATCGAAGGCCGCGAGAAGAGGGGTTAGGGGTCGGGGGTCAGGGGTCAGGTTTCGGGGGGCAGGGTTCGGTGGCTGTGTTCGGACCGTCTTTTCTGACCCCTGACCCCTAACCCCTAACCCCTCGTTGTGACAGCCGACGCAGTAGCGGTCGAGCACCGGCTGGACCTCGCGGGCGAAATTGAAGCCGCGCTCGGGCCCGTACCAGGGGCCGATCTCCGAGGGTGGCTTTCGGGCCGCCAGCGTCGTCTTCGAAGGCGGCCCGGAGTTCTGACCCTCATGGCAACCTACGCAGGAAACCACCTCTCCGGGCATGCCGGTGAACCAGCTCCGCATCAATTGCAGGGCCTTCCCTTCGGCGTCCAGCGGCTGCACCGAGATCGGCGTGTTGGCCGGCACGCGGAACACCGCCGAGCCGTCCTCCTCGACCGGCACCGTGCCCATGATCCGCTTGATGTCCCACGGGCCCTCCATGCCGACCACGCCCTGCGGACCGCCCATGCCGGGGAAGAGAAAATGATACGTAAACAGCCGCAACCTCTTGACCGTGCCGCGGGGAATGCCGGCCAGTCCGCCGCCGGAGTACACGTCTTCGAGATACACGATTGCGTCGCGCCGATTGGGGTTCGTCTTGTCGGGCAGGATGGGCGGCTTGGGCGTTTTCTTGAGCGGGACCGGCTCCAACATCGCATAGCCGGGCTCCTCTTTGAGCAAAAACATCCCGTCGTAAACGTCCACAAGATAAATGCCCCAGAGCGAACCGGGCGTTTGCTGGGCGGCGACGAGGAAGTACTTGTCGGAAAGGGGATACGGGTGGAGAAACTTCGGCCAGGAGCCGTCGACCAGGTTGTCGGCGATGATCGCCTCGACCTTTTTGCCCCGCTCCGGGATCCGCTGAATCGCTCCGTCGGCCTCGCGCCGTCCGCGGGCCACGTCGAAGAGCACCAGCTCGCCCATCCGCGGCACGCCGTGGTGACCGCCGACAATCGCCGCGAACATGGTCGGACGGCCCGGGATCGGCCGGGCGTAGAACATCGCGTTGGGCCAGTAGGAGTTGCTGCCGTAGTATTCCATCTGGCCGGTGCCGTCGGGGTTCATGGTGAAAAGCACCCGGTCGTGGCTGTGCGGCGTGTCGGTGTATTCCCAGCGGAGATACAGGATGCGGCCGTTGGGCATGACGGTCGGGCACCAGTTGTGCTCCTGGTCGAAGCAAAGCTGGCGGATGTTGCGGCCGTCGGCGTCCATCCGGTAGAGATTGGCCACCAGCGTGCTCCCGTTCACGCAAGGCACGGCGGCCATCGAGGCCGTGGAGCAGAACAGGATCCGCCCATCGGGCAGATAGCAGGGGTCGTAGTGGTTCACGTCGGGTTGGTCGCCGGGCGTGACCTGGCGCAGGCCGGTTCCGTCGCTGCGGATCTCGAACACCTGCCATCGGCCGTGGCTGCCCACCGAGGAGAAGAGCAACTTCTCGGCGTCGAAGTGCAGGTCCACGTCGCCGACGAAGACCGGGGCCTTGGGTCGGTAGAGCGGTTTCAGTTGCCCGCCCGGTTTGAGGGGCTCGAAGATGGCGATCTCGTTGTCGAAGCCCGAGGTCGGCAGCACGCAATTGCTCTGCCAGTTCTGCGGCAGCCCGAGCGCCGGACTGCTCGCGCTTCGGCGAACGACCAGCAGTTTGTCGAAGTCCAACAACGGATTGGCCAGGACGACGCGAGTTTCCAGTCGAGCGACGGCAAGGTAAATCTCCCAGAAACGCTCCCACTTCTGTCTCCTCTCCGGCTCCGCCAGCACGCGCTCCAACCGGGACGATAGCTCACGTAGGGCAAGCTGGCAGCTTGCCCCGGTGCTGTCCAGAGGCAAGCTGGCAGCTTGCCCTACGACCTTCCCGTAGTCGTCGACCAGACACGACACATGGTCGAGAATCTTCCTCACGCAATCCGGGGCAAGCGGCAGCACGTCGGATTCGGAATCGCGGCCCGGTCGGCGGATCGTGATCCGGGCCGCCCAAGGAGTCCGCACGCCGGCATCAACCGATTCCCCGCGGAGCAACTCGTCGCGTGCCGCCGGCCCGGTAACGTCAATCGCCTCGGCCGCTGAAACCACCCGGGCTTCCAGAGTCACGGCCGGATCGATCGCCGCCATGCTCAGCAAGTGGTGAGCGCGAGGCACAACCGGCTCGACCGCGGGCGGCCGGCGTTCGGCCCGCCTGGCGAGCCGCCAGCCGGCCGGAAACGCTACCGGCGACTCGAACCGCAACGCGCAAATGTGCGGCATGCACGACCCCGGGCACAAGAGTTTCACCGTGTGCTTGCCCTGGCTGATTTTCGCCGTACACTGCGGCTCCCACCGCGCGTGCGACGTTTGCCAGCTTCCGGTCACGCCGGCAAAGCCGCGGTGGATCTTCACGCCGTCCAGATAGATATCCACCGGCCGCGCGTCGTTCGCGGTGTAGAGCGCGACCACGGAGTACTCGGCCGTCGCCGGGAAATCGAGATCGTACTCCGTCTGGTTGGGCAACTGGCCGGCGTTCCAGATGCAGGCGTACTTGTCGGCGTAGTCCTGCCCCGGCGTGCTGACGCGGACGTTGCCGCGATCGAACCAGTCGGCACGGATCGTAAACCGCCCGCCCGGCTCCGCGGCGACTGCGGCCAGTGGAGAGAAAACGCAAGTCCATGCCGCCGGCAGGGCGACCAAGAGCAGGCTCATCGCGCGACGGAAGGTGCAACCGCCCGACATCGGAAATCTCTCCTGCGCTTGCGTCGGTGAAATGGGTACCGGGAAACCATTCTAGTCGCCGCCTGCGAGAGTCGCCAGACGCCAGACCCCTCCTCAAGGTGGTCGCCGGAGGACCATTTCTCCACCCAATAATTGTTCCGCTGCCGCGATTGGCATAGAATCACGAATGTCTTCGCTGCGATCAAGAGCGGCCTGTCGACGCGGGCCGAGCAGGAAACTTCCGGAATGCCGCCATGGCAACTACTTTGGTAATTGAAGAACAGCTTGAGATTCCGCTGAATCTGAATTCGTTGGCCGATTTTCGTCGTTGGGCCACGTCGGACGATTTCCCCGAGCGTGGCCGGATCGACTATCTCGCAGGCCGAATCGAGGTCGATATGTCGCCGGAAGACATCTTTTGCCATGGCACGCTGAAAGGGGAAATCTACACCACCCTCCATCAACTCGTGAAGTCGAGGGACCTCGGATACTTGTTCATCGACCGGACGAGAGTCAGTTCCGTGGAGGCGGACCTCTCGGCGGAGCCGGACATCGTGCTGGTGTGCCATGCAACCCTGGCGGCCGGACGCGTCCGGTTGATTTCGAAGGCGGGCCGCAAGACAGACCGCTATGTCGAGTTGGAGGGGGCCCCGGACCTGATCGTGGAAATCGTCAGCGATTCGTCGGTCGTTAAGGACACCAAACGCCTTCCCAAGAAGTACTTCAAGGCTGGCGTCCCCGAGTTCTGGCTGGCCGACGCGCGACGCGAACCACTGGTGTTTCGCATCCACGAACGTGGGCGGTCGGGCTACCGGGCCGTCCAGCCGGACTCGGAGGGGTTCCAGTTCTCGGCCGCTTTTGCCTGCGGTTTTCGGCTTGAATGTCGCCGCGACGCCCAAGGGCATCAGACCTTCGATCTGCGCCAGTCGTAGGGGCAAGCTGCCAACTTGTCCCGGTACTGCCCACGGGCAAGCTGGCAGCTTGCCCTACGACCGCCGTGGTGTTAGTATCGTCTGTCGGGCATTCCCGGCGGGCATACTGAAGACGCGTCTTGGGCGAAAGGAGAACGTCGTGCGATCCATCACCGGCATGTTGAGTTTCGGAGTGGCTTTGGCGATCGGTCTGTGCTGGCCGTCGCTTGGACAGGCGCAAGCGCCTTCGTCGGGCCGGCAGTTCAACGGCTTGAACATGAACCTGGGGATCCTCTATCGACTCTCCAACGCGCAGTCGAGCTCCATCAGCCCGGAGAATTTCACCGGCGAGAAGGGCAAGGAAGGCATGCACACCGAGGGAACGGGCAAGAATTATCACCGGGATCTGGGCCAAGGCCGGAAGATTTCCCCTTCGGTTCGCATCAAAGCAAAGGCGACCTTCACCATGGGCGAGATCACCGGGCCCGGGGCCATCCAGCAAATCTGGATGACGCCCGCCCCCATCGACAAGACCCGGCTGTTCATCCTGCGGTTCTACTGGGACGACGAGACCGAGCCCTCGATCGAGGTTCCCATGGGCGATTTCTTCGCCTGCGGCTGGGGCAAGTACTGCCAGATCAACTCGCTGCCGGTGTGCGTCAATCCGGGCAGCGCGTTCAACTGCTATTGGGCCATGCCCTTCCGCAAGAAGGCGAAGGTGACCATGGAGAACCTCGATGATAAGGACATGACGCTCTACTACCAGATCAACTACACGCTGACCGAGGTGCCGGCCGACGCGGCCTATTTGCACGCCCAATTCCGCCGCGTGAATCGGCTGCCGGCCAAGAGCGTCTACACGATCCTCGACGGCGTGCGAGGCCGAGGGCAATACGTGGGGACGTACATGGCTTGGGAAGTCCACAGCCCAGGCTGGTGGGGCGAAGGGGAGATCAAGTTCTTCATGGACGGCGACCAGGAATTCCCTACCATCGCCGGCACCGGCACCGAGGACTATTTCTGCGGATCGTACAACTTCGAGAATCGGGACACGAGGCTGTACCAGCCGTTCTCCACGCCCTACGCCGGCCTGGCCCAGGTGCTGCCGCCCGGCGTGGCCTACCTGCCGGGCCAGCGATTCGGACTCTACCGCTGGCACATCGCCGACCCGGTGCGGTTCCGCGAGGACCTGAAGGTGACGATCCAGGCCCTGGGCTGGTACCAGGACGGATCGGGCCGCTACCTGCCGCTGGAGGACGACATCGCCTCGGTCGGCTACTGGTACCAGTCCGAGCCGCACGCGAAGTTCCCCGCGCTGCCGAAGAAGGACGCGCTGGCGATCAAGCCGCTGAAGATCGTCCAGCCCAAGCCGGCGGAGAAGAAGTAGGCCGCCGAAGCTGAACGAACTTCTGCGACTCCGGGAGGGCGAGGCTCCTGCCGAGCCGTGTACAAGCATCGATATGCCACAGCTCAAGACGGCTCGGCAGGAGCCTCGCCCTCCCGGAGTTATGTGAGATCATTTGGAGGAGAAAGGAAATGACCCCGCGCGACCGCGTGCTGGCGACGCTCAATCGCCAGAAGGCCGATTGCACCCCGCTGGACATCGGCGGCACCGATTGCTCCAGCGTCCACGTGATTACCTATAAGAAGCTGCGGGAAAGGATGGGATTTGGCGACGGGCCGATCCGCGGCGGCTGCCTGATTCAACTGGTGGCCCAGACCGACCGACCGGTCATGGATGCCCTGGGCGCCGATGCCGAGGCCCTCTGGTTCGGCTCGCAGCGGACCAAGCTTTGGAAGACGCCCTTCGGCGTGGAGCTAATCATCCCGGAGCGGTTCGACGTCGAGGACCTGGCTGACGGCTCGTCGGTGGTTCGCAATCCGCAAGGCACGGTCTACGCCAAGCGCGCGGCCGACGCCTACTATCACGATCCGGTCGGAAATCCGCTGGGCCACGTCACCTCGGCCGCCGAGCTGGACCAGTACGACGCGCTGTTCGACCGCTGGGATTTCTCCTATGTCTACGACGAGCCGGTGGACGCCTTAGCCGAGCGGGCCAAGAAGCAGTACCAGGCGACCGACCGGGCCGTGGTCACGCTCTGGCGATTGCACTACCTCCAGGCCGGAATGCTCATGCGGGGCTACGAGCAGTTCCTCATGGACCTCATGACCGACAAAGACCTCGCCCACGCCCTGCTCGCCAAGCTCCACGAGGCGTATCTGCGGCGGATCGACATGTTCCTCAATGCCTTCGGCCCGTGGTTCGACGTCATCTTCTTGACCGACGACCTCGGCACGCAGCAGTCGGGCATGATCTCCACGGCGATCTACCGGGAGATGATCTTCCCGTACATCTCCGAGGCGGTCGGGAAGATGAAGGCGGCCGGCAAGAAGGTCGTGATGCACTCGTGCGGAGCGGTGGCGGCGTTCGTTCCCTACATGATCGAGATGGGCGTCGACGCGCTCAATCCCGTCCAGGTCAGCGCCGTCGGGATGAACCCCGCCGATCTCGTGCGGCGATACGGCAAGGACATCGCCTTCTGGGGCGGCGGCTGCGACACGCAGCACGCCCTGAATGCCGCCGATCCGGAGACAGTCCGGGCCGACGTCCGCCGGCGCCTGGCCGAGTTCGGCCCCAACGCCCACCTCGTGTTCACCCAGGTCCACAACATCCAGTACGACGTCCCCGCCGAGAACATCCTCGCCATGCGCGACGAGTTCTGGAAACAAACTCGGGCGTGATGGCGAGCATATTGATTTACCACGGAGGACACGGGGGACGCGGAGGAGGGAGGGGGGGATGTTGTATGAGGAATTGACGGGGGCGATTATTGACGCGGCGATGAAGGTACATAGCACGCTGGGGCCGGGGCTCCTCGAATCGACGTACGAGGCATGTCTTCTATTTGAGTTGCACCGGCGAGGTCTCAACGCTGCAAGGCAAGTCGAGTTGCCCGTGGTCTACGACGGCGTGCGAATCGAGTGCGGATACCGCTTGGATCTTCTCGTGGACGATGAGGTCATTGTGGAGGTCAAGGCCGTCGAGAAAGTCATCCCGGTTCACCAAGCCCAGTTGCTCTCCTATCTCAAGCTCAGCGGCAAGAAAGTAGGCCTCCTCATCAACTTCAACGTCGTGCATCTCAAGGACGGAATCAAACGAATGGTCAATACTTAACGTCTTATGCCGCAACCTCTCCGCCTTTCCCCCTCCCTCCGCGCTCCTCCGTGTCCTCCGCGGTAAATCTCATCATTTTCCAGCAAAACGGGCCACCAGGAAATCCTCGAACGCGCCGAGGTCCTTCCACGACATGGCGCAATCGACTTGCTTGCCCTTCGGGTCGATGCGCGTGAAGCCGTCGTCGGTCACGCGGATCGGCAGGCGCTCGATGTTCACCAGCCTATCGGTGAAGGCGAGATAGATCGCCACCGTGTCGAAGAGCACCGAGCTGGCCTCGATCTTGCCCTTGTGCTGCGGGTTGCCGGCCTTGTGCCAGATCTGGTAGTTCTCAATGACGGCCCGAGTGATGGGGTCCTTGCACTCGGCGATCTTGCGATACTTCTCGCCCTTCAGGCGCACCAGCCCACAGGTATCCAGCGGCGTGATCGTCATCGGCCACGCGGCGGTGAATGCCTTCTGGGCCGCTTTCGGGTTCGCCTTCACGTTCCATTCCGGATCGGGGGTCGACTTGCCGTTGTAGCCCAGCCGCACACTGCCGTGCATGCCCACGAATCGTGTACGCGTGGCGATCTCCGAGTTCCGCTCCAAGGCGGCCTGGATGTTCGGCACCGGGCCGATGCAGATCAGCGTAATCTTCTCCTTGGACTTCATGATCAGGTCGATCATCGCCCCGACGCCGTCTTTGTGGACTTTGCCCGGATAGCGTGCCAGGTCGTAGTCGGCAACCCACTTGGCTTGCCCGGCCTCTTTGTCCGACTGGCGGACGCCAACGCCGACCGCCACGTCGGTCCGCTTGGCGACCTCCAGGAGCTTGGCAATGATCTTGGCCCGATACGTCGTGTTGCCAGTGTCGGCGACGACCAGCTTGAGGTCCACCTCGGGCGACTTGAGCAGTAGGGCAAGGGCCCAGGTGTCGTCGATGTCGTCGCCGATGTCCGTATCGAGGATCACCGGGATCTTGGCCGAAACTTCCGAAGTCTTGGAGACTTCGGAAGTTTGCGACTTGGCCTTTTTCTTCGGCTTCGGGGGATCGGCCTTGGCCACGATTTGCTTCATTTCTTCGGCCGTGAATTTGCTGTTGGCGGCCGGGCCCGGCTCCCAACACTGCTCGAGCTTGCCGGGCTTAGCTTTCTGCACGGGGATCACAAAGACCTCCTCGCCCCCCTCCTGCTCGATGCGGCCGCCGGCCTTGACCACCGCCTGCCGGGCCAGTTTTTCGCACACCTCGTAGACCTTCGGCAGGGCGTAATCGGAGTAGCTGAACTTGGTGTTCGTTTTCAGCTCGCGGGTGAACCGCTCGGGCACCTTCGAGGCACCGATCGTGGTGAAGAGCACCCCGCCGGCGTTCGACGGATTGCAGTCGCTGTCCTGCCCGCAGCGGCAGGAGATGAGCATCGTTTGATCCAGGTCGCGCTTGCCGTACAGGAGGCCCATCACGATGTACGCCCCGTTGAGCTTGGCGTCGATGTTGAACGCCCCTTTGTCGCACGAGAAGCGGCGATACTGGGGGTTCTTCTGATATTTGTCTTCGATTTTCTGCCAGGTCTTTTGCCAGTCGTTGGGCTCCTCTTCGTACCAGCGGAGGACGTCGCGCACGCACTCGGCATACTGGCTTTTCTCGGGGATGCACTCTAGCCCGAAGCGGACCAGTTTCACCGGATCGCTCTCGAAAAAGGCCTCGGTAACCATGCCGCCGACGAACTGGCCGCCATAGAGGCCGTCGCCGTAGTTCATCAGCCGGCCGAAGACCTCGCCCAACGCAATGGCCGTGTTGGGCAGGCCCGGGGCGATCAGGCCCGAGAAGTCGGCCTCGATCTGGTAGTCGATGTCGTCGGCGTGCGTGTTGAAGCGTGGATGGCCGCTGTCGGGCGGGGCTATGCCAGCGCGGAGGTTGTCGCGTCCCGCCTTGTTGGCGTGCCAAAGCTGGTAGCCGCTATTGGCCCAGTCGATGCCCGCCTGGCGGATCGAGACACCGAGTCCGTGCTGCTCCAGCGTGCGGAGAAACGTCATTTCCACGTAGAGGTCGTCGTTGCCGTGCTGGTTGACCATGGCAGGGTTCCAGGGCGGCATCTTGTCCTCGGGAATGATCGCCGCCCGCCAGCGGAACTCGGTGGGCGCCCCCCAGCCAACCCCGGCCATCTGGCCCAGCCAGCCCCCTTTCATTTTGTCGAGATATTCTTTGACGGGCAGGCGGCGAACCTTTTCTTGACTCTGGACGGAGCCCGCCAGCGACGCCAGGATCAGGCCCGCAACAACACTCTTCAGCACGTTCAGCACGGTGTTCGACATCGGATACCTCCTCGTAGTCAAATCCAAAGCAGCGACTCTTTGATTCGCCTGCGATTGCCCTTGGCGTCGACTCACCACCCGATCGAATGCGGATCGCCGTCGGGCTGGAAAGCCTGACCCACAATTGGAGCGGCCATCCATCGCACCCACCATATTGGGCACCGGCGGTGATTGTGTCAATAACCCCGCATATCTTACCCAAGCGTTACAGCGAGACGTTCCACGACCAAGAAATGACGGACATGCCAGGGCTGCGTGCCCTATCGAATGAACGCGTGCTGCCGGATTTTCCGATGACGCATCGGGGTCTTGTCAGTAATCGTTCCCGCCAGAAAGGAGCGTCGGCCGATGAATCGCCTCGGATTGGTGCCTGCCGTGGGGCTCTTGCTCGCTTACATGGTTGGATCAGCCACAGGCCAGAGCCCCGTATCACCAGTCGATTCCCAGAGGACTGTCTCCGCCTCGGCGCGGAGCGACAGCGGCCGAATCCTGCTGACAGGCGAAAGTCCCGAGCCGACTCCGGTGCCCGATTACGGTCCGGCGGCCGAAGAAACCGCTCCTGAGCCGGCGGGTGGGCCCTGGACGATTCGCCAACCCGGCTTCTTTCAGAACCACGGAATCAAGATGGGGGGGTGGATCCAGCAGGGCATTACCTTCAACGCCTGGAATCCGGCGGACCGGTTTAATGGGCCTATCACGACGAATGATCGCAGCGGCGAGTATATGTTGAACCAGGCGTGGTTGTACTTCGTCCGCCCAACGAAAACCGACGGCGACGGCTTTGACATCGGCGGCCGGGTGGACGTCGTCTACGGCGAGGATTGGCGATTCGGACAATGTTTCGGCCTGGAGAATCGCATCAACAGCCCCAACAGCTTTTACGGGCTGATCCTGCCCCAGTTCTACCTCGAGGTTGCGTACAACGACCTGACCGTGAAGGTGGGTCATTTCGCGACCCTCACCAGCTTGGAAGTCGTGCCCGCGCCGCTCAACTTCTTCTATTCGCACAGCTACTTGATGGCGGGCTACTTCGATCCGTTGTTGGTCACCGGCCTTCAGGCGGATTACCGGCTCAACGACAATTGGACGGTGGTCGGCGGATTCAATCGCGGCTGGAACCTGTTCGAAAACCCCTTCGAAGGGCTAAACTTCCTGGGGGGCCTAAAGTGGGCGGCGGACGACAAGCGATCGACCATATCCGTGATGGTGGACAGCGGGCCGACCGTGACGTTCACCGGATTTCACGACCAGACAAGCGTCATCACGGTGCTCACCCACCAGTTCAACGAGCGATTCTGGTCGGGGACTCAGATTACCGTGGGCGGTGAAGCCAACGGCTCCGCCCTGACTCCCGGCCAAAACGACGCCTGGTACGGCTTCGAGCAGCTTTTCACCCTCAAGCTGAACCCCAAGTGGTCGGCAGGCTTGCGCTACGAATGGATCCAAAATAACGAGGGCTCGCGGATTGCCGGCATTGGCAACGTGCTCGGGACCAACAAGGGATGGCTCGGCAAGCCCGGTTTTGCCGGCAGCTTCAGCGATTTGAGCCTGGGGCTGAACTACCGTCCCCATCCAAACTTCACGTTGCGTCCCGAGGTCCGCTGGGACTGGTACAACGGTCCGAGGAATCCATCCGAGGAGCTGCCGTTTGGCGACTTGGCCCATAGTAGCCAGTTCACCACCGGCTTGGACCTGCTCTTCACGTTCTGACGACTCGAGGAAGACGAGTGCCCGCGGCGCTCGGCGCAGGTCTCCTGACCTCGTCGAGGTCTCGACCGCTAGATCTCCAGACGACGCGAGGGAGACCTTTGGTCGGGCCCGGTGTGTCCCGGTCGAAAAGGCCGATCTAGCCTCTATTCTAACATCTATTATATCAATAGGTTACGGGGAATAAACCTGTTCCTTAGGCCTCCCTGCCCTTGTTTCGCGAGATTGGGCGGAAACCATGGTAACGGGCGGCTTTAACCCGCCCGGAAACAGCCCAAAGGAGCATCACGATGAAGAGAATTCTGCTTGCCGCGGCGGCGGCCGTGGCAATTTTCGCCGCCAAGCTACAGGCGGAGGAGGCTGCCACGGTCCAAACGGTTAGCCCGGATTGGCACTACCGGTGGCACGAGGCCCGCTGGTGGTATTGGATGCCCGAGAATTACTGGATGGTTTGGACCGGCTCGACCTGGGTTCCTTACGAGCAATTCGCGAGCTGCCCCAACGTGGTCAGTGTAAGTCAAGCCAAGTCCCCCTCGACCACCAACGGCAACGACGAGACCCAGAACGAGAGCGGAACCTCGCAGCCCGCGTACTCGGGCGGCGTCTATTGCCCGCCCACGTACTCGGCGGGATCGGGTGGCGATTACGCCGGCTATGGCTGGAGTTGGGGACCCGGCACCGCCTACCGCGACGGACCCGGTCGACGGTTCTAACGGGCTTGCTATCCGGGACTTAGCTCCTATCCCTGGACTTCCGA
>CAYTJV010000010.1:0-30700 GCA_964438165.1 uncultured Planctomycetaceae bacterium | reverse complement strand
GGCGGTGCTTGAAGATCCGGTCGGCCGTCTCCAGCGTGGGCTCGACGATGACGCACGTCAGGTTGTCGATGCCCAGGTCGCGATAAATCGCCTCGTTGTAGCGGCGGATCCCCTCGGCCGCGACCCGCTTTCCGCTCGGGTGCGGATTGAACACCACCGTGTTGCCGGCCGCGATCATGCTCACCGCGTTTCCGGTTGCCGTGGGCAGCGAGTGGGTCACCGGCGTAATTGCCCCGATGACGCCGAACGGGGCGTGCTCGATCACCGCCAGGCCGTGGTCGCCGCTGAAGACTTCGCTCCGCATGAACTCCACGCCCGGGGCCCGCTCGCCCAGCGTGCGCAGCTTGTCGATCTTGTGTACGAGCCGGCCGATCTTGGTCTCTTCCATTTCCATCGTGCCCAGCTCGACGCACTGCTCGATGGCGATCCGCCGGATGTGGTCGATGATCTGCCTGCGCTCTTCGATGGTCCGCCGCGAGAGCTGCTCGTAAGCCTCCTTCGCCGCGGCGACCGCCTCGTCCGGGCAGGTGAACAGGCCGAACCGCCCGGTTTTCGTTCCCTGAGGAGCGATCGCCGGGCCAGCTCCGTTCCCGCTCATGCGTTGGAGGACTTCTTCCACGACGCTGCGAATAAAGGTCTCGTTGACTTGCATGGCTTTCCGCCTTTAACGTTCCCTTGGTTAGTGGGGCAGATTGCTAATCTGCCCAGGCAGGTTAGCAACCTGCCCCACGACTCCCGAGTTCACTTCCGCCCTCGGCCTACTGCCCTCTGCCTACTCCTTTTTCGCATACACACACTGCTGGCCCACGTGGACCGTATCGACAATGCCGATGATCACCGTATCGATCGGCAGGTTCTTGGTTTCCGGAGTCAGCCGGGCGCTGGAGCCCTGAGTGATGAGCACCAGTTCCCCCTCGCCGGCGCCGACCGTGTCGACGGCCACAAACGTCCGCCCGGCCGATTTCAGCCCGCGGCGGGCCTCGTCGAGCCGGTAAGGCTCGACCACCAGCAGCTTGTGGCCGACCATGGCGGCGGTCTTCTGCGTCGACACCAGCGACCCGGTCACTTTGGCGACGAACATGCCCCTAACCCTCCAGGAGTTTCTTGGCCAGCCGGGCGACGATGAGTTCTTCGTTGGTCGGCACGACCCAAATCTGCACCCGGCTCTTGCCGGCGTGGATCGGCGACTCGGCCCGCGTCTTCTCGTTCACCTTCGGATCGAGCAGGATGCCCAGATCCTCCAAATCGCGAAGGACCATGGCCCGGAACGACGCCTGGTTTTCGCCGATGCCGCCGGTGAAGACGATCACGTCGGCCCCGCCGAGTTCCACCAGGTACGCGCCCAGGTAGTGCCGCACGTGGGAAGCGAACACGTCGAGGGCCAGTTTGGCCCGCTGGTTGCCCTGCTCGGCCGCGTCGACCAGGTCGCGCACGTCGCCGCTTATGCCGCTTAGGCCCAGAAGCCCGCTTTGTGAGGCGAGCATCGTGAGCACCTCGTCCAGCGACTTGCCCGTGAGCTTCATGACCAGCGGCACGGCGAAGGCGTCGAAATCGCCCGCCCGGTTGTTGTGCGGCAGGCCCGACTGCGCGCTGGTGCCGAAGCTGTTGGCCACGCTCTGGCCGTTGCGAATCGCGCACAGCGAGCTCGAACCGCCCAGGTGGCACGAGATGACCCGCAGGTCATCCCGCTTCAGAAGCTCCGCGATCCGCGTGGCGATGTAGCGATGGCTCGCGCCGTGGTATCCCCAGCGACGCACCAGCCCCTTCTCCGCCCACTCGAGCGGCACGGCGTAGAGCCGATTACACTCCGGGATGGTGCGGTGAAAGTCGGTCTCGAACGCGGCGACCAGCGGGATCTGCGGCAGCTTCTCGCTCAACAGGCGCATTGCGCGGATATACGGCGGATTGTGCGCCGGAGCGGCCCAGGCCACTTCTTCCATGGCTTCGAGCACCTCGGGCGTGACCCGCTGGACGCCGTCGACCCGGCCCCCGAACACCGCCTTGAAGCCGATCGCCGACACTTCGCCGGTATCCTTGAGGCAGCCGGTTTGCGGATCGGTCAACTGCGCCAGGCACTGGCGCACGGCCTCCGCGTGATCGTGTACCTGGAGCACTTTTTCGTGCCGCTGGCTGCCGATCGTAACCACGCAGCGGCTCTCCGGGGAGCCGATCCGCTCGATGCCGCCGCGCGCGAGCTGGCACTCGCCGTTCATGTCGATGAGCTGATACTTGAAGCTCGTCGACCCGAGGTTCGCTACGAGGATCTTCATGGCTTCCTTCTCCCTGCGGACCGCGTGCGCGCCAGCTTGTAGCTGAATTCGCCGGAATTCAGGCTTTTCCGCCGCTTCGCCCGAAGTCTGGCGACTTCGGCTACCGCTCGGTGGCAGCCGCGGGCCGCTTGAGGTTCCTTCCTTCCCGGGCGGGTTAGCTGAGGTACGCGGTGACCAAGCCTTCGGCCGGCCGCGGGATGATGTGGCTGGCCATCAGCTCGCCGACCTGGGACGCGGCTTGCGCGCCCGCCTCGACGGCGGCGCGAACGCTCCCCACGTCGCCGCGGACGACCGTCGTCACCAGCCCGCCGCCGATCTGAATTCGCTTGACAATCTCCACGTTGGCCGCCTTGGCCATCGCATCGGTGGCCTGGACCAGCGCAACCAGGCCCTTGGTTTCCAAAAGTCCAATGGCGTCTTGCATCGCAGGAATTTCCCTTCTTTGTGGTATCTTCGTGTGGTTCGGTTTTCGAGGTGACATGGCACTGCCAGCTCACGCTACGGAGATTTCCGAAGTCTTCGAGACTTCGGAAATCTGGATAGGCACTCAATCGCTCTTGCCCGACTTGCCGGTCGCGGGCAGGACGACGTCGATATCTTCGTGCGGCCTCGGGATCACTTGCACCGAGACGACCTCGCCGATCCGGCCGCCGGCGGCCGCGCCTGCGTCGGTCGCGGCCTTCACCGCGGCCACGTCGCCGGTCAAGAATACGCTCACCAGGCCGCTGCCCACCTTGTCCCAGCCAAGGAACTGGACGTTGGCCGCCTTCAACGCTGCGTCGGTGGCTTCGACCAGGGTCACAAAACCCTTGGTCTCAATCATGCCCAACGCTTCCATCGCTTTTGCCATGGGTCTATTCTCCAATTTCCAAAAGCTCCAAAAAGGGGATACTACGGTTTGAATAGCTCAACACTCGATGCATGGTCGAGATCCGCCGCGTTGCCTTCGTCGGTATCGAGATGGACCTCGAGCTTGATCTTCTCTTCGGCCCGCACCAAAACGCTCTCAAACGTCGTCGTGCACGACGACACGACGCGGAGACTCATCCGGTCGCCCGTCTTCACGCCGTACTGGGCCGCGTCGGCGGGGCTCATGTGGGCGTGCCGCTCCGCGCGGATCACGCCTTCCTTCAATTCCACCACCCCGGCCGGGCCGACCAGCACGCACCCCGGCGTGCCGTCGATCTTGCCGCTCAAACGGACCGGCAGGTCGATGCCCAGCGAAATCCCGTCAGTAAACGCCAGCTCCACCTGGCTCCGCGGCCGCGTTGGGCCCAGGATCCGCACGGTCGGCAGCATCCGCCGCCGGCCCGGCCCGACCACCATCACCGTCTCCTCCGCCGCGAAGAAGCCGTCCTGGTAGAGATCCTTCATGACCGTGAGCTTGCGGCCCGGTCCGAAAAGGGTCTCCACGTGCTCATCGGTCAGATGGACGTGCCGCGCCGACACGCTGACCACCAACTCCGGTTTTCCCGGCGGCCCGCCAACTTGCTTCAATACAAGCTGCCGGACGATCTGCTCAATCGCGGCCCGATCAATTGCTGGGGCTATGCTCATTACTTATCTCTCCCAATACCACTCGCACGCCGGCTGCCGCAAGATCGCTCTTCCACGGCTCCGCGATTCCCGCATCGACCACCACCCAGTTGACCGCTCCCAACGCGCACAGGTGCGTCAGGCTGCGGTGCCCGAACTTCGAGCTGTCGGCCACCACGATCACCTCGTCGGCGGCCCGCATCATGGCCCGCTCGGTCTCCACCAGCAGCAGATTGTTGTTGTAAAACCCGTCCTCGTTCACGGCGGCCACGCTCAGGATCGTTTTGCGGACCCGGATCGTAGCGAGCATCTTGTCGGCATACGGCCCCAAGGCCACGCCGGTTCGCGGACACACGTTGCCGCCGATCCACACCAGGTCGCTCCGGGTATCGGAGGCGAACAGGTTGGCCACCGGCAGCGAGTTCGTCACCACGTGCAACGATCGGCCCACCAACAGCCGCGCCACCTCGTACGTCGTGCTCCCGCCGTCCAACAGGATCGTGTCGCCGTCTTCCACCAGTTCCACTGTCTTGCGGGCGATGGCACGCTTCTGCTCCCAGCGGGCCGGCTCGCTCGCGTCAAAGTGCGGCAGCTTGGGCGAAGTCCCGGTATACAGCACGCCTCCGTGAATCCGGCTGGCAGTTCCTTGTCCCTCCAAAAGGTCAACGTCGCGGCGGATCGTGGCCTCGGATACCGAGAGCGCCTTGGCCAGTTCCGGCAGCGGGGCAAACCCTCGCACGCGGACCATCTCCAGCAACTGTTGTCGCCTCTGGTCGGCTAACATGGAAATTTAGCTCGTTGGCGTAAGGTTTTCCATCCGGGTCAAGTATGACTTCTCGCATGAAAGAAAGCAAGCACCTGGATGCACACCCGTGCAATAAATCTCGCACAACCCTGCACCTATCCCGCCAAACCCGCAAGCAGCCCAGCAAAAATCCCTAGCACCGTTGCGCCGACGCACGTCAAACCCCCTCATAATATGTATTTTACTGCATGCCACGCGCGGTACGGAATGACCGAAGTTCGTAGTACCGGCTTCAGCCGGCAATCGTGGCAAGGAGCCGAAAGACAATGACTCGGGCAGTTGTCCGTAGGACGGATTGGCAATCCGTCCTACGATAAGAGAACCGCCTCAAGGCGGCACTACCAACGGGCATTTCTTGAACAGGAGGGAACAGAGGAAACGGAGGATCCGCTCGCGTCCTCTATTGCCTCCGTTTCCTCCTGTTCAGAAGCCACCTTTCGACGCACGTCGCCCCGTGGCAAACTCCAGGTTCATTTCACGGTGGGAGAAACCAAATGTGTACGCAAACCGACTATCGTCTGCTGCCGACGGCCGAAATGGAACGGATCGTCGCGCGGTTCGAGCACCGGGTGAACCAGGCCCAAGCCGCTGCCGCGCCGACTAAGGATTGGGTCAAGAAGGCGATCCACCGCCAAGGATCCGGCCGCTGCCCGGTCCGCATCAAGCGGCTTTCCCTCGACGTAGTCCTCCGCTACGGCGACGACCTGGCCGACCTGTTCTGCGAGTATCCCGACGACGCGGTTGCCATCGTGCCCTACGACATCTTTATCGGCCACCAACCACCCGGCAAATCGCCGCGGATCAATCCTGTCGAGGTGCTCACGCAGACTGCTCAGTGGACCGACGAGTGGGGCACGCGCTGGGGCCACGCCTTCGGCGGCTGCGGGGCCACGCCGGTCGGCTACCCGCTCAGGGATTGGGCCGGATTGGAGGACTACGTGGCGCACCGCATCCCAAACCCGCGCGCCCCCGGCCGCCTGGATTCGGCCGCGGAAATTCTCCGGCTCCACGCCGCCACGAAATACTGCATCGGCATCATCCACCTGTCCCTATTCGAGCGCCTGCACGCAATCCGCGGCATGGAGAACGTGTTCGCCGACTTCTACGAGCACGAGCCCGAAACGCGCCGCCTGCTCGATGCCATCGCCGATTACCTCAGCGAACTCATTCACTCCTGGGCCGAGATCGGCGTCGATGCCGTCTTCCTCACCGACGACTGGGGCAGCCAAACCTCGCTCATGATCTCACCGCCGATGTGGCGCAGGTTCTTCAAGCCGTATTACGCCCGGGCCTTCGGCGAGGCCCACGATCGAGGTCTTGACGTGATCTTCCATAGCTGCGGCAACGTGACGGCGGTGGTCGATGATTTGATCGAAGTCGGCATGGACGTTCTCGACCCAGTCCAGCCCGGGGCCATGGACATCGACGAAATCGCCCGCCGCTTCGGCGGCCGCTGCTCCTTCGCCGCCGCCATCGACGTGCAGCACCTGCTTTCCCACGGATCGCCCCAAAACGTGCGCGACGGGGTGCGCCGCGTGATGGACATTCTTGGCCACCCCTTCGGCGGCAGCCTCCTCGTCGGCCCGGCCAATGTGATCACGCCGGAGATCCCGTTCGAGAATCTCCAAGCATTGTTCGAGGCTGCCCATGGACACTGAATGACCCTCAACGTGATCCCACACGGAAAGGGCGTTTCTTGCTGGCGGTTTGGCCACCTGTCCCGTACAATCCCCCTACGTGAAATTCACGCCCTGATGGCGATGCGAGCGGGGACAACGATGTGGAAACGCAGGGGAGAGCGATAGCGACGCGCAATCGCGATTGTCGGACGATTGTAGCCGGATCTTTCGGGCTCTCGATGGTCGGGTGGTTGACAACCAAGCTGTAGGTGTTACGGATCAACCGGCATCCCAATTGGAGAATCCGGCTTTTGATCCGCAACGAGAATGCGGTCACGCGCTGCCTCGATATTTAACTTGAGCACAGCTTCAGGAGGGAAAACATGCGGTGGCGAAATATTCACGGTGCCAGCATTATCACGGCCGCGGCGGTGCTGTTCGGGCCGCGGTCCACTTTGGGAACAAACCCCTCGGCCGACGAGCATTATGAGGCCCGACGATTCGTGGCGGCGAAGTTCGAGGGGAAGGAGCCGAGTGAACCCACAGCGCCGTTGCTGGTGGTCGTGGCCAATAACGATCCGGTGCAGAAGAACGCCCGATCCGGACGGCCGCTCCGCATTGGCGGCACGCAGTACACGCGAGGGCTCTTCACTCACGCGGTAAGCAAGGTGGTGGTGAAGCTCGCCGGGCCGGCGAAGGCGTTTGCCGCGACCGTGGGCGTCGACACCAACGAGCAGACCGGCGGCGGACAAGGGACCGTGGTTTTCTCCGTGAAGGTCGGCGGCAAGGAGGCGTTCCGCTCGGGCCTGATGCGCGAAGGGATGCCCGCGGTGCCGGTTCGCGTGGACCTCGGCGGGGTAAGCGAGCTCGTCCTGGAGGTCGGCGACGGGGGCGATGGGATCGGTTGCGATCAGGCCGACTGGGCCGAGGCGCGAGTGAACATGGCCGACGGCCGGACCGTGTGGCTGGCCGATCTGCCCGCAACCAGGCTGCACGTGCGAAAATACACCGCCAGTCCGTTCTTTTCGTTCACTTACGCCGGCAAGCCCTCGGCAGAGTTTCTGAAGACGTGGTCGCTCAAGCGCGAGTGCCGCGCGATCGACGACTGCCGGACCGAGCACGTGCTCACCTACACCGAGCCTAGCGGCGGCCTGGTAGTCCGCTGCGTCGCCATCGAGTACCGCGACTTCCCCACGATCGAGTGGACGCTTCACTTCAAGAACACGCTCACGCGGAGCTCGGCGGTTCTGGCCGACATTCAGGCCCTCGATCTGGCCCTGGAGCGGTTCCCCTGGCCCACGTCGGAAGTGGCGGAGTTCCACCTGCATCATCAGACCGGGAGCCCCTGCAAGCCGAACGATTACGAGCCGTTCGTCACGCGTCTGGAGCCGAAGCAAGCCATGCGGTTCGCCCCGCCGGCCGGGCGCCCCACCGATTCCGTGCTCCCGTACTTCAACGTCGAGATGCCCTCCAGCGAAGGGGTGATCGCCGTGGTGGGCTGGCCGGGCCAGTGGGCCGCCACCTTCGATCGCGACGCCGCCGCCGGGCTCCGCATCCGCGCCGGGCAGGAGAAGACCCACCTGGTGCTTCAGTCGGGCGAAGAAATCCGCACGCCGCTGGTGGTTCTTCAGTTTTGGAAGGGCGACCGCATTCGCTCGCAGAACGTCTGGCGCCGCTGGATGCTGGCACACAACCTGCCGCGGCCCGGCGGAAAGCTCCCGCCCGTGCAGATGGCCGCGTGCAGCTCGCACCAGTTCGGCGAGATGATCCACGCCAACACGGCCAACCAGAAGCTTTTTGTGGACCGTTACGTCGAAGAGAAGCTGGGGCTGGACTACTGGTGGATGGACGCCGGCTGGTACGTAAACCAGTCGGGCTGGCCCAACACCGGCACCTGGGAGGTCGACACCAAGCGATTCCCCGGCGGTCTGCGCGTGATCAGCGACCACGCCCACGCCAAGGGCGTGAAGACGATCGTCTGGTTCGAACCCGAGCGGGTCACGCCGGGCACGTGGCTGACGACGAAACATCCCGAGTGGATCCTGGGCGGCTCGGGCGGCGGCCTTCTGAACCTGGGAAATCCCGAGGCCCGCAAGTGGCTTACCGAGCACGTCGACAAGCTCTTGACCGAGCAGGGCATCGATCTCTACCGCCAGGATTTTAATATTGATCCCCTGGGTTTTTGGCGCAAGAACGATCCGCCCGATCGCCAGGGAATCACGGAAATCCGCCACGTCGAGGGCTACTTGGCCTACTGGGACGAGCTACGTCGGCGTCATCCGAACATGCTCATCGACTCCTGCGCCTCCGGCGGCCGGCGCAACGACATGGAAACCCTCCGCCGCGCGGTCCCCTTGCTGCGGAGCGACTACATCATCGAGCCGGTCGGCAACCAGGGGCACACCTACGGCATTGCCTTCTGGATCCCCTACTACGGGACTGGCACGGGTGCGGTCGATCCCTACATGCTCCGCAGCGTCATGTGCCCGCACTTTACCGCCTGCTTCGACATGCGGCGCACGGACATCAACTTCGAGCCTCTGCGGCGCGTGCTCGGCCAGTGGCGCAAGTTCGCCCCCAACTACTTCGGCGACTACTACCCGCTCACCCCGTACAGCCTCGACAAATCGGCCTGGATCGCCTGGCAGTTCGACCGCCCCGAGGCTGGCGAAGGGATGATCCAGGCCTTTCGCCGCGCGGAGAGCGTCTACGAGACGATCCGAGTCCGCCTCCGCGGTCTGGAGCCGGAGGCCCGATACACGCTCACGAACCTCGACGCCGCAGGGAGCGCGCAGATGACCGGCCGGGAACTGATGGCAAAAGGGCTCGCCATCGCCATCACCGACCAGCCGGGCTCCGTGGTGATTGTGTATAGGAAGCAGTAGACGAGAGGAAAAAGACCCACGTGGTCGCGTCTCTCCGAGACGCGATCTCTCGGTCTCGGAGAGACCGAGCCACGTGCGGCGGGCCTCGCTTCGCTCGGTCCGCCCTACATCTTCTTGTAGCGAATCATGGCGGAGCCGGGGCAACGGTCGATGGTGATCCGAAAGGACCGGGCCAGTTCCTCGCCGGTGGCTTGGCGCGACGGGCCGCCGTCGGCAAACGTCACTTCGTAGACTTGTCTCGGTTTCAGGCCGTGAAGTGTGACGTCGACCGCAGCGTACGCGCTCTTTTCTCTGCGGAAAACGAGCACCATGCCCTCGCCGAGGTCGTCGCGGTGAAACTGGTAGCCGATCCATTGGCCGGGTTCGAGGGTGTAGGGGAGGAGCGGATAGAAATCGCCGACGGTGAGGTGCCTCAACGCCTTGAACTCGCGGATGCGGACCGCGGCGAGTTGGCGGTCGAAACCCTTGACCCGCGGGTCCCAGCCGGCACACAGGGCGCCGCCGATCAGGCTGCGGAAGGCGTACGAGCCGCTGCGCATATCGAACAATGCGGTATCGGCCGTGGGGCTGGGAGGGTAGAGCGGACTTTCGGAAACGTCGAACAGCGGCGTATTGAACAGGTGGGCCGGCAAGTACAGGTTCGCGCCCCACACGTGCGACTGGTTGGCCAGCAGGTTGCCGTACAGATCGGTCTTCCAATAGGTGTGGAAGCGGCCGATGCTCTCCAGGTCGATCCGACGGCCGCCGCTGGCGCAGCCTTCCATCATCAACTCGGGATACTTGGCCCGCAGGGCGTCCCAGACCTTGTACAGGCCCTCGATGTAGCGGATTTCCGTGATGCCTTGGCGATCGGGCTTGTCGGCCTTCTGCCAGAACGGGAGTGGGTCGATGTTGAAGTCGTGCCGGAAATAGCCGAGCGGCACCTCGTCGACGTAGCGGGAGACCATGTCGACGAACCACTGCTGAGCCTCGGGCAGGCCGAGGTTCAAGAGTCGATTGCCCGGCTCGTCGAGCTTCAAGAGCCACGCGGGATGCTCGCGGTCGAGTTGGGTGCCGCGGACCACGCGCTCCGGCTCGAACCACATGCCGAAGCGAATGCCCGAGCGCCGGGCCGCCTCGCCTACGGGCTTTAGTCCGCGAGGGAACGTGTCCTTGCGCGGCGTCCACGTGCCGGTGTTCTCGGCCCAATTGGGCGTGACGCCGTACCATCCGGCGTCCATGACAAGGTATTCGATCCCCAGGCCCTTGTACGCCTCCAGAAGCTCGATCTGGTTCTGCTCGTTCGCCTTGCCGCCGTCGTCGCCTACGGGGAACCAGGTGTTGCATTGCGTGGGCGGGAGCGGCCTTTGGCCGGCCAGGAGCGGCGTGTGATAGCGGTAAATGATCCGCCGCAGGGCGTTGTGGCCGTCGAAGCGATTGCCGCTCCAGCCAACCAGCAGGGTCCGCGGTGTGCGCACGCTCTCGCCGGGATGGAGCACGAAGTGCGTCGTCTGTTGACCTGCCTGGAGAGATACCTGATTGCCGGCGTCCCGAGCCGCGCGCAACTGCCACTGCCCGGACCAGCCGATCGCCCCGATCAGGCCGCCGGAGCCCCAATCGAGATTGAAAAACGGCAAGCGGCCATTGGACGAGCGGCCGCCCACGGGCTGAAGCACGATCTGGGCTTTCGGCTCCAGGGAGTGGTCGAACGGCTGATAATCGGTCGGCGAACACGTGCTGCCGTTGGCGTAGTGCAGGACGATATCTCCGCCTTGCGCCGCGCTGAGCTGCAATTCGAGCGGGTGAATCTTCTCGAGGATCGGCGTATCCTTGGCCCCAGCATTCCGCAGCAGAATCATCCATTCGGCTGCCGCGTACCCATCGTAGAGAACCACCTCGTTGGTCAATTCCAGGCCCGTGGCCGGATCGACGTATCGGACCGCGTGCCGTTGGCGGCCGTCGGCGGACGGCGTCCTATCAATGCTCCGTTTCCAGCCCGCCATGAGCTCATGAGAAGATCTCTTGCCGTATTGAAAAGCAAAAGGCAACGTCGTGGCCAACCGTGCAGCGGCCTGCGCAAGCGGCAGTTCATCCAGGTAGCGGCGCTGGCCCGAGGCCAGGACAACCGCCGCATCCGCCCAGTCGCCATGATCGCAACTCGGCCCATCGCCGGCGTCGAGCACGCGCAGCGTGAAATGCCGCCGGCCCGCCAGGTCCACGCGGATGGGTAGCGCCGTGTCGCTGCCGCGGCGCATCGGCGAGCGGAAAAGCTCCTTTCCGTCGGCCTCGACGACAAAGACCACGGTCCCTTCGCGGCCGAAGGTGTTGCGATCGTTATCGATCCCGATCTCAGCCTCGAAGCGGACCGCAGGCTCGGGCAGGTACACAGCGATCTCGCTGGTGGAATGTGATCCCAGCCCGTGCTCGTAGCGATTCTGGCCGATCTGAAGCGGCGTCTCGATGCAGGACCGCCGGATGCCGAGCTTACCGTGGTCTTGACGCCGCAGCTCCAGTCCGATCGGCTCGCGCGGCTTGCCCGGCGGTTCGCCGAGCAAGGCGGTCCGGGCCCATGCGTGGAACTCGCTTGCGTCGTTCTGATCGCCCAACGGCTGTTCCGCCGCAGAAGCCCACCCAAAGATCCCGAGCAGGATCACGAAAACCCGAAAGAACCGAAACCTCGAAAGAGAGGGTAGAGTGTGACGGATGACCGTACGCCACTGCCCGTGACTTTCGGGCTTTCGTCCTTTCGGGCTTTCGTGATTGCCCCCTTTCCCTGCTAAAGCGTCCTTTGGCGTCATGGTTTCACCCTCTTGTACTCCAGCACGACCGAGCCGGGCCGGGCCAGGATCTCCAGGCGCAATCGCTGCAGCTCCGATCCGCGCACGCGCACCGCGGCCGATGGCTCGCAGCCGACCGATCGCACGACTTCGTACTCCGCGGCCGGATCGATCTCTCGCAGCTCCGCGGCAAGACCGAAATAGGGCGACTCGTGGCGGCGGAAAGCGACCACCATGCCGTCCTGCTCGGCGGGACGATGGTATTGCAGCACGCACCAGTCTTTGGCGCTCGTGGTCACCTCGTTGAGGGCGTAGAAATTACCGAAGTAGTACTTGCGGAGTCGCTTGCCCTCGGCGATGGCCTTGCGGAGCATTTCCCGCGGATACTTGGCCGGGCGGCAGTCTTCACAAAAGCTAATCCCGGCATTGAAGCCGCTGCGGAACAGGTATGGCGCGGCCCCCATCTGGCCGCACGCGCTGAACGGGACGTATCGGCTCAGCCCGGCGGTCATCACCTGGTTCTTGATGGCCGCAAGCTGCACGGTCGCCGGATTGTGGTCCAGCATGTCACAGGTGTTGTCGCTCCTCCAGAGGGGAATCGAACGCGAGCAGGTCTCCAGATCGATCCGCCGACCGCCGCTGGCGCAGTTGTCGATCGCCAGATGGGGATGCGCGGCGAGGATGTCGTCCCACATCCGGTACAGGCCCTCCATATAGCGAATCTCCGCCATGCCTGTGCGATCGGGCTCCTTCTTGTCGAGGAACTGCCAGAAGCCGAGGGGGTCGATGTTGTAGTCGATCCGCAGCCAGGTGAGCCGATACTGCCGGATGACTTCGATGAGGTACTTGGTGAGATACTCCCGGGCCGCGGGGATGCCGAGGTTGATGTGGCCGCTGCCGTCCCCTGCCGGCGAGATGACCCACTCGGGATGCTCCTTGGCCAGCATTGTTCCTGGGGCAACGCGCTCCGGCTCGAACCACATGAGATAGCCCATCCCGGCGGCGTGGGCGGCGTCGCCGATCGGGCGCAGCCCGCGGGGGAAACGGTCGGGCGGCTCTGCCCGCTGGATCGGGAAACCGTAGTGGCCCATGCCGCTGGGGAAACCGTCTCGGGTCCAGTAGGCGTCGAGCCAGAAGACCTCGAAGCCCAGGCCGCGGATCGCTTCCAGGTGGGAAAGCACGTTGGACTCGTTGCTTGCGTTCAGCTCGTAGAACGACGTGCTCAGATGGACGATCGGCGGCGTGACCGGGCGTCCGTCGATTCGCGGCACGACGTGGGCCAACATCGTCTGCCGGAACTGATTGTAGCCGCGAAACGGGTCGTTGCCGGACCAATAGATCTGCATGATCCGCGGGCTGCGGATACTCTCGCCGGGCGCAAGCTTCAGCCGCATCGACTGCATGCCGGCCGCCAGGCGACAAGTTCCATCCTTGGCGTGCTCGACCTTCGCGCTCCACTGGCCGGACCATCCGATCGCGGTAATCACGCCGCCGCCGTTCCACTGGATGTTGAACCACGGCGAAGCCCCCGAGCTGGATCGCCCGCCCGCCGTCGCAAACTCGATGTGATCTCCCGCCGGGATCGGATCGACCAACGGGAGCCAATCATCGACGCGGCACGGGCTGCCCACCAGCCGGTGCAGCGTGACCTGCCGCTGGAGCCCACCCTTGATCGCCACGTCGACGGCCTTCACCTGTTCCAGCAGTGGCGTGGGCTTCGTGCCGCGATTGGTGAAGTGCAGGGTCCACTCGACGCCCGGCGTATCGAGATACGCCGTCGCCACGGCACGGACTTCGAGGTTGGTCGCCGGATCGACCAGGGTGAGCGTGCGGCGGAACTTCGTGGCGTCGAGCGGTTCATCGCGCCCCGAGCGCTGCCACTTGCCGATGATCTCCCGCGAAGGCCGGCCATCGTACACGAACGAGAAGGGAAGCTCGCTGCTCACCTCCCACCAGTTGGCCAGCTCGTCAAGATAGAGGGTCTTGCCGCCGGCAAGGACCACGCGGGCGTCGGCCCAATCGCCCTGGTCCCAGCCGCGTCCGTTGCCGCCTTCGTCGACGATGAGGTCGAACTGCCGTGCGCCGCCCAGGGGGACGTCGATCTTCTGCACCTCATCGGCCGGGCGCAGGACCTTGGTGGCGAAGACGTCCTTCCCGCCCACTGCAACGTGGAATGCCGAGGAAGCCGCCGTGCCGTCGGCGTTGCGGTCCAAGCCGACGTCGGCCTGGAAGCGAGCGGCCGGCTCGACGAGCTCCACCCGGAGCACGCTGTGCGAATTGACGCCGATCCCGCGCTGGTACGCTTTTTCGCCCAGACGCATCGGCCCGCCCGCCGCGCAGCGTCCGATCTTCGTGTCACCCGAGTGACCCTCGCTGACCAAGACCAGCCGGTTTACCGGAGCCGCCGCACTCGGTTTCTCGCCGAACGCGCGCTCGGCCCAGCGGCGATGCAGTGCTACGTCCTCGGCGATATCGTCCGCAAGGGCAGGCGAGACCGCGCCGTTGAGGGCAAGTGCCAGTACGACGAGAATAGAATAGGTCGACCACTGAGAACGATTCCGGTTCATTGGCTTGAGCCTCCAGAGAGTTGAACGGGGTGCAGAAGACCAGCGGGAGGCGAAGGGCGTATTCGTTCCGTCAGCGCGTGCCGCCCGACCGCCGTTGGTCGCGTTGGAGCATCGCATTGAGGATATCATCCGAGGCGCGAAAACTGGTCTGACGAAGAGCGGCGATCGCCCCAGACAGGACAATCAATCCCTTCTCGGCCGCCATCTCGAGAACGCCCAGCGTTCCCGTGGCGAAGAGGCCAAATTGCCGGGCCACCATCAGGCCCTTGCGCTCGTCGATCAACACGGCGTCTGCCTTGAGTTCCAGGGCGAGGCTGATGGCCTCCGTCTCCCCAGGGCCGAGTTTGACATGCGGATCGATCGATGCCGGCGCGCGCACTTCCAACCATGCGGGCGGCGCTATAGCCCATGCCCGGACAGCGGCCGGTGTACCCGGATGGCGCAGTTCGGCTATGACGGCGGGCGGCGCCAGGACCGCGTCAAACAGCGAAGGCAGGATATCTACGTGCTGGATTAGGACGAGGTAGTTCAGCGGCGATGTGTCGGAAACGACAATCATGGCCCTAAGCGCTTCCGCAGGCTTGCCACTTGCTCGTGGAGTTCCTCGCTGGTCAACAGGTCTTCGGTGACGTTGTGGCGCTTTAGCACGCCATCGGTCTCGTACCGCGAGAGGCCGAGAGCGCCGGCCAGTTCCCCGTGGGAAACCTTGTCTTGACGGTACAACTCAACAAGCATGGCCTCTTTGCCGGCAGCCGACAGATCGCCGAAATCCGCGCGAAGCTTCTCTTCGATCGCGCCAGGGAGTTCTATTCTGATGGCCATACATCCTCCAATGCTTTGGCGAGCGGTGGATTCATCCTGTTACGCACCGAATTCTGATTTCGCCAACCGCGCTCCTTATTGTTTCCATACACCCGTCATTGTAGGGGCTTTCGGGCCTCAGTCAACCCGTCGGCGTATCGCTGCCGGGAAAAACAACGCCTGTAACGCCTGAGTCTCTCATCGCGTGCCACGAGTTCCGCCGACGCTAGGCCATAAACAAGCGAACTTTCTTTGGAGTGCGGCGATTCATCGCCGCTTTTGCGCGACATTTGCCGCCAGCCAGATCTGTGGGACCTCACCTGAAAAACATCGCACCCTTTTCTGGGCCGCCAAAGAAAGCGGTGATGAATCACCGCACTCCAAAGGGTCGCTTGGCTTTGCGCTACGGCTTGTAGAGCCGGCGGATGAAGATCGGATCCTCTTTCAAGCCGGGCTGGATCAGCACCTGCGGCTCGGCGACGAGCGCCGCGGCAAGGTCCTCGACGGCGGTTCCATCGAGTTTGTCGCGCCAGCAAAGATCGAACTGGAACTCCATTACGCCGTGGCTGTCGCCGACGAAGTTGGTGTACCAGAAGTTGTTGAAGACCATCGCCAGCACGCGGTGCATGGCCTTAGGCGGATCGGTGCGCCGCGCAAGGACCTGCGGCTGGCCGAACGTGACTAACGGGGCGTCGCGGCTCACCCAGAGCCAATCTCCCTCGGGCGCCGCGTAGTGGACCCAGCCGTCGATAGCAAAATAGTCGCGGCACGTGCCGGGAAGCTGATCCGCAAACGGCACGAACGGCAGGCCACCGCAACTGGTCTTGGGCAGGGTGCCTTCGCACGGCAAGGTGAAACTGACGAACATCGCCTCGGGCGCTTCCGAAGAAATGCGATTCATGCGAAACACAAGCCGTGCGCGCGGCTCGCCCTTCCAGATTTCCAGTCGTCGCACGGCCCATTGCAGGTGCGGGTGCCGGAGCCACTGCGTGTAGACCACGGTATGCGGGTTGTCTTCCACCGTGGCCTTGCCCTCGGCCTGCGCGGCAACCTCGTCGAGTTGTTCCTTGCGGAGCTTCTCCCGCTGGTCGGGCGCGGCGCCCCAGATGTCGCGTGCCCGCCAACGCGGGGCGAAACCTTTGATGCCGACAGAGACGAAATCGCCCAGCCCGGCGGCCGCAAGCGGCTTGCTCATTCCCTCCCAGGCCAGCGACGACGGCCAGCCCGACGCGTCGGTCGTCACCGGCTTGAGCGTCGGCTGCTGCGGCTTCTCGTCGGGCGCCTCGCGGGTGCTCAGACGCAACCGTTCGATCGAGCGGCCGGCGAGCTTTTCGACCCAGAACTTCGCCACTTGCCGCGGCGCGTTGTCGGGGAATGTGGCTGCCGTGTTCTCGCGCGTGAGCTCGGCGGGACTCTGGGGCGCCGTGAAAGGACGCAGGCCCGGCTCGAAAGAGATCTTCTGCCGCGTGCCCGTTTTCGGGTCTTCGATCGAGCGATACTCGTCGCGCAGGGCAGTCGTGATCATGCGGACCCAGCCGCTCCAGGGCAGTTTGGCGCTATTGGCCACGTAGAGCCCTTCCGGCTCCTGGATCAGCCGCGTGCGGACCCGCTGCGCCAGGAGCCATTCGGCCCGGGCCATGGGCCGGAAAGCAAACGCCGCCTTTTCGTTAAACTGCCCTTGGGTATCGAGGCTGTAAGGCAAGCCAACGCTGATGCTGGAGCCCCAGGTATGCTCGTCGAACAGGCAGAGGTCTTTGCGCAGCTCGTCGATCACGCGGCCGGTGGCGGCATCCGGATCGCCCCAGAGCGGCGACTCCGCAGCGGCGATCAGGCGCTTGGCCTCCCGGCTGGCGGCCACCTCGCGGGGCGCTGAGGCGGTGCCGTTGGCCCACCAGTCGGTCCACTCGCCGGCATATTCGGGGATCTGCTTGCCGATCTCCCGCTCCAATCGCTCCATGGCCACGCTGGCCGTGGTCAGCCGCACGGTCGGCTTCAGGCCCAGGCGATTCCAGGCGGCCACGAAATCGGTAAGCAGCAAGAGCGGCGGATCGTTATCGATCCGCCACTGGTTGGTGATCGACAGCACAAGCGTCGGGTAACGAAATCCCCCGGACTCCAGGCCGCGGATCGCGTTGAGAAGATGCTGATGGGCCTTGCGAAGCGAGGCTTCGTCGGTGCGAAGGAAGTCGCCAACGCGGGGAGGACGATAGCGCGTATCTCCGGCCCGCGGCACCGGCCCGCGCCGCCACTCGACCGGCTCGAAGAACCAGTACCCCATGGGATACGAGAAGTTCAGGTACACGAGCATGCGCCGGCCGTCGGGCATCTTCCACCAGAAGGCCGCGGGACGTTTCATGGGCGCCCCACCGCTGTCCTCGTTGATGCCGGAGAACAGATACCGGATTCCTCGATCCAACAGGGCCATCGCCCCGGCCCGGGGCGTTCCGTTCACGTCGTTCTGGATCGCCACCTTCGGCTGCACCTTGTGCCAGAGGTCCTCCGGCAGCCAGTGGAGCATGGTGTGCCACTCGCCTCGGTCGAGGAACGGCGTGTTATTTAGCGGCAGGGCCGAAATCTCCAACTGGCCCGACGCGATCGCTTTCAAAAAGTCCTCGCGCCGCTCGGGCGAGGCCGAGTGCCACCAATCCAAGACGGCCACGGTCGTCTCGGCGGTCCAGGAGAAGCGGGCCTCCGGCGGCCGGTTGCGCGTGGCCAGCACCCCGTCGATCGCGATGTCCAAGAACCGCTTCTGCAACTCGCGGCACACCACCGGATGATCCGTGAAGCCGTAATCCGTGTGCGAGAAGTGCACCAGATCGACGTGCTGGACTTGCGTCGGCGCCGGCGCGTTCTCTGCGGCCTTCACCGCGCCGATCCACGTGCCCACCGCCGTCGCCACCGCCACCGAAATCAGTCTCAGCCAAAACAGGTCGCTTTCATTCACGCGCCGCCGTTTGACTCGAAGCATTGTGGCCTCCTTGGCAATCTGCCGAAATCGCATTGTTCGTCGATAAGCCCAGCTTCACTGGGGGCCGATTATAATGCCGGCGCCGGGGGGACGGAAGAGCCTGAGCACGATTCGGCGGGCCTCACTGCGTTCGGTCCGCCCTACTCGGCTACTCGGCTCGTCCACGAAACGCCGTCACTGCTTCTTGTACTGCACTAGCACGGAACCCGGTCGGGTGTCGATTTGCACCTTGCGCCGCGCCAACTCGCGGCCGCTCATGATCTTGGGCTCGGCGTGTTTGTAGGTCTCCCCCGTGATACTCACGGAGTACCGGGCGTCCGGGGCGATGTTCTCCAGGCAGAGCTCGCGCACCGCATCGGGGCTTTCCGGGCGGCGGAAGACGAGCACGCACCCTTGGCCCAGGTCGGGCCGGTCGAGTTGATAGGCGTACCACTCGGCCTGGCTCGTGGTGAGCGGCAGGAGTGGATAAAGGTCACCGAGGAAGAGCGGCCGCAGCATCTTGAGCTCGGCGATGCCTTGGCGGGCCGACTCGGCGGAGAACTCCTTGCTCTCGGTGTCGGTGTAGATGACGATGCCCGGGCTCATCGCGCTGCGGAAGTTGTAGGGCCGCATGTCCCACACCGGGCCCGTGTGGAGCGGATAGTAGAGCGAAAGTCCCGTGACCATTACCTGGTCGGCCCGGCCCATCATCGGCCAATGGGGCTGATCCTTCATGCCTTCGCCCACGTCATTGAAATCGCTCCGCCAGAGGCAGTAGGCCAGGGGAGCGGTCTCGACGTCGATCCGCCGCCCGCCGCCCGAGCAGTTGTCGATCAACAGGCCCGGATTGCGGCGTTTGAGCTCGGACCAGAACCAGTAGAAGCCCTCGATGTGCTTCATCTCGGCGATGCCGATCCGGTCGTCCCCTTCTTCCGGCGGCATGCCCGTGCCGAAATCCTCGCGGTACACGTCGAAGGCCCATTGGCGGCGCCGCTCGGAGAGCCAACCGACGAGCGACTCGCGGGCGGCGGGGTCGCCAAGCTTCCACACCCCGCCACGGCCTTCCCCGCCGCCGTGAACGAATCGCGGATACTCGCGGGCCCACTCGGTGCCGGGGTTCACGTGCAGCGGCGCGAACCAGAGCACGAACTTGAGCCCATGCTGATGGGCGGCGTCGCCCAGCACGCGCAGCCCTCGAGGAAAATCGTCCTTGCGCGGGTACCAGTTGCCGATGTTGCCCTGAAACCACGGCTGCGGGAACCAGTAGGCGTCCATCCAATAAGCCTCGCAGCCCATGGCCGCGGCCCGGGAAATCATCGCCAATTCGCTCGCTTCGTTCAACAGTCCCAGCGGCTTCTTGGTGCGGGCCGAACGGAGCCACAGGCCGGCGACGGTATTTGTCGCCACGGGGGGAATGACAGGCTTGCCGCCCTCCTGCGGGACATAGTGCGCGAGCATCAGGCGGCGGAAAGCGTTGTTGCCGTCGATCAGCCGCGCACCACCATAACGCAGGAGCACGATCCGCGGCGTGCGTACGCGCTCGCCGGGCTTGAGGCGAAAGCGGGTCGCCTGCATTCCCGCCGAGACCCTCACCGCGCCCGACGGCTCGTACACAAAGCCAGCCTTCCAACGGCCGGTCCAGCCCACGGCCACGATCCAGCCTGCCTCCGCGGCCTTGAAATTGAAAAAGGGCAGGCACGTCGTGTCGGACGACGTGGCCGCGAACTCGCGCGGCGAGCCTGGGACCAGCGGCTCGTCGTGGGGCAGGAACGAGCTCTCGGTACAGCCGTCGCCGTTGGACCAGCGGAGTGTCACCGGTCCACGCGACTGATTCGCGGGGATGAGAACGGCGTCCAGCGGCATCAGTTCTTCGAGGATCGGCGTGTCGGCCTGGCCCGTGTTGCTCAGCCGGCAGACCCAGTCGAGCGCTGCCGCATCGCCGTGGCGCATCGCCTCAATCTCCACCAGAAGCCCCGTCTTCGGATCGCGGTAGGGGCCGCTCTGCCGGGGGCCGCTTGGAATCGCTTCGGTCTTTTCGGGGGGCTGCCCGCCGGGTAGAAGCGCATCGGATGACTGACCGCCATAAAGGAACGATAACGGGACGTTGGAGCGATTGGTGCGCCTTGGCGCCAGGGGCAGGCTATCGAGGAACCGCGTGGATCCGTCGGCGAGCGTCACGGCGGCGTCGGCCCAGACGCACTGATCGTGGCTCCGCCCGTCGCCGCCGTCGTCGGTCTCCAGGATGAACTCGCGGGTATTGCCCAGCGGCACGCGGATCGACAGGGCGGCGTCGCGGAGCTTGCGCACGGGACTGGAGAACACGCGCTTGCCCGCCACCACGACGTGGAACCTTGCCGAGGAAACGGTAGGAGCGGCCCGCGTGTCGATGTTGTTGTCGATGCCGACCAGTGCGGTAAGTTCCGACGCCGGCTGCGGTAAGCGGATCAAGAGGGCGGCGGGGGCGTCCATGTAGATCCCATGCGCGAATCGCTTGTCGCCGAGCGTGATCGGCGTGTCCCACGCCGTGCGGTTGACAAGCACCTTGTGGCTCTGCCGGAGAACGACCAGTCCGTCCTTCGGCAGGGCATCGCCCCGTACGAGGCGCGGCTTGCCGAACGCCGTATCCGCCCAGTCCCGAGCGGCGGCGATTTCCGCCGGTTTTGAGCCGACAGGCGGTTGCGCCGCGACGTGTGCGGAGTGCAAGAGAATATACATCAGAAGCGGCAACAGGCACTTTGCGGTCATTGTGTGGTTCTCCCTGGCCAAATAACATTGAGTGATTCTGCGACCAGCCCCTCACGGTGTGGCACGCTCCCGGGATTACGCACCTCATCCAGCGCGGACGGGACCGAACGTCTCGACGCGATCGGCGATTGTTCGCAGTCGCTGGAAATCGGCGGCCGGTGGAGTCGTGTCGGAAACGCCGAGGATCAAGTGGTCGCCACGGCCGATCTGCGCGAAGAATTCGTCGAGGTATCGCTCGAACTGGGCGTCGGTCATCGAGTCTTTGACCAGCGCCACCGACGGGATGCCACCCATGATCGTGATCCGGCCTGCGAACGCCTCGCGGACCTGGCCGATAGTGAGCTTGGTCATGGGCGCAGGGCAAACCGAGTCGGCAATGTCCATGTTCGACGCAACATAGTGCCCCAACAGCCCTCGGTTTTCGCCGTCGGTGTGGGTCAGCAGATACTTGCCTTGGCCGTGGAGAACGGCGGCAAACTCGGCCAGTCCCGGCCGGATGTGCTCGGCGAAGAACCGCGGATGTTGAATGGCTGAATCGTAGTTGGCCCCCAGCAAGAACACCTCCGCCGGGCAGGCCGCGGCCGTGGCCAGCATCTCCCGCCAGTACCCGCCAATCGCTTCGGCCAGGCTGCGGACCTCGTCGGGCCGATCGTGAAGCTCGAAGAAGAACGTCTCCAGGGGCATCACGTCGCGCTGGAGGAAGTGCGTCGGCGAGGCCGCCGCGCTGACGTAGGCGACCACGAATCCGCGGTCCCCGATCCGCTCCGCCTCCGCCGCGTAGCCTTCGTAATTCGGCACGACGCGGGCACGACGAAACAGGTACTCTAGCGGTGCGTAGTCCTCGGGGCCGTGGAACGCGTAACGCTCGACGTGGGAGATGGTAATCCCCGCGGCCCGCATCCGGTCGTCGTAGACCGTGACCGTCGTCAAGGCGCCGACCGGGGTGCGGTATTCGACGATCGTGCGGTCGCCGGCTCGCGTGACCCGGTAGTCGATCCCCTCGAAAACCGTGTGCGCTGGCATTCTGTGCAGGTTGAGAATGCCCAGGGCCCGGTGGACGTCGTCCTCCGCCGAGCGGAGATCCTGAAAATCGGGCACGACGCCGTGATAGCCCCAACCCAGGTCGTCGACCATCTCCATCAGCGTGGCGCGGCGATAGCGATCGGGCAGCGTCCCGGATCGCTGGTTGGCCCGGTACCACAAATCCAACCGCGGCACCCAGGGGATGCGATCGGTGGGCCGGCCTTCGAGCACGGCGAGCATTTGCTGTTTCATCTCTTCGGCCTCTTCTTCGACGGCTTGTTCTTGAGCGTCTTTTCCGACAGAGGTTTTGACGTGGATTGCTTCGCTTCTGCCGCACTCAGCTTGGCTTCAATCTCTTCAAGAGAGGAGAATCCCGGGGGAAGTCCGGGACGGGAGACCGTTGTTGGAAGCCGCTTCTTCGCCATGATTCAAAGTCGGGCTCGGTCAACTCGGTATTCTCATCCGCCGGCAACCGGAGCAAGGATCACCAACTCGTCGCCGTCGCGCAGCGTCTCCTGCGAATGGTTGGCGACCGTGCCGCAATGCCGGCCCGATACGGCAACCAGGCAACTCGCCGGAAGCCGCGTCCCGCGGGGCAACAAGTCGGACAACGATCGCAGTGCGTCGTCGAGGGTCGCTCCCTTAGCAAGGGTCAGCTCGTTGGGAAGCCCATCGGCAAGGTTGTAGTTCCGGCCGGAGATGAACAGGCGTATGTGCATGGCTGGCATGGGATTATGGGGCCATCGGTCCACAACAAGGGCAGGCCGGGTTGCGCTGCAACTGGAGCCGCGACCAGTGCCCGCGATAGCTATCGATCAACCAAAGGGCTCCGAACGTCGGCTGCCCAGTGCCCGAAAGGATCTTGATCGCTTCCAGTGCGGCCAGGCTCCCTATGACGCCCGAGATGGCTCCCACGACCGGAAACATTTCTTCAAACGGCGGGTCCTGCGGATAGACGCAACGAAGGCAGGCCGTCGCGCGGGGCTTAATCGAAATCAGCGTCCCGGTCATGCCCCATTGGGCTGCATCGATCATCGGAATGCCGCAGGCGACCGCCGCGCGGTTCAGCCGGAGCCGCTCCTCGAAGGTCGGCGCGCACGACAACACGATGTCGGCCCGGCTGGCCAGTTCCACGGCTTCTGCGTCGTCCGGCTCGCAATCGACCGCCTCGACCGTCACGAAGCGGTTCATCGCCCGCAAGCAGTCGGCGAACTGCGAAGCCCGGGGCTTGCCGATTCCGCGTTCCGAGCCGAGCACCTGGCGATTCAGATCGGCGGACTCCAGCGTGCCCCCGTGCGCCAGGATGATCCGTCCCACGCCGGCCACCACCAGCGCCAAGGCGGCGGGCCCGCCCATGCCTCCGACCCGAGCGATGAGAACCGTGGACTTCTTCAGCCGCAACTGGCCCTCCTCGCTCAAGACGCCGGGGCCAATTTGCCGCTGGTAGCGCGTCAACTCCTCGGCCGACAGCGATGGCTCAGCCATCCTCTGAGTTCCTTGAGAAATTCCTGATCCACAACTACATTATGCGAGATCGTACCTTAGCAGTCGGCTCCCCGCAAGCGGGCCTTTGGAGTGCGGCGACTTGTCGCCGCTTTCTTTATTCGTCTTCTCGTTCCCACGCTCCGCGTGGGAACGGGCTCTTGGCCGCTCTGCGGCCCTCGCTTCAGACGCCGCGGAGCGGCGGAACTCGCGTTCCCACGCAGAGCGTGGGAACGAGGGAAAACAGTCGCTCGAAAAAGAAAGCGGCGACAAGTCGCCGCACTCCAAAGGGGCGACCGCACATGCGACCGGGAATCTTGCCTTGGCCGAGTGTTTTCGTTAGGTTGACCGTCGCTCGGACGAAACGTCGAAGATCTCAAGACCAGGAGCAGCCCCTATGCGAAGTATCTCTGAAGCGATCGTCTTGTCTGTCATTACCGCATCCCTTGTCGGCGCGACCTCGGCCCATGCTGGCGGCGACGAGGGAGTTTCTTCGGTCTTTGAGTATCTGGCGAAGCGGGCCGGCAAGCTGGCCGCCCAGCGGCCGCCGCTGGCCGATGCTTCGACCGACCGGGAGAAGCAGCGCCGGCAGTTCGTTCAGGACGTGACCGAAACACTGGGGCTTCCGCCGCGTGAGCCAATGAAGGCCGCCGTGACGCACGCAAGAGACGACGGCGAGCTGGTCGTCGAGGAGGTAATCTACCATTGGGCCGGAACGACGTACGCCGCGGGGCACGTCATCCGACTCAAGCAGGCCAAACAGCCCGGCGCCCGGATGCCCGCCTTAGTCATCTGTCCCGGCGATCTGGCCCACTACACTTGGCTTGGCTATCGGGAATTCGTAGACCGGATGGCCCGGACAGGCGTGGTGGTTCTTTTCACTGAGGATCCGCGGATCGGGAAACGGCATACGGCCGACGCAGGGCTCTATGCGGTCGCCTCGGCGGCCGGCATGCCCGTGACGGGCATCCAGGTGTTCGACGCCCTGCGCGGATTGGACTATCTCGTCACGCGCTCGGACGTCGATCCCGGCCGAATCGGCGTCTTTGGCTTCGGCCCTGGTGGCCAACGCGCGCGCCTCGCGGCCGCCCTGGACGCGCGATTCCAGGCCGAGGGCGCGAGCCACGACCCGGCGGCATTCCTCCCGCAAATTGAACCCTGGATCGCTCGACACCTGATAGCGCTGCCGGCCTCAAGCGTACCTCCGCTTCCTTGCGGCAAGCCCGATAAGCCTGATTTCAAGGTCCTGGGCTACCTGCGCGGTCGGATCGCCAAGCAGACCGCGGCCTGCGCCAAATCGCTGGAGTCGTCGGCCCACTGGGAGCCGTACCGCCAGGAAATCGCACGATGGCTGGAAGGAGCGTGTGGACTGAAAACGATGCTACCGGGCGCTGCCAAAGTGATTGCGAAGTCCACCGATGAAGGACTTGCCGTGGAAACGATCAGCCTGGCGGTCGATGCCGGGCTGAGTTGTCCGGCCGTGCTCGTACACCGGCCTGCGTCGGGAAGCGAGAAGGGGGCCGGGGTTGTCCTTTCGCACGACGGCCGCCTGGCTGCCGATGCCCCCGAGGTGCAGGCGACCGCGCGGCAACTGGCCACCCAAGGCTACTGGGTGCTCGTGCCGGACCATGTCTCAGTCCATGCCAAGAGCCGGCGACAGTTGAGCTTGGCCGACGTGCCCACATTCTTCGCCGCAGCCGATCTGGCGGGACTTCCGCCGCTGGCTCTCCGCGTGGCCGAGAATCTGGCGGCGTTCCGGTATCTGGCCGGACGGACCGAGGTCGATCCGGCGCGGATCGTGATCGGCGGAAGCGGCATCGGGGCCATCGATGCCTGCTTGTCGGCCGTGCTCGAAGCCCGGATTGCCGGGGTGGCTGCCGTGAACGTCACGACCCTGCGCGACTGGGCGGAGAACGTAGCCCCCGAGGAGACCACCTTCCTCCACACGCTACCGTATCTGCCGGGGATGCTCGCCAAAATGGATCTTGACTACTGCTTTGCGGCGATCGCTCCCCGGCCGCTGGTGCTCGCGCGGCTCAAAGAGGGCTGGTCTAAATCGGGTTTCGACCAGGTTGTGGCAACGGCCGCGGCAGCCTACCGGCTCGGCAAGGCCCAAGAAGCGCTGATCGCCCTGGGGCTTCGTGATCCGATCGACGAGCGGATCGCGCGGTTGCCCGAGGGCGTCGGCAGGCAAACGGCGGCTGTCGCACGGGCGATTCTCCCCGCTCCGCCGATCCCCGGCGTCGTGGGGACCCGCGAGGGCCTGCGCAATCGCGACGTCATTGACAGCGCGACGGGCATCGTCTGGGTCTTCAGTGCCGTCGGCGGCGAAGAGCAGGAGTTCTGCGACGGCGGGTACCGTCTGGACACCTGGAGCTTCTTCAACGACAACGGGACAGCGCAGCGAGGTTCGTCGATCACTCCGCTGATCTTCAAGAAAGAGGGCAACGGGTACAAGCTCACCGGGATCGGCAAGACGCGCGCCAACGCCGGCACCGGACTCCAGACCTTCCCGTTCGAGGCGATGCACGGGAGCGATCAGGTCGGCGTGGGCCATTTCTTCGGCTATTACACCGGCGATCCCGCCGGCAAGCCGAACGCCGGCATCGTCGAGTACAACGACGACTACCAGGACCGGATGATTATCCTCTCGCTGGATGGAGGAATGGGGGATCAGAAAGTCGCGGTCGGGCAGAATTATCGCGAGAATTCGCGCTGGCCGCGGGCGTACAGCATCCAGGCCGTGTCGAAACGGAAGTAGCCGCTTCCACAAAGCCGCGACTGCTCGTCGCGGACTTATTCGCTCGGCAGAGAAGTTGCTCAAACGACCCCTGCGGGCTCGCCCCGCAGGTGAAGAAGTTTTGTGAGCGAAGTCGGCGACACCCCACATTGCAGTCCGACCCCTGCCGGCTTGGCCGGCAGGTGAAGAAGTTTTTCGCGTGAGCCGCTTTTCGCTCACAAAACTTATTCACCTGCCAGGCGAGCTGGCAGGGGTCCCGAGGCTTTGACCGTCATCGGTCTCGCTCACAAAACTTGTTCACCTGCCAGGCGAACTGGCAGGGGTCTAAGATCAAGCGTCCCTTCGCGGTCCGATCCAACCGTCGCGGAGTCCCGAAAAAATCGCGGCGGCGATCAGGTCGGCGGTCGTGCCGGGGTTGCGCCGGTGACCGTCGCTGCGGAGCCAGAAATCGAAGTCCGCCAGGGCGCGGTGGTAGTCCTTGCTTCCGGGCGTGCCCGCCGCCAGGACGTGGGCAGCCCGATCGGAGGCCTCTTGGGCCACGGCCGGTCCGCATTTGCGGGCAATCAGACTGTCGGGATGCTCGGCCATCAGCCGCATCTGGACATACACGATCGACTCCGCCAGCGGCCAACCGCTGGCGATCCCTTCGCGAAGCCAAGGCACGGCCAGGCCGAGCACCTGCCGGAAGTTCTCGGCATACTGCCGGGCGACCATATCGCGTGAGGCACCGGCCCGCATCGCGGCCAGCAGGTCTGCCGGCGGCGGGCCGGCCACGTCGTACTCGTCGACTTTTCCCAGCCCGCCCGGCGCAGCTAGGCGAATTGCCGCGTACACATCCCGAGCATCGTCCGGCCCGCAGGAAGCCAGAACGTCAGCCACGCCGGTTTCGAGGGGCACGTGCCGCGGCACTTTGGCCAACGGCGCCAACAGCAGCACGGTTCCCAGGTTCGTGTTGGTCGTCACGGCTTGCCGCGTCGCCTCGACGGCCGCCAGGACCGTCGCCCCGAGGCGACAATCCACCGCGGCTTCCATGGCCGGCGCGATGGCCACCGTGCTGGTGGCGAAATCCTCGAACGCGAGGTCCTCGAAGTCGGCGCCGCGATGCACGTTGCCGGGCTTGGGGGCCGAAACCTCCAACAGGCAGGCCAACGTGGCACACTGGCCGATCGAGAAGGGGTATTTCATCATAGTCAATCATACACTCACGTGGTCGCGTCACTCCGTGACGCGTCATCTCGGTCTCGGAGAGACCGAGCCACGTGGACCGACGCACGTGGGGCGGCTTTATGGGTGGTTCTCCAAGAATGCCTTCACCAACGGGATCACTTGCTCGTGGGCATCCTCCATGACGTAATGCCCGGCATCGGCGAGCCGGTGGACTTCCGCGTCGGGCAGGGACTGCAGGAATCGGTTGAGGAACTCGGGCGTGAAAACCCAGTCGCGCATGCCCCAGATCAGGCAAATCGGCGCCGCGCGAAACCGCGGCAGGCTGGCCTCGATTGCGTTCAGCGTCGCGTAGGTCGGATGGCTCGGACGCAAGGGAATATCCATGATGAAGCGATAGATCGCCTCGCGGTTGCGCCACGAATCGTACGGCGCGAGGTAGCCGGCCCGGACCGCGGGAGTCATCCGCTCGTGTCGTTCCACGGTCACGCGCAAGGCTGCCCGGGCGAACACGTTCAGCCCTTGCACGGCCAAGCGGCCCAATCCGGGGATGTGGCAGAGGCGAATGCGCCACGGGCACCGCTGCAAGAGAAAAGCGGCGGTGTTCATCAGCACGAAACGCGAGAATCGCGACGGCACGGCGGCCGCGGCGCCCATCCCGATCGCTCCGCCCCAGTCGTGTGCGACCAAAGTCACATGGTCAAGCCCAAGCTGTTCGACCAATTGCACCACGTCCTCGATTCGTTGCGCCAGACGGTACGAATAGGAGCGCGCGTCCGGCTTGTCCGACAGCCCGCAGCCGATGTGGTCGGGCACAATCAAACGGTAGCGGCCGCGCAAGGCCAGCACCAGCTCCCGCCAGTTAAACGACCAAGTCGGAATGCCGGTTAGGAGGAGGAGCACTGGGCCATCTCCCTCGTCCAGGTAGTGGTAGTGCATTCCCCGGATGGTCGACCAGTGCGACTGGAAGGGATACAGAACTCGCCAGTTGCCAGACGGAGGTGGGGGAGCAGAAGGGGTTTGGCTCATAATGCAGCTTAGCCCTCCACCGCGCCAGGTTCAACCTACCCCTCTCTGGGCGAACATTACTTCGGCAAGAAAAAGGGCCAATAGGACGACCTGGAAAGACCGTCCTACTTCTGAGAGAGTATGGCGCAGGGGTCGATTCCGGGTTTTGGGGCATCTGTATGGTTCGCAACGCGCATAACGGATATTCACCGGCGCCCGGTCGGTCTATGCCGTTTATTCCGGCTAGGAGGGGACTGTAGGAGTCGGGCCAGTGGGTTTTGCTTAGCGCCGCCGGAAAATCCGTCCGATCTCACCCTTGGATGCATCCATTGCCTTGCTCGTTCTCGCCAAACGGACTTGTTTCGGCGCAATATGAAGGACCATCGTTTGGGGGCCGCTCTGCCCTGGATGGCGGCGACCCTAGTCACCATCGTGGCGATCGGGATCTTCTGGGGTGTGCGGATTACACCCAAGATGGGCATTCTCGTCACGGCCGAGAATCGAACCGTCGCGCCGAACGGAAGGTCAATGGGGTCGGTCGTGCGGCTTCCGCAGCTCCCGCCTGGGTCGGCCGATGGTCATGGCTACGAAGTTGGGCTTCGGCCGACGGCGAGGATACCCGCCGTACCCGATCTCATCGGCACTGTCCCCCTCGACTCCCCGCTGCCGCGCCTAGAACCACCCTTGAAGTCCACGCCGCGGTCGCCCGCGACCAGCCCTGCCAGAAAGGTGCCTGGACGATCCATCCAAGGCAGGATCCCTGGTCCACCCATCAATCCTCCTATGAAGCACACATCCAGCCCGCCGGGTCGGCCTATGGGGCGACCACTCGCGGGCGACCAGACACCGCAACGAATGCCGGCAACTTCGCTCTCGGTGGGCTACGCTGGTCCACTGACCGAACTGCAAGGGCCTCATCCCGCTCCGGCCGGGGCGGTCGGACGATCTCAAGCGTTGGAACTCGCCGCCCGCGAGGGCGACTTGCACACCCAACTCGCGTTCGAGCTGGCGTCTCGCGGAGCCCACTTCGCATCGCGGGCCCAGTTTATCCAAGCCCTTCGACTCGTCGCCCAAGCACTCGACACGGAGGAACCTAGGGCAAGCCACAGCGAGGCTTTGGCCGCGGGTCTGACCGCGATGCGTGAAGCCCGCGACTTCCTTCCCAGCGCATCGCGACTCGAAGCCGACCTCGACATCCCCGCCATCGTTGCCGGCCACCGGACACCGGTCCTCAAGGGCACGTCCGCTCGCAACATCACGCCGCAGACGGCATTGCAGTCGTACTTCACCTTCGCGCAAGCGCAACTGGGGATCGCCGGCGGCCAGGAGCACGCCGCCTCGATAGCGTACTACGGCTTGGGAAAGCTCCACGCCGCCATGGCGGATCAACAGATCGAGGCCGTGCGCGCGGCGCGGCCGCAATCGATGGTCTTCCTTCAGGCATCGCTGCTGGTCAATCCGCGGAACTACATGGCCTCCAACGAGCTTGGCGCGCTACTGGCCCGTGCGAGCCGCTTCGAGGATGCGCGCACGGCCCTGGCACACAGCGTGTCGATCCACCCCGGCGCCGCCGCTTGGCACAACCTCGCGGTGGTGTATCAGCGTCAGGGACAGATCGCTTTGGCCCCACAGGCTTCCCAGCGCGCCGACGCTGCGAGTCGCGACGCACTGGCCCGCGGCCAGCGCCAAGGGCGAAGCGGCCTCGCGGTTCAATGGACCGATGCCAGTCGGTTCGCCGAAAACTACCGGCCACCCGCGGTCTCGCCGACTCCGTCCTCGCCCGCCCCCCAGGCCGTTGGCCTGACCGGCTATGCCGCGCCGCGCGACGGCTCGGCAATTCAGCCGCACCAATCTTCATTAAGTCTCAGATGGAATGCAGAGCGAGTCTTGCCTCCAAGCCCAGGGGTTGCAACCCCTGGGCTTGGAGGCGCTCGACGATCCATCTGGAATCCGATGGCGCCGGATCCTTCGTACGAGATCGCAGGCCCGGAGAACACAGCGTACGGTTGGCGCTCGCAAGACGGTTGGGAAGCAGAACGGGCGAGCTTCTGGCACGGGTATGCCCAAGGCGAGTACGTCGCGCGTGCCCGGACCGCCCACGTGAACGAGTACCGCCTGCGCCCCGACGATCAACTCGATATGATCTTCCGTCTGACCCGCGAGGAAACCACGCAGCCTTATAAAATCAACGTCGGCGACGAGATCCGCGTGGAATCGCTCACCGACCCGAACCTCAACCGCGAATTGACCATTCAGCCCGACGGCACAATCACCGTGCGGCTGTGGGGGCAAGTGAAGGCCACGGGCAAGACCGTGACGCCGTTGCGCGACGATCTGTAGCCGGCGTACCAC
>CAYTJV010000009.1:0-31037 GCA_964438165.1 uncultured Planctomycetaceae bacterium | reverse complement strand
GATGCTCCGTCGCCCTAAGTCCTACGGCCGCAAGCGGCAGTGCCATTCGGGTCAGACGCCATCACACCCTGCGCCATACCCCCTACGGTGGGTAAAGCTCGCGTCGGAAACCCAGGGTGGACGAGTTTACTTATATCTACATTTTCATCAGTTGTCTATTGACTTTGTAAAGCGATTGCCGATAATGGTGGTGACGACTCGATTTGCCGGAGCCATCGGCACCGGCCTTTCCCGGAGGGCACGCTCTTATGGCCGAGAACGAATCTCTCAATCCCGACGACCCCTACGGGCGAAAATGGGACATCGTGTACGGTGCGATCCGCAAGGGGGAACCCTTTGACAAGGTGGTTCAACGGGTTCGGAGAGCCTTGTACCGTGGCCCCCGCAACGCCCTCAAGCAGTTCGCCGAGTACGGTGTCACTCTCCAAATGCTCTTGGAGAACCGCAACTCCCCGCAGGCCCTTCGCCAGTTCGTGCGGAAGACGCAAGGACACGAGTACGTCCACCTTTTCGCGGACGTGGCCGCCGCATCGTCGCTCTGCGATAGAGAGGGTTTGCTGCAAGCCTTTGTTGGGGCGATTTGGGAGTCCGTCGGAGACCGGATCGTCCTCAAGGTTGTGAGGAGCGACGGGCCGATGAGCCTCAATGGAATGCGGGACTACCTCGCGCACGTTGCCGAGCAAATCCAACCAGACGTTGATCGTATCGCCCGGAACTTGGCCAGTAATCCCTCTTGGAAAATGCGGCGTGTGCCCTGCGTGTATTTTCCGCCGGCAGGCTATGTCGGTGGCGTGCATCGAGGAGAACGGTGTGTACAAACACGACCTTTTCGGCCCGGACCACGAGAATAGCCAAGTACAGGAAGACGACCTGGAATACCTCAAAGCATTCCTGCTCCAAGTGGCGAACCTGGGGCCGCTGCAAGCGGGTGGTCCCGTCCCACAGCGCGTCCGTCGTCACCTGTTCGCAACGAATGTTGTTTCTACGGAAGAGTCTATGGCCCCATTTCTGCACCTGTTCTCGCGCTACCGCCACGAGTGGCTGAGTATCGCCGCCGAGGGCATGGAGCGTGGGTGGGCCTGGGCGAACCTGCTGGCCCCCGTTGGGGCCACCCTAATCGGAGAGGAAAACCATGCTTCAGCTTGAAACGATTGATCCTCGGATTCTGGGTCAGCGTCTTGCGGAAGCTCGCAAAGCCAGGGGCATAACGCAAGAGGACGTGGCCGGCTATTTGAGTTGCAGTCGTCCCACCTACATCGCAATCGAGAAGGGTGAACGCCCGGCTAAGCCGGAGGAAATCGTCAAACTGGCTTCTTACTTCGGTCGGCGGGTGTCTGAACTTGTCCGGCCAGGCGAGCCAGTTGTTGACTTCCAGCCGCATCTTCGCGCCGTCGCCGAGAAGATGAAGGGCGAGGACGAACGTGAACTTGTCGTGGCGATCGGCGACCTCCAGCGTCTCGCGGCGGACTATCGGGAGTTGGAGCAATTGATGAATGCTCGGCTTCGCTACAACTACCCGCCCCAAGTGAATCTTGACACGCCGCTTGATGTCGTCGAGTTGGCCGAGTCGGTGGCAAGCGGGGAGCGTCGTCGCTTGGGAATGGGCGAACAGCCTGTCGATGAGCTTCGTCGCCTGCTAGAATGGGAAGTCGGTCTTCGTATCTTCTATTGGCCCTTGCCCTCGGCCATTGCCGGCATGTATGCCTTTGCGGACGATCTGGGTGGCTGCATCATGGTCAATCGCAAGCATCCCGCCGAGCGGCGGCGCGTCTCGATGCTGCACGAGTACGGCCATCTGATTGTGGATCGGTACAAGCCGGGCATCGACTACCTGACCATGCCCGGGCGCAAGCCGGCCAATGAGCGCTTCGCCGAGGCGTTCGCCCTCAGCTTTCTCATGCCCGCCAATGCAGTCAGGCAACGCTTCCATGAGGTCGTGGCCACCACGAATGACTTCCGGGTTGCGGACCTCTGCCGCCTAAGTCATTTCTTCTTCGCCTCAGTTGAAGCAATGGCAATCCGGCTTGAGCAGCTTGGATTGATCCCGAAGGGGAGCTGGGCACTGATTAAGGAGTCCACGTTCGCTCCCCGCCAAGCAGCAACGCTTCTCGACCTTCCGGCGCACGATGAGACGCTGGATTACTACCCCGAACGGTACAAATACTTGGTGGTCCACGCTTTTGAGCAGGAAAAGATCAGCGAGGAGCAGCTTGCGCATTTCCTTCGTTGCGATCCTGTCACGGCGAGGGAGATCGTGATGGAATGCCTCACGAGGAAGCTTATGGAAGACGACGGCAGCGAGCGGCCGGTGCAGCTTGAGTTCCAGCACTCGTTATTGAGCCAATCGTGAGGAGACGGATAGCCCATGCACGATGTTGCTCTGGACGCTTGCTGTCTTATCAATCTTTGCGCAGCCGGTAAGATTCTTGGTGGAGAATCGTCTCCGCCCCTTCGTCAGCGTCGCGGCCGACGCGGCGCGTGTGCATCGCCGAAACCGGGCTCCGGCCTTGGTGTGAATCTTCATGTCCCGAGCAAGGTGGCTGAGGAGACACTCTATATCCTGCAACCGGACCCGGACGATGCCAGCAAACTCGTCAAGGTTCCGATTGACCTAGAGCACTACACGGCCGCCGGCTTGCTTCACGAGTGCGACCTTGAAGGCCAGGAAGAGATCGAGCGATTCGTTCAGATGGCAACCCAACTCGGCGATGGCGAGGCAGCATGTTTCGCCATCGCAACCAAACGCGGCTGGGCACTGGCTACGGATGACCGGCGCGCGAGGCGCTTTGCGGCTGAATCCAGCTTGGCGGTCATCACGACGCCCGAGCTGGTCAAGCTCTGGGCCGAGAACACGCGGGCCAGTGACGAAGAGATTGCCGAGGTGTTGCAGAACATTCAGAGGTTCGCGTACTTCACTCCGCGGGCGAACTCTCCGCAGTTTGCCTGGTGGGCACGGTACTCGGCCACGGCGCGTAAGTGAATTCTATGCCCCCAACTTGTTACTGACGACTGGAGGCGGTCGGGTGGCACGCCCAGAGTCTTCGATGGGCGTGGGGTGCGTGGGGCGACTGCGCCAGCCCACGCCCTTCGCAAAGCCTCAGGGACGTGCCACCCAGCCGGCCAGGGCGACGTTCACGCTGTCTCGGGCAAGCAATGTTGTGAGGGCAGATCGCTGATCTGCCTTTGCAGGGGCACATTCCTCCCCCCGGCTGAAAAACTGCCCTGCTTTCCTAGTCCTGTATTCATCCGAACGCCAGGCTGAAGATAGCGCCGCTGCATATAGCGCCATGCGCAGCGCTATGTAGCGCGAGCGTATCTCGGACTTGCGTTCGCCAAGCGGCGCGACTTCTGGCCCTAAGCCCATGTGCCGCAGAGGGTTCTAGCCGGCGCATGGCATCGGCTAGGGACGCAAGTGGTAATTCCTGCGAATTCCGCAAAAGTCGTTTTCGCAATGCGACCTTAAATCCTTGACTGGTAATGATTTGCGATGAAATTGGAATTCGTTGTTGAACGCCCTTCATTCGGGGTATTCACACGAAGATCAGTCTACCAGCCCTAAGGCCTTATTTCAAGGTACTTTCCGGCCACGCCAGAAATTGGCGAAAAAGGGCTCGGACTGATTGTTGGGGAGAATCGCGTTTTCGACGAAAAAGTCGCCCGCAGCCCAATTCCGGCGTGACTCGGACCGGAGGAGGCGTCCTATGATCGTTGAAGGCTATGTCCACATCGAGTGCCGGGCGCGAACCGAGGGCTCGCAAGTGCCTACTACTTTCAACGCGCCCTAGATTCCTCACTGTGGCTTGGCCGTTTTCTTCGGCTCGTAGGGGTGGGCCCGCTTGCGGAGCACCTTGGCTTCGACGATCTTGTCGGGCTCGGGCCCCTGGGGCTTTTCCGGATCGCGCCGCTGGAGCTTTGCGAGGACTTCCATGCCCTTGATGACGCGGCCGAAGGCGGTGTGCTGCCCGTCGAGGTGGCGGGTGGGCCGGAAGGTGAGGAAGAACTGCGACCCGCCCGTGTCGCGGCCGGCGTGCGCCATGCTCAGGCTGCCGCGGAAGTGGACGCGGAAGTCGGGCCGGTGGCACTCGCAGGGGATGGTGTAGCCCGGTCCGCCCGATCCCGTGCCCGTCGGATCGCCCCCTTGGGCCATGAACATCGGCAGCACGCGGTGGAACGGGGTGCCGTTGTAGAAGCCCTTCTCGACCAGCGAGATGAAATTGGCGACCGCGTTTGGGGCCTCGTTTTCCAGAAGCTCGACCTCGATCTCGCCCTTGCTGGTCTTCAGCAGCACGCGGGGCAGATCGTCGGCCTTGGCCTCGGCGGCCCGCAATTGTTGCTCCTTCTGCCATGCCTGCTTGTAGAACGGGAGTTCCGAGAGGAGCATCGGCCCGAGTGTGCCGAACTCTTCCCCCATCTTCTCGAAGACGTTGTTCTCCTGGGCCAGCTTGAGCTCTTTTTTGGCCGTGTCGAAATCCGCGGTGAAAAAGGCCGCCAATCCGGCCCAGCCGTGGACCAGAGGCCCTTCGTACTGATTGTCCACCAGCACCTTCGCCACCCGCGAGGCCTCCTCGTAGTCGTCGGACTGGCAGCGAAGAAAAAGCACGCCCAAGAGGTAGTCGCCGGCCTCCTTGGCCGATTTCGGGTCCTCGCGAAACACCGTCTCGGCTATCGCCGTGAGCTGAGGTTGAAGATCGCTCCCCTTCTGGACCAGCTCGTTGTACCGCTGCTCGATCGCGGAACGCTTCTCCGCGGGGGCTTTGCGGTACTCGGTCCTCAGATCGCGAAGCTCGCCCAGAATGGCCTTCCACTGGCCAAAGAGCTTGTCGAACTCCGCTTTCTTGGACGGAAGCTTTTCACCGGCGGGCGGCTCGGCCGACCAGGCGGCAACCGCCAATCCGACGAACAACCCAAGCACCCCCAACCGCGTAAGTCGCGAAATCTTCATCGTGTCGCTTCTCCTGAAACAGTAAGCGGCTCTCCGGATTATTCATGGGGCTGTAGCCGAATTCGCCAGAATTCGGGAGACCGGAAGGACTTACCCCGAATTCTGGCGAATTCGGCTACGCGCACACTGCGCTGTATCGCGGGAGCCTTTTCGGACTCTGAACGTTACGGTACCATACCAGCCGGCATCGGTAAAGGAGGCAGTGAGCGTGGCACGGCGCAAACACGAGCGATCGAAGTCGGCCGTCCCGCGCCGGGCGCAGCGCCCGGCCGTCGCCCCGGTCGGCCTGCGCATTATCGGCGGCACGCTTCGCGGAAGAAAGCTCCGCTATAGCGGCGACACGGCCGTGCGACCGATGAAAGACCGCGTTCGCGAGGCTTTGTTCAATCTCCTCGGTCCAGCGGTGCGAGGCAAGCACGCCGTCGATTTGTTTGCCGGCACAGGGGCCTTGGGCCTGGAATCGCTCAGCCGCGGCGCAGCCAAGACCACGTTGGTGGAGCAGCACTTTCCCACCGCGCGGGTCCTTGCCGAGAATATCGACGCACTAGGTGTCGGGCAACAGGCCGACCTGGTCACCGGCAACGTGTTTTTGAGGGCCCTGTGGGAAAACCGTTTGGGCACCGTCCCTTGGCTGGTTTTCTGCTCGCCCCCGTACGCGTTCTACGAGGACCGCAAGGATGACATGCTCGATCTCATGGGCCACCTGATCCAAGCAGCCCCCGAGGAGAGCATCTTCGTGGTAGAATCGGATGAACGCTTCGATTTCGGGCTGCTCCCCAACCCGCAGTCATGGCAAATCCGGAGGTATCCGCCGGCGATCATCGGCATTTATCACAAATCGCCATAAAATGGACGTTCACAACATCGACCGTGTCCCGGCATTCACCACCAGAGACGGTTCCGAGATCCGTTAGCTTCTGGCGTATCGGAATTCCTCGATCCGCAATCAGTCGCTGGCGGAGGCCCGTCTGCCTCCGGGCCGCAGCACCGCAGCCCATCACCATGTATTGACGGAAGAGATCTACTACGTTGTCGAAGGACGCGGCGACATGCGCCTGGGTCGAGAGACCCAGCCGGTCGGACCGGGGGATGCTATTGCAATCCCCCCGGGGACGCTTCACCAGATGACCAACACGGGCTCAACCGTCCTGAAATTCCTCTGCTGTTGCGCCCCAGCCTACGAGCACTCCGATACGGTGTTGGAGGAGTCGGAGGCCGGCGACAAGGAGTAGGCGGGGCACGACTGCATCGTGCCCGGCACATAGGACGCCTTTCCCGGCCGTCAACAAACCGTCAGAAAAGACGGCCTGGAAAGGCCGTCCTACAGTCCCGGCCGCGCCGAAGCTGCAAATTCTTGCGCAGTCAGCGTAGTTGTCCCATATTCCTGCCCTCTCGGCCGACTTTGACGCTATTGGCGATTGGACGCGAACTTCCGGGAAGTCAAGATTTAATGACTCGTCCTAAGCGACCGATCTTACCTACTGCCGCTATGCGGATCGGGGTGATGCCCGAGCTGCGCGCGGGGTTGCCGTGTCGATGTCGCAAGGAGGGGTCAATCAAATGCCTCAAAAGAGGAACGAACCAACCTGGCCGCTCTTGTGCATTCTTGTGTGCCTTTTTGTGCTGAGTGCCACGTCGCCCAGCCTATGGGAACGAGCAGCCAGGAAGCGAGTTCCGCGGACAACGGCCGGCAAGCTGCAAGCCGCTGCGATTCCGCCAGAGGCTATGGCGGGCGCCGCGAGCCCGGTGGTTGACGCGGACCCGAATCGAGACGACGCGTTCCCACCCGAAGGACACACCGTTCAGATCAAAGCAAACAGGCAAGAGCCTTGCCCCGCCGTCGGCACTGGTGCGGCAACCGCGATTCACCCGGCGGCTTTGGCTGGCCCGGTGAAATCCTCTTCCGAGAAGCCCGAGGCGAAACCGTGCCTTGCGTCCAACGTCCCAGCGAGCGAGGGTTCGCGCAGGCCCGGAGACGTCGAGGCGCTGCGGGCGCTGCTTTTGCCTACGGACCCGCTCGGTGACGGCGTGCATAGGCGGCGCACGGCTGACAAAAAGATGGCTGACATAAAAATAGGAGACGCAAAGAAGCCCGCGGTCGCGGCCGAGAAGCCGGCAGCGGCCGAGCGGCCAAGCCATCCCGAGGTGAATCCCGCGATCAACGTGCCGACGTTGACGGCGCCGGCCGGCCGGTCGACACCGAGCCGCGACCAGCCTTCTGGGTCCGAGCCCGGCCGAGAGCCGGTCGTTTCCGGCGGGAGTGCCAAGCCCCCGGCCATTCGCAATGCTGCAAACTCCTCCTCTAGCGAAACATGGCCCTCGCCGGAAGCCCTCTATGCTCAGCTCGCCAGCCTGGCCCAGGAGCCCCAGACCCGCGATTGGGCATCGAACGTCGAGAAGCTGGTCCGCAAGTTTGGGCCGGCAATCAGCGAGGGGACCGAGGCGGCATTGCCACTGGCAGCCAAGCTGGAGCAACTGGGCGAGCAGGGCGGCCGCCTGGCGGCTGAGTTGGGCGACCGCCCCCTGGCGGCAAGGCTGCGTCGTGCGGTCTACTCGCTCGACCGGCGGCTGGCCCTATGGAAGCCGATCGCGCGTGCGGGCGGGTTGAAAGCAGACACGGCGGAAAAAGGCGACGACGACTTGCAGACGTTGGAGAGCAGCCTCGATGAAGTCCATACCCTGCTGACCGACGCGCCGGAAGGCCCTGGTTGGCGGCGATTCCTGGAACTGGATGCCTTGCGCAAACTCACCGCCAATCGGGGCGCAGCGCAGGACGGCCAGGCCCGCTCACTTGCCCGCAAGGTCCTCGATCGCCTTGCCCAAGTCCCGATGAAGGTTGAACAGCGGCGGTTCCTCGGGCAGGGGCCGTTGGCGGCGCTGGAGCGCGACTTGCGGCGGCTTGCCGCGGAGCCGGTGCCTTTCAGGGAGCTGGTGCGGCACGTCGAGCAGTTCGAGCAGGCCAGCACGCCTCACGATGCCCGAATCTTAGCCGACGACTGCCAGCGCCTCTCCTACAGCAAGGCCGGCCAGAAGCAAGCCATTGGCCAGGGACTTGAGGGGTACTACCGCAACGCGAATGTGCGGTTGGTGGTGGCCGTAGAACTGCTCAATCGGTTCATTCCCGAACGGCCCAAGGAGTATGGCGACGTCCGCGACGTGGTCCTCGGCAGGCCTGTGCACGGCAGCAGTCTGACGGCCACGCGGGTCAGCTTGCGGCTCATCCCCGATCCCCAACAGGTACACATTGCCTTCGACGTCAACGGCGTGGTGGCGGCTTCGACCCATTCGGTGTCCGGCCCGGCCACGTTTTACAGCGACAGCCAGTCGGTCTACCGGGGCTGGAAGGAGATCGAAATCGGGCCCGAAGGGATGCACATCCACTCGGCCCAAGTGGCGGTGAACAACGACCTTACGCTGCGCGGCCTTTCGACCGACTTCGACGAGCTTCCCCTGATTGGCGCCCTGGCCCAAGAGGTCGCCCGATCGCAGCACGAGCAGAAACGCTGTCAAATGAGCTCGGAAGTCGAGCAGAAGATCGCAGCCAGGGCCCGGTCGCAGATCGACCAGGAGGCGGAGACGCGGCTGGGAACCGCTGCCCAGCGTGTGCGCACGGCCGTTCTCGACCCGCTGACGGAGTTGTCCCTGGGACCCGCGTTGGTCAGCGCGGAGACCACCGAGCGCCGCGTATCCATGCGTTTGCGCGTGGCCTCGGACCGGCAATTGGGCGGACACACGCCGCGTCCCCAAGCCCCGACCGACAGCGCGGTGAGCTTCCAGCTCCACGAATCGGCCCTCAATAACGTGTTCGAGCAAGTCGGGCTCAATGGGACGACGCTGACCCTCCCACAACTGAGGGCGCGGATCGCCAACCGGCTGAAGTGCAACGACCTGCTCCGCGCCGGCACGGAAAACGACGACGTGACGATTGCCTTCGCCCCCCGGGGCGCCGTCCAGGTATCATGCCGGGACGCACAGATCATCCTCACCCTGGCCATCGCACGGCTCGCCAAACCGCCTCATGCGTGGGAAGATTTCCAGGTCCGCGTGTTTCTCCGCCCGAGGGTCCAAGGCCGCACCGTCGATCTGGTTCGCGACGAAGTGATCCACCTGATGGGCAGCCGGTTGAGTATGCGATCGCAAATCGCCTTGCGGGGCGTGTTCGGCAAGACGTTCTCGAAAGAGCGGCCGATCGCCGTGATCCCCGACCGGATCGTCAACGAGCCTCGGCTCCAGGACTTGGTGTTCACCCAGTGGGTGATCGAAGACGGCTGGATCGGCGCCGCCCTGGGACCGGGCCGTGTGGCCCGCAAGTCGCCCCCCCCCGACCAGGCGGGGGCGCGCACAAACTAGCGTCCAACGGCGATCGTAGGGCAAGCTGCCAGCTTGCCCGGTCCTGCCCACGGGCAAGCTGGCAGCTTGCCCTACGTCTTCGGCAGCCGCTACAATGCGCCTTACGCAAAGGGGCTTCCGGAAACCGTATGGGAAAGGTCGTCGCCATGTCGTGGCTTTTCGCGGCCGAAGACGTTGCCGGCTCCATGCCTCATGACCTGTTGCGCGGGGCGCTCGCTTCCATCGTGTTCGGTGGAATCGGGATCGCTTTGCTCCTGCTGGGCTACTGGCTGTTCGACATGATTACCCCGCAGATCGACGTGCAGAAGGAGCTTCGGGAGAAGAACGTGGCAGTGGCCTTGGGAGTGGATGCAGCGGGACGAGTTCGCTCAGCACTTGCCCAACAGCTGCTGTCGCTGGCTGGAGCCCCCGTGGAAGGCCATCCTAAGCAACAAGGCGATTCTGCCGATCCTCTGGGAACTCTATCCCAGGAACCCTTACCTGCTGGAGGCGTCGTTCGAGCCGCTTGCGAGCGGCAACTACGTGGCCAAACCGATCTTCAGTCGCGAGGGGGCCAACGTCCAAGTCTTCAAGCAAGGAAAACTCCTCTTGGCTACCGACGGCCCCTATGAAGGCCCCATGGTCTATCAAGAGGCGTGCCCGCTGCCCTGTTTCGATAGGAAGTATTACGCCTGCATCGGCAGTTGGGTGGTCAACGGCTGGGCCTGCGGGATTGGGATCCGGGAAGATGAAAGCCCTGTAACCGGGAACCTAAGCCGCTTCGTTCCCCATATCTTCTAAACGCCCCAGATTGGCAAGTACAGCGACTTGTGGCGATCTAGGATGATTCGGGGAACTTTGCCTTTGACACCTCCAGGGTCGTTTGGTAATATCCCGGCCCTTTGGAGTGCGGCGACTCGTCGTCGCTTTCTTTGGCGGTGCGAGCGGCGGCGGCTCAAAGAATAAAGAAAGCGGTGACAAGTCGCCGCACTCCAAAGACCTTGGATTGGAGGAAACTCTCGGCGCGCCCTCTGCCTTGAATAAAGGAACTCGACGCATGAAGCGTCTCTGGATTGCGGTCGCACTCGTCCTCGCTGCGACAGCGGCAGGATGCAATCGCTGGGACGATTACCCGTACGGAAATCCGTATTACCAGCCGTACTACCAGCAGCCAAACTATTCCCAGCCGTCCCCGCCGGCGTATCAGTCGGGTACGACCTACATCCAGCCCTCGCCCAGCCCTTGCACACCGGCCGCGATCAGGACCACTCCAACCCGGTGAGTTACGCCTTTGGAGTGCGGGGACTTGTCACCGCTTTTCTTTGGCGGCAAGAGTCGCCACCACCTAAAGAGAAAGAAAGCGGCGACGAGTCGCCGCACTCCAAAGGCGCACCAGCGCGGCTCGCGTGCAGGATGACTGCCTACCGCCCTCTGTCTACTGCTTTGCGAACGCCAGCAGGTCGGCCTCCACGTGCTGCAAGCGTTGGCCCAACTCGGTCCTGGTCTGGTCAATGTCGGCGATGCCGACCGGCGGCTCGTAGGCGAACATGTAGAGTTTGATCTGGGGCTCCGTGCCCGAGGGCCGCACCGCCACGTAGTTGCCTTCGGCCGCCAGATCGAGCATCACCAGATCGCCGGTGGGCCCTGCCAGGGGTTCGACGCGACGGGTCGCCATATCCATGGCGGTATTGTTCCCGTAATCCCGCACTCGCGCCACGCGGATTCCGCCGAGGCTCTGAGGCGGCGTCTCCCGAAAACGCTCCATCAAGGCTTTCATCTGCTCCATTCCTTGAGCCCCGGGCATGGTTTGGGAAATGGTCTTCTCGGCATGGCACCCGTAATGTCGCAGCAGGGCGTCGACCTTCTCGTGCAGCGACAGCCCGTCGGCCTTGGCCCGGGCCACGATCTCCGCCAAGAGCATGGCTGCCACCGCCGCGTCCTTGTCGCGGGCATGGGCGCCGACCAGGAAACCATACGATTCCTCGGCGCCGAGCACGAATTTGCCCGGGTCGCGCTCCTCGATGACCCCGCCGATGTACTTGAAACCCACGAGCAGGTCGCCGACCGTCTGCACGCCGTAAGCGTCGGCGATCCGCCGGATGAGTTCCGTGGTGACCAGGGTCTTCACCACGTAGTGCTGCGGAGTGAGCGTCCCAGCCTTCTTGCCCGCTTCCAGGAGATACTCGCAAAGGAGCGACCCGATTTGATTGCCGGTCAGCGTCCGCCACTCCGCGCCCGGCCGGTTCGAGACCGGGGCCGCGCAGCCCACGCGGTCGCAGTCGGGGTCGGTGGCCAGGATCAACTCGGCGCCGGTTTGCCCCGCGCGCTCGATGATCGCGTCGAACACGCGAGGGTTTTCCGGGTTGGCGACGTTTCGCGGCACGTTGGGGAAGTCGGGGTCGGGCGTGGCGTGAGGGCCGTAGAGTTCCACGTCGCCAAAGCCGGCGGCCTCCAGGGCCGGCAGCACGGCCGACGCCCCCACGCCGTGTAGCGGCGAATAGATGATCTTCAAGTCCCTCGGCCCGGGCCGACTCTGGGCCACCACCGCCTTGAGAAACGCCGCATCGACCTCTTCCTGGCAGAACTCGATGCGGCCCGACCTGACGGCTTCGTCGAACGGCGTCCGCTGGACGTCCTCAACGGCCGTCACGCGGTCGATCACGCCTTGATCGTGGGGAGGCAGGAGTTGCCCTCCGGTCGACCCGTAGACCTTTACCGCATTGTCGCTGGGCGGGTTGTGGCTCGCGGTCACCATGATCGCGCAACTGCAACGCTTGTAGCGCACGGCGAACGAAAGCTCGGGGGTGCTGCGGTAGCCGTCAAGGAACCAAACCTTGAAACCGTTGGCGGCCATGACCTCAGAGCACAACTGGGCGAACTCGCGCGACCGGTGGCGCGTGTCGTAGGCCAAGGCGCAACTCAACGGCTCCCCCTTGAGATGCTCCTTCACGTAGTCGGCAAGTCCCTGGGCACTCTCGCCGATCGTGCGGTCATTGATTGCGTTGCAGCCGATCGGGTACATGCGCCCCCGGCGCCCCCCCGTTCCGAAGGGGATGACCCGCCAAAAGGCCTCGTCCAGTTCTCGCCACTTGCCTGCGAGGATGTGCTCAAGAACCTGCTTGGAGTACTCGCCATACCTCGACTGGGTCAGCCATGTCCGAACGTTGACCGCGGCGGACTCCGAGAGTTTCCCGCCTCTTGCGGCCGAATCCAGTTGTTCCAACGCGCCACGAGTGTCGACCATTTCCGTGAGCCCCAAGAGAGACCGTGATTTCCGTCCCGTTCGTACCCGCCCTTATACCAGGATCGAGGCCAATCCGCCACTCTCGAGTCTGCTGCTGAGACCGCAAACGGCAGGCCAGGAAAGGGAGAGCGGGGGCACCTGTCGCCTTTGCCGGGCGTTGGGCAGCCGAGGTTCGAAGCGGCTCTCGGAACTCATGATCCGGCCCAAGGTTACGCGAACCGCGCAGGCCGATTTTTTGGTCAACAGATTCCCGATTTTTCCGCTTCGGGGGGTGCCTCGGGGGGTGGCGTTCGTCGGGGTTCTTCCTCCTCAAAGGACGGACTGAGGGCGGGGTCGCAAGCATCCGAAGTCTCCGAGACATCTTGTCATGACCAGCGCGCCAACGAGCGCGACGACAGAGAGAGCCAATTTCCTTCAGCCTACCGAATCCGCTGGCCCAATTTCCACAGGAATTCGGGTCGGTCGCGTGGCACGCCCAGAGTCTTCGATGGGCGTGGCCGGCGTTGTGTTGCACGTCGCCCGCGGGTACGCTGTTGGGGAGTGAATCGGGCGTTTCTGGCAGGCGGGAGAAGGTTACGAGCGCAGCGTGGTGAAGACGTCCACGGCGCACGATAGGGTGGAGTACATCCATGCAAACCCGGTGCGTCGAGGATTGGCGGCGAGGGCAGAGGATTGGGAATGGTCCAGCGCGCGCTGGTATGCGGGGATCCGGCCGGCGCGAATCGAGATGGACAATACGCGTCCACTGAAACACGAGACGGTGCGTTCACACCAAAGCCTATTGGTTTTGTGCGATGCGCAGAATGCATCGGAGGCCGCTTGGTCGCTCGGGCCACGTCCATCGAAGACTCTGGGCGCGCCCGACCGCCGTGACCGCGGCCATCGAGGCCGGCAAGGAGAAAGTCGAGGGGCTCGGCAAACTGATCGCCGCCCACGTCCTGGCCCGGCCCAGCCCGTCGGTGCTCGCGCTGTTGCCAAAGTAGAGCGCGACTTGCCCCGCAAAGCCTCGGGGCGTGCGATCCCGCCGCAGGCGCGGCACGGCGTCCACTTGTCGGCCTTCGACAGGAGAGGTAGGATTGAGTGTCATAGGGAGGGCACCGAACGATGTCTACCGTCACTGGAGAATACGTGCGGCGAACCGCCGACAACGCCTGGCTCGTGGCGGGGAGTCGCGTATCGCTCGATTCCATCGTCGCCGCCTACTGGGACGGAAAGAGTCCGGAGGCCATCGTCGAGGAATTCCCTGCATTGACGGCCGAGCAGGTCTACGGGGCGATCGCGTTCTACCTGCACCGCAAGACGGAGATCGATCGTCACCTCGCGCAGCAGGCCGCCCGGTGGAAGGAGCTGCAACGAAGCAGCGAGACGGAGCACGGCCCGCTCCTGAATCGCCTTCGCGCCCAGCGGCAAGCCGATACCCACTGAGCGAACGACATGAGTCGTCCCCGATCTTCATATGATCCGCATCGGAGTTCGAAGAATGGCGAGACCGCATCGTTTACTTGCCGTTCTGACCCTTCCGTGGCCGCTGGTTCCCGTCCGCACACGAACTGCGCGTCGGGGATGACACGCCAGAGTCCTCGACGGGCGCGGCCGGCGTTGTGTTGTGCATCACCCGCGGGTATGCTGTTGGGGAGTGAGCCGGCGGACAATGCAGCTCGGCCCAAAAACACGAAACGGTCCCCTGACACCAAAATCCATGGGCATTGTGCGATCCGCAGAGCGCAATCGAAGCCGTATGGTCACTTCGACAGGACCATCGAAGACTTCGGACAAGCACAACCCGCTTGACCTGTGCGCGGGGGAATCATTTTGGACGGGACCAGGCGAGATTGAAGCCTTAACCGTTGTGCGTGTGAGTTTCCATGCGAGAAAAATCATGTTACGAATTACTCGTATCATCGGCGGTGGTTTGGTGACCCTCGCTGCCGCGCTGTACATCGCGTGCGGCGGTTGCGGCGGCAACACAACGATGAGTTCCCAGTCATCGCGCAAAGTCTCCAGAAGCACTCCGCCTCGAAAGTGGTATGAAGGCGGCACACTTCACAAGAAGGGCGCGCTCGAATGGCAAATGGCGAATGCTGCGAATAAGCTGGCGACATGTTCGGATTTCGTCGCGGCGATGTGGAAACAGAAGAACTTCGTCCCAAGAATTCAAAATTCAATCAATTCCCCCGACGATATGAAACCGTATGCACAGGAACTTGTCGACTTTCTCGACGCCGCAACCAAAAGACACGAAGATCCTGACCAGAATAGCAGGATCTATGCAAATCAGACTGTCTCATCAATGGCAACCATTGGCATGGTATCGATGGGATGGCTGGAATAGATTGCCGATCGACGCGCAACAACAGGTTGCACCGGAGCGGCGGTTAGCGTCGGTTTGTGAATTCGAGGTCGATCGCCGCAGCGCACTGAACGTGAGAGTCATGCGAGCGGGTGGAAGATATGACTAGAGCGCGGAAGAAGTATCGGATTCAGGCGAGCACGACGACGAATACCTACGTTTACTGCCGCATCGCCGCTCGTAACGCTCTGAAGAAGGCGCAGGAGCAGGAACTGGGCCGGTTCTACTTCGCGATGATGGCCGGCGTATTCGCTACGTTCACCGTTGAAGGATACTTGAATCATCTTGGACAGAAGCGAGTACGCGACTGGAGTGATCTCGAGAGGAAACTCGGCCCTCGAGAGAAGCTCCTATTGCTTCGCGGCGTGCTGAACCTGTCGGTGGATTTCACAAGGCGCCCTTTTCAGACGCTCAACAACATGTTGCGCCTGCGCGACGCTCTGGCGCATGGGAAGACACTTACGACGACAAACGACGTTCTGGTCGCGGATCCAGACGACGAGAAGGCTCGATACCCTCAGCCAGACTGGAAAAAACTGTGCATGCTCGGTTCCGTTGAGCGCATCGTCGAAGATGCGGAGAAGATAGTCCGGCATCTGTGTACCCAGTCCGGATCGAAACGAGATCCCTTCGTGAGCCCAGGGAGTGCAAGCAGCGGAGTTGAGGAAGAGTCGGCTGAATAGGGGATTCAGAATGGAAGACTAGTTGCGCTCCCCGCTCCAACGCCAGGGTGAGCCACGCTGGCCGCGTGGCATGCCCTGAAGGGCTGCGAAAAGTGTGGTTGACAGGTGGACTGGCCGTGAAGCCACCCCATCGAAGAGTAGCAGTTTAGTTTCCGGACCGTGGTTTCCACGAGGGCGAGGCAGCGGTCGGGTGGGACGCCCAGAGTCTTCGATGGACGTGATGCATTGCGAGTAAGACCGAACCACGCCCTTCGCAAAGCCTCAGGGCGTGCCACCCGACGCGCGAGCGAACGGCCTCGACAAGCCATCCTGCGTGACCAACACCTACCGGACGAATTGCGAGAACCGCTGCACGACGCGGCCGGCCGGGTCGCGTATTGTGATTTCCAGGGGCATCTGGCCGGGCAGGCTCAAACCCAAACCCCAAACCCAAACCGCAAACCCAAACAAACCAAACCCAAACCAAACCCAAACCAACCCCAAACCCCAAACCCAAACCCCAAACCAAACCCCAAACCAACCCCAAACCACCCCAAACCACCCCAAACCGGGGACAGTCACCTATTTTCAGAACACGAAATAGGGGACTGTCCCCGGTTTCTGGTTTCTGGTTTCTGGTTTCTGGAACCCTTCGCTGACGCCCAACGAATGGATCAAGGCCCAGCGGTTCGGCAAGAATTTCTGGCTCTACGTCGTGGTCAACTGCAAGACCGGACCGGAACTCCACCTGATCCAAGACCCGGTTTCCAAGCTGAACCCCAAGGAGGAGGTGAGTGTCATTCGTTATATGGTGGGGCAGAATGCCTCAGACAGGGCACCGAAAAATGAACGATACACCTGACACGGAACATCCCAAAGCCGAGGGTTCCCGCTGCCCGATCTGCGGGAAGGAAGGCTTCTGGGGTTACTGTATGACGACCCGTTCCAACGTGCTCTCCAAATGCTGGGCCTGTGGGTATGTCGGCGTTCGGCCCGTACCGACCTTTACCAAGAGTATCGTCTACCTCGACCAGTTCGTCATTAGCAATATCGTCAAGGCGAAAGACCCCTTCTGGACGGGCCTTTCGGGGCGTTTGAAAAAGCTGATCTCCACGCAGCTAGTGGTATGCCCCTACTCGCCGCTCCACAGCCAGGAGTCGATGCTGTTTCACGATCGCGGCGAAGCGCTCCAGGAAGCCTACAAGTCACTCGGTGGCAACGACCGCCTACACGACCCCAACAAGATTCGCGAGGCCCAGTTAGTGCGCTCGCTCCGGGCCTACCTGGGCCGCGAGGAACCGGGGACAGACCCCCTCGACTGGCGCGACGCTTTCGCGGAGAACCCACACCTGTACACTGGGGACATGGTGGTCACTGTGATCGGGTCGCACCATCCGTTTATCATCTCCACCGTCCGCCAACGGAAAAACAGACTTTTCGATTCATTGGAAGGGCTTCGATCTTACCGGCAGCATAATCCGGCGTCGTTCAACGAGGATCTGAACGCCGAGTTCGAGGGATTCGCCAATGGAATGATGGTTGCTTATCGAGAGAGGGCTCCCGCTCTCTCTCCCGCGATGCGACTTCTCGACCGCTTGGCATCCGAGGTCCGCTCGTTGCGACCGGATCACTCCCACCCGATGCAGTTGGTTGAGGAGTTTCTTGGTTCGGAGCACGTCCGCCGCGCGCCGTTTCTCGACATCGGCTGCAAGTTGGAGGCAGTGATTGCCGAGCGCGAGCGAAATCCGAAGGGGTCTCGTCCCCGGAAGGCAAGTGACTCCTACGACGTTGACATGCTGTCCCACTATGCGCCATACTGCGACGCGATGTTTGTGGACAACGAGTTCCGGGCGATGGCGTCGGACGGGCGCGTGACAGTGGAGAAGCGGTACGGAGTCAAACTCTTCTCCGAGAAGAAGCAGGGCCGGGCGGATTTCCTCGCGTATTTAGACGGCCTCTGGTCGTTGGCCAACGACGAGCATTGGGACAAAGTAGCTGCCTGCGATCCCAGTTTCGCTTCAACCTTATCCGCCATCCGCCGGCTCAAGAATCAACTACAGGTGCAAGGAAAAGAGGGGTAGGCCATGCGACGGACTTCCGCCCTCAAGGAGAGACAAGGAGAGAAAAGGAAGGAGAGAAAAGGGGATAAGTCCAATTTCGCCTGGACTTGGGAGTAAGTCGTGTCCTTCCCTCGACGCAAATTGGACTTATCCCCTTTTTCTTTTCGCTGACTCGTTCAGGTTCCAGCGCATTCTCGCCGCGATACAGCGGCTCCAGCACGGCCAACGCTGCTTTCACAAGATGGTCGCTGGTGAACACGCTGCCCAACCCTACCGGGCCCTCGTCGGTGATCACAGCGATTAGGGTATGGACGCAATCATCGGGGCGGATCTCTTCGTCCCAACCTCCCTCGGGCGTGGCGCCGCGCAGTCCGGCGGCGCGGATCTCGCGTATTCTCATGCCTTTCACCACGTGATGTGCGATTGAACGAGCTTTTTGTGCTGGTCGCTTCGCGGGGCGATCGGCCAGGCGCGGAATTCGTCGACCAACTCGATCAGGCGGGCCAGGACGGCCTCCCAGATGATTTTGCCTTTTTCCGCCGTGGCGGCCGTGGGATCGCCGTGGACGCCGACCTTGGTCCAGCGGCCCCAATAGTCGTTGAACCGCACGAAGGGCGAGGTGCTATCGGAGCTCATGTACTTGCCCGCCACGTCGTTGTCGGCCGCCGCCCTATCCATGCGCACCCGTTCAGGCGCCAGGTGTAAATACAAAGAAGTCTCGAACTCGTCGGCGTGGGCCATCACCGGCGTGGTCTTGATCCGCTCGAAGGCCTCCACGCCCAGGCTGTAGTAGTTCACCGCGGCGCAGAGCGAATTGGTGGCCAGGACCGTTTTCCGGGCGACCAGGTCCGTAAGTGGCGTGTTCGACCCGTGCCCGTTGACAATCAGGATCTTCTCGAAACCGTGGTAGGCGACGCTCTTGGTAATGTTGAAGCAAAACGCGATGAACGTCTCGGGCTCGATGTGGATCGTGCCGGGAAAGTCGATGTGGTGTCGATTCAAGCCGAAGGCAATCGTGGGCAGGACCAGCACGCGATCCGCCGCCCGGCGGCCCAATTCCAGGCAGACCGATTCCACCAGGAAGGCATCCACGTCCAACGGCAGGTGCGGCCCGTGCTGCTCGGTCGATCCGGTCGGCAAAACGACGAGCTTCTGCGCGGCGATGGCGTCGTTCATTTCCTGCCAAGTGAGGCGATTGTAGCGGTATTCGGTTGCGGCGTTCATGCGAGGAGATCTCCTTGGCGCTGGTCCAAAAGCCGATGACTGGCGACAGCGTGCCATTCTAGCAGTCGGCTTTGCCCACCGGCAACCGTCCGGCGGGGAGCTATGGGCCATCGCGACGTGTCTTGATAGAATACGGTGTGGGCGTACCCAATAAGTTCGCACGCTTCGGGGAGGGTAAGGGATGGACTGTAGGGAACGCCCTCCCTGGCGTTCCGTTGAAGCGACGATTCCGCGGAACGCCACGGAGGGCGTTCCCTGCAGGCGATCCCCAGATGACGCAAGGTCGTTTAGCTGTTCCATCCAAGAGAGGAGGGACGCATGGAGATTCCGACGATGGGCAAAGTGCTCGTGACGGCATTGATCGAGACGATAGAGGACTTGGTGCTCGCTGGTAAGGGCATCATCCCGTCAGATCAGATCCGCCGTATCGAGGTGCACGACGCATTGGTGGACACCGGCGCGACGGGCCTGTCGATGCCCAAGCGTCTCATTCAGCAACTCGGGCTGCAACCGTTGCGGATGCGGCGAGTGCGTACCAGCGCGGGCCTGACAACCGTCCAAATGTATGGATCCGTTCGCTTGACGATTCAGGGGCGCGATTGCCTGAGCGACGTGAGCGAGCTTCCCGACGATTGCCCGGTGCTTATCGGTCAGATCCCGCTCGAATCACTGGATTTTGTGGTGGATCCGATCGGGCAGCGTTTGATCGGCAATCCCGCGCACGGCGGCGAGCACATTCTTGAGCAGTATTGAATCGGGGCAGCCTATCGCTTCCGTGCATGGCTATTTCGGTCGCTAGCCCTTCGACGTCGGAGATGCCGACGCGCGTCCGCTACCGCGTGTTGGGGTTGGCCTGCGCGCTGTCGATGATCACCTATCTGGACCGGGCCTGCATGGGGTCGGCCGCCAAGTCGTTCGTACAGGACCTGGGGCTGACGAGCGTCGGCGATTTGAATTGGGTCTTCACCGCTTTTACGCTCTCCTACGCGGCATTCGAGATTCCCAGCGGGTGGCTGGGCGACGTTCTCGGACCGCGCAAGGTGCTGATCCGGATTGTACTCTGGTGGTCGGCCTTTACCGCGATCACCGGGCTGGTGGGGATGAGCGTCGGCGGTCGGGTCCTGGGAGCTTTCCAACTCGGCTCGCTGGCGATCGGGCCGCTGGCCGTGCTGATCGTGGTGCGGTTCCTGTTCGGCATGGGCGAGGCCGGCGCGTATCCCAACATCACCCGAGCCTTGCACAACTGGTTTCCTTTGGGCGAGCGGGGCTTCGCCCAAGGGACCGTGTGGATGTGCGGACGGCTGATGGGCGGGCTGACGCCGCTGGTGTGGATGGTACTGGTCGAAGGGATCGGCCAGCCGCCGGCGGAATTGGTCGAAGGAATCCCGGCCGGGCCGCTCTTGCCGCCGCTTCTGCACTGGCGATCGACCTTCTGGCTGTTCGGGGCGATCGGGGTCGTCTGGTGCGTGGTCTTTGTGATCTGGTTCCGCAACCGGCCGGAGGAGAATCGCAGGGTCAATCAGGCGGAGTTGGACCTGATCCGTGCCGGCCGGGGAAAAGGGGACAGGACCCTTTTGCCGGAACGGCCCGCGACCAACGTTCCGTCGGTGCCCGGCTTCGCACAAAAGGGTCCTGTCCCCTTTTCCCGAACCGATGCGAGGGCCGCGCATGCCGGGGTTCCCTGGTCGCGACTGCTACGGAGCGGGAACCTCTGGATTCTCTGCCTGATGTACGCTTGCCAGTCGTACGGCTGGGCGTTCTACATGACCTATCTGCCCAGCTTTCTCGAAGATCAGTACGGTGTGAAGGCCGGCAGCACGTTGGGCGCGATCTACAAGGGCGGGCCGTTGTGGATGGGCGCCTTGGGGTGCCTGGCAGGCGGGCTGGCGACCGACTGGCTCGTGCGCCGCACCGGCGATCGCCGCATGGGCCGGCGATGGTTCGGAGCGTTCGGCCACGCCTTGACCGCAATCTGCTTCCTCGTCTGCCCCTTCATGCCCAGCGCACTGGGGTTCTTCCTGGTGATTTCCCTTTCCGGGTTCTTCACCGATCTTGCGATGGGGCCCGCCTGGGCCGCCTGCCAGGATATCGGCCGCCGGTACGCCGCGATCGTGGCCGGCGCCATGAATACGATCGGCGCGGTGGGCAGCGCGCTGGCCAACTGGGCGACCGGTTGGGTCGTCCAGCGGTCCCTGGCCGCGCACGCCGCCGGACTCGGCCTGCGGCCGGATGGCCTCTCGGCAGGAGACAGGGCGGCCGGAGAACTTGCCGGGTACCACCTCAACTTCTTGATCTTCGCGGCCGTGTTCGTCATCGGCACCTTCTGCTGGCTGCGGATCGACGCGAACAGGCCCGTAGCGCCGGAGGAGTGAATTGCCAGCCCCATCATGATTGCTGCGGCGGCTTCATCCAGATGAGCTGCCGCTCGATGTTGGGGGCTAGCTAGCGTGTAGGGGGCGAGATCGTGGTGTGCGTGGGCGCGCACCGCAACGTGTTGCCCAAGGGGATGCCGGACGGGGCGGACTTCGAAAAGTTCGACTACATCCCGGGCATCTACGATTCGGTGGAACTGATCCTGTCGAGGATGCCGCGCGTGGCGAGCGTGCAAGCGGTGCCTGACGTGGAAGGGCGGGCGGTCAGGGTTGTGGCTGTTGTGGAAGATCGTGGACGCACAGGCGGGCAGGTGACGTGCTGGGTCCGCGAGGCGGCCACCGGCAAGGAAGTGAGAATGCTCCAGACCCTTTGCGCCGGGGGAGAGGAAGGGAAACCGATCGACGTGCGGATCCCGATCCAGGGCTCCGGAGATGTGGTATCGGATCGCCGACGAAGAGGGGCTGTTGATTCAAGACTGGGGACAACTGGATCGGGACGGCAATTCGACGATTCCGCTGATGGCCAAGTTCTACGAGGATTTCCTGGGGTTGAAGACAACGATCGCCCAGCGCAGGGAGTTCCGCGCGCGGACCATGGCGGCCGAGACCGAGTTCTGGCGGGCACGCCGGCAGGTGGCCGCCGTGATGCACTTCTGCGGTCTTGCCTACTCGAAGCCCCATGCCGTCACCAGCGACCATTTTCTCGACATCGAGAAGCTGACCTTTGAGCCCTTATTTCAGACCTACGTGGGCGACGCGTTTGCCCCGGTCGGCCTGATGATCGACTTCTGAGCCGACGAGTTGGCTGCGGGCCAGACCTGCCAAATCCCGGTGGTGGTCATCAACGACCTGGAGGCTGATTGGAAGGGAACCGTGCGCCTGCGTGCGGTCCGCGGCCAGCAAGCGGTGCTGGAGCAGGCCCAGTCGTGCGAGGTTCCCGGTCTCCAGACCCGAACCGTGCAATTTCGCACCGCCCTCCCAGCCGAGACCGGCAGTTATCAATGGATCGCCGAGTTGACCGGCGTCGATCCAGGTCTCGCTCGACGGCAAGGATTGGAGGCAGGTCTTCAGCACCGACTCCGGCAAGGGAGGCCGCGAGGTCATTCGCTTTGCACCGGTTGAGGCCCGCTGGGTCCGCATACTCGGCGCCAAGCGCGGCAGTCCCACCGGCGGTTTCTCCCTTTTCGAGCTCAAGGTCTTCCGATGATAGCGGCGAATCGCTCCAAAGAAAAATTAAGCACGAAAGGTTCCCATGCCGATAACGGTGCCACGGATAATCGCCGACAGGGCGGCCATTCTCTATAGGGGGGAGAATGCCTTGGGATCCATTCCATGCCAGCCACGCTATCTCCCGCAACCTCCCCGGGTTGCCGTCGCTATGCCGCGGCAACTCTCTGCGCGATGCTGCTCGTCGGTGCTACGCTGAGCGGCTCGCCGGCCCATACCCAGACGACCGATGTTCCGTGGGCTACCGGGCAGCCTCCCCCAACAAGGCCCACAACGAGCCCCACCTACGGCGCAAATGGCCGTTCACGCGGCTCGGTTGCCAAACGGACCGCGTTCCAGCCGGAAGCGGTGCTCGCGCCCACTCCCATTGCAGACGGGGTTGCCGCCGCGAGACCGGGCTCTCCGGAAAACCTTCCAACTCCCCGGGGGATGCCCCCGATCTATGACCATGAGGGTCCGTTCGACGGCCACTTCGCGGGAGGCGAACCGTGCGCCGTGTGCGACGACGCGTGTGGTTTCGACGAGCAGTACGGGTGCGATCCTTGTTGGCCGTTGGCGCACGGCCGCTGGTCGTTCCGCGGCGACTACCTGCTGTGGTGGACGAAGTCGGCCAATCTGCCGCCCCTGGTGACCACCAGCCCCATCGACACCCCGCAAGATCAGGCGGGCATCCTGGGACAAGACACGGCCATTCTGTTCGGTGGAGGCACGGATCCGGGCAGCCGGTCGGGGGCGCGCTTTACCCTTAGTTTCTCTTCCGATCCTTGCCAGGAATCGGCCCTGGAGGCGTCGTACTTCTTCATCGGTGACAAAGGCGTGAACTTCAGTCAGACCAGCGCCAACGGCGATCCGATCCTCGCGAGGCCCTTCTTCAACGTGGACACCAGCCTGCAGGACGCCGTGCAGATTGCGTTCCCGGATGTGGCGATTGACTCTCAACTCACCGCCACGCTCGCCAACGAGCTCCAATCGTTCGAGCTGTTGGGGCGGGAGGCGTTGTTCCGGGAGGGCGGCAGGCGGGTCGACGTGCTGTACGGCTACCGCTACAGCCGGTTCGCCGAGCGCCTGGCGATCGACCACGTGTTTACCTCCGGACCCGACAACCTGCAAGTCCCGGAGGGGACTCTCGTGCAAGGCTCCGACGTGTTTGCGGCGGGCAACGAGTTCCATGGGGCCGAACTGGGCATTGCCGGCCAAACCCAGTACTATCGTTGGTCGTTGGAGGGCGTGGCGAAGGTCGCGCTGGGCGGCACGCGTTCGCGAGCGACGATCAACGGCACCACGACGATTACGGTTCCTGGCGAGGATGCCGTGACCACCCAAGGCGGGTTGCTCGCCCAGCCGACGAACATCGGCAGCTATAGCCAGAGCAATTTCACGGCCATTCCCGAGGTGGGCCTTACCGCCGGGTTCCAGCTTACCCCACGCTTGAAAGCCACGGTCGGCTACTCGCTCATCTACTGGAGTCGGGTCGCTCGGCCGGGCGACCAGATCGACGCGGGCACGGTTGCGGGATCGCCGGACGTCCTCGTGAACGTCAATCCGACCCAGTTTTCGGGCGGGGACCTCGTGGGCGTGCCAGCGCCGCAGTTCCGGTTCATCACCAGCGACTTCTGGACCCAGGGGCTCTCGTTCGGCCTGGACTGCCGGTTCTGATCGGGCTTCACACAACCCAATTGAACTGTGCGAACACGGCGTCCACCGCCGCGGGATTGCCGGCCAGGTCGGAAAACGACCCGGCGCTTGGCGACCGGAGCGTTACCAGTTCGCCGGGCGGGACGTCGGTCATCTTATCGACCCGGACCGTGTACGACGACGGTGTGTCGACGGTGAAATTCTTCACCTCCAACGCTCCTGTCACCGATCCGGTGGCCGTCAGGTCGCTGATGTCAAAGTTGGTCACGTCCTCGTTGAAGTTGATCGTAAACCCGATCCAGCCGCCGCCGACCACGGCGGTTGTCGTGGCCGTCGGCGCGGTCTGGTCGAGGGTGGCCGTGGCCGTGGTCGCCGTGCCGGCGTTGCCGGCCGGGTCGGTGAGGATCACGCTGTAGGTGAGAAGGCCGTCCGACAAGCTCGATAGGTCGATTCCGGACACGTTCTGTGTGGGAGAGGTGATCGTGCCCGTCCCGGCCACTGAGCCGCCTCCACCGCTGCTGATCGTATAGCTGTAGGTTGCCCCAACCTCGGCCCCCGCGAAGGTGAAACTGGTCGAGGCGGCCTCGACGGCGTTGATCAGGGAGTCGTCGGTAGCGATCGTGTAGCCGGCGGGCGCCGCCGTATCGAAGGTCACCGTGCCCAGAGCGTTCACCGCCAGGGCGTTGCCCGCCGCATCGTTAATTCCCGACCCAGCCGCCGCAAGCGTCAGGGTCGCGTTCTCTCCGGCGGCCATTCCGCTCACATCGACCGTGTAGACTGTGGCCGAGACCGCCTGGAAGTTCGCCAGCGCAAGCGTGCCGCTTTGCGAGCCGGTCGCCGCCAGGTCGCCAATCTCCACTCCGCTCACCGCCTCGTCGAAGGTGATCGTGAAGGCAATCGGGCTCGTGTTGACGGGGCCGCCGTTGGGCGTGATCGCCGCCGTCGGAACGGTTTTGTCCAGCGTGGCGGTGGCCGTGGCCGCGGGGCCAACGTTCCCCGCGGTGTCGGTAAGCGTGACGCTGTAGTTCAGCGTTCCGTCAGGCAAGGAGGAAACGTTGATTCCGGTCACCTGCTGGCTCGCCGAGGAAATCGTCCCACTCCCCGTCACCGGCGTGCCGCCGCCGCTGCTGGTAATCGTGTAATTGTAGGTCGTTCCCACTTCGGCGTTCGTGAAGGTGAAACTGGTCGAGGCGGCTTCGACGGCGTTGACCAGGGAGTCGTCGGTAGCGATCGTGTAGCCCGTGGGGGCCGTTGTGTCGAAGGTCACCGTGCCCTGGGCGTTCACCGCCATGGCGTTGCCCGCCGCATCATTAATTCCCGACCCGGACGCCGCAAGCGTCAGGGTCACGTTCTCTCCGGCGGCCATTCCGCTCACATCGACCGTATAGACTGTGGCCGAGACCGCCTGGAAGTTCGCCAGCGAAAGGGCCCCGCTCTGCGAGCCGGTCGCCGCCAGGTCGCCAATCTCCACTCCGCTCACCGCCTCGCTGAAGGTGATCGGGAAGGAAATCGGGCTCGTGTTGACGGTGCCTCCGTTGGGCGTGATCGCCGCCGTCGGCGCGGTGGTGTCGAAGCTCACCGTGGCCGTGGCGTTGGCCGCCAGGGCGTTGCCCGCCGTGTCCTGAATCCCCGAACCGGCCGCCGTGAGCGTCAAGGTCACGCTCTCGCTCGACGCCATCCCGCTCACCTCCACCGTGTAAACCGTGGCCGACACGGCCTGAAAGTTGGCCAGCGTCAAGGCCCCGCTCGCCGAACTCGTGGCCGCCAGGTCCCCTACGTCCACCCCCGTCACCGCCTCGTCGAACGTCAGGGTGAAAGTGATCGGGCTGGCGTTGAAGGTCGTTCCGTTGGGCGTGATCGCTGCCGTCGGCGCGGTGGTGTCGAAGCTCACCGTGGCCGCCGCGCCGGCCACCAGGGCATTGTCCGCCGTGTCCTTGATCCCGGAGCCGGCCACCGCAAGCGTCAGGGTCACGTTCTCTCCGGCGGCCATTCCGCTCACATCGACCGTGTAGACTGTGGCCGAGACCGCCTGGAAGTTCGCCAGCGAAAGCGTCCCGCTTTGCGAGCCGGTCGCCGCCAGGTCGCCAAGGTCCACTCCGCTCACCGCCTCGCTGAAGCTGATCGTGAAGGAAATCGGGTTGGTGTTGACCGTCGTCCCGTTGGGCGTGATCGCCGCCGTCGGGGCCGTGGTGTCGAGGGTCACCGTGGCCGTGGCGTTGGCCGCCAACGCATTGCCCGCCGTGTCGGTAATGCCCGAGCCGGCCGCCGTGAGCGTCAGAGTCACGTTCTCGCTCGTGGCCGCCCCGATCGCCTCCACCGTGTAGACCGTGGCCGACACGGCTTGGAAGTTCGACAGCCCAATCGCCCCGCTCACCGAACCCGTGGCCGCGAGGTCCGCAACACCCACCCCCGTCACCGCCTCGTCGAACGTCACGGTGAAGGTGATCGGGCTGATGTTCACTGTTGTCCCGCTGGGCGTGATGGTCCCCGTCGGGGCGATGTTGTCGAACGCCACCGTGGCCGCCGCGTTGGCACCCAATGCATTGCCCGCCGTGTCGCTGATGCCCGAACCGGCCGCCGCGAGCGTCAGCGTCACATTCTCGCCCGAGGCCATCCCGCTCACGTCCACCGTGTAGACCGTGGCCGACACGGCCTGGAAGTTCGCCAGCGTCAAGGCCCCGCTCACCGATCCCGTGGCCGCCAGGTCCCCAACGCCCACTCCGGTCACGGGCTCGCTGAACGTGACCGTGAAGGCAATCGGGCTGGTGTTGACCGTCGTCCCGTTGGGCGTGATTGCCGCCGTCGGAGCCGTCTTGTCCAGCGTGGCGGTGGCGGTGGCCGCGGCGCCGGCGTTCCCCGCGGTGTCGGTCAGCGTGACGCTATAGGTGAGCATCTCGCCAGGCAAGGAGGAAACGTTGATTCCGGTCACCTGCTGGGTAGCCGAGGCAATCGTGCCGCTCCCCGTCACCGGCGTGCCGCCGCCGCTGCTAGTGACCGTGTAGTTGTACGTCGTGCCGACTTCCGCGCCGGTAAACGCGAAACCCGCCGCGGTCGCCTCGGTGGCGTTCAGCAGGGTGTCGTTCGCCGTGACCGCGTAGCCCGCCGGCGCGGTCTTATCGAGCGTGGCCGTGGCCGTCGCTGCGCCGCCGGTATTGCCGGCGGTGTCGCGGAGCGTGACGCTATAGGTGAGGGTCCCGTCGGGCAAGGAGGAAACGTTGATTCCGGTCACCTGCTGGGTAGCCGAAGAAATCGTCCCGCTCCCCGTCACCGGGGTGCCGCCGCCGCTGCTAATGACCGTGTAGCTGTACGTCGCGCCGACTTCCGCGCCGGTAAACGTGAAGCTGGCCGCCGTCGCCTCCGTAGCGTTCAGCAGGGTATCGGTTGCCGCGATCGTGTAGCCGGACGGGGCGGTCTGATCCGCCGACGCTAGAACGTTCACCGTGGCAACGGCCGCCGTGCTATCGGCGATGCCGTCGTTGACCACGACGGCGATCGAGCGGTTTCCGCCTTGGGGCGAAGCAGCGGTGTTGCTGTACTTGACCGTCGAGAGCACCTGCCGATAGACGGCCGGGGTCGCCACCCCCGTAACCGTGAGGATGCCGCCGGCATAGGCGGAAGTGAGCGACGTATTGGACGTGTCAACATCGAGCTTCTCCGAGTCGCCGTCGAGGCGATTGCTGATCGTTACGTTCATCGAAGCCAGCATCGAGCTGTCGGCATCGGCAATCTCGGCGTCCGATGCGGCGATAGCGATGGGGGAGCCGCCGTTCTGATACGTCGTGCTGCGGCCGGTTCCCGCAAGGGACTTCGAGAGATCGACCGTGGGCGCAGCATTCGTCCTGAGAATCGACTCGGCCGCTGACGGCGTGGACGCCAAGAACAATCGCAAGGAGATCTTTTCGGGCCGCAGGCCGCGCTCGCCGAAGTTGTACTCGGTGCCGTTTTCGTCGGCCTGGCAATCCATCTCGAAGTAGTCGCTCCCGGCGGTCCCGTAGGGCTGGCCGCCGATTTGCCCGAGCGTTTCCTTGCCATCCAGGTAGTCGGCCGGCTGGTCTTCCTGGACCCGGTAGGTTCCGGGCGCCAGGCCCTCGAGGCGATAGGATCCGTCGGACCCGGTCATCACGGGCGATTTCCCCGCGACCTCCGTCCAGTTGCCGCTGGTGTTCTTCCGGAGAAGCTTGACAACGACGCCCGGCAAACCCAGGTGCGAACCACCGGAGACAGTGCGCAGGCCGTCGTTGTTGTTGTCGATGTAGACGAAACCGGAGAGCTTCGCGGTGCCGACCGCAAGCGAGGCGGTGTCGGTGACGGTACTGAAGGCCGTGGCTGCGCCGTTGGTCGTGGTGTCGACTTTGCTGCCGGCGGTCCCCGTAGTCGCGTCCCACGCCCGATAGGTGATCGTGGCGGTTTCGCTGGTGGTGGCGTTGGGCGTGTAGCGCAACTGGGCGGTCTTGGGCAGAAGGAGCGCTGAGGTGGTGGCGATCGTGCCCACGGAGCTGAAGGTCGTGCCGTCGGTCGAATACGCCCAGGTTCCGGCTCCGCCGGCACTGACCAATGCGATCCCGCCGACCGCGGCCCCCGTGTCGGCGTCGGCGACGGTCGTGGTCCCCGTGCCGTTGTTGAGGAAGGTTCCCGTCAGGCTGATCGTCTTGGCCGTGCCCAGCGCGGTGCCCCCGATCGAGGGACTGGCCGACGTAAGGACCGGCGCGTCGTTGAGGCTGGTTACGGTGAGACTGGCTGTGTCGGTGGCCGTGCTGAAGGCGGTTGAGCCGCCGACCGCGATGGAAGCGCTCAGATCAACCCGGCCGCCGCTAGTGCCGCTGCTGGTGTCCCAGGCGCGGTAGGTGATCGCGGCCGTCTCGCCATTGGCGTTGTCCGGGGTGTAGCGGAGTTTGGCGGTCTTGGGCAAGAGGAGCGCCGAGCTGGCTGAGACCGTGCCCACGGGGGTGAAATTGGTGCCGTCGGTCGAATAGGCCCAGCTCCCGCGGCCGGTGACGCCGACCACGGCGATCCCGCCCACTACGGCGTTCGGATCGGCATCGGTAATGCCGGTCGTCCCCACGCCGTTGTTGATGAACGAGTCGGTCAGGTCAACGGTCTTCGCGGTATTCTCGTCGCTGCTGCCCAGCGAGGGATTTGCCGCGGTCAGCACTGGCGCCACGCCCGCGACGGCCAGGGTGGCGGTGTCGGTGGCGGTGCTGAAGGCCAAATTTGAATCGCTGATCGTAGTATTGACCTTGCTGCCGTCCGCCCCGCTGGTCATGTCCCACGCTCGATACGTAATCGTGGCGTTCGCGCCGGTGGTGCCGTTGGGAGTGTAGCGCAACCGGGCGGTGTCGGGCAGGAGCAGCCCCGAGGTGGCGGCGACCGTGCCCACGGGGGCGAACGTCACGCCGTCGTCGAGCGAGTACTCCCAGGCGCCGCTGCCCGTCACGGCGACCAAGGCGATCCCGCTGATCGTGACGTCTTCATCCGGGTCCACGACGGTCGTGGTGCCCGTGCCGTTGTTGAGGAAGGAATCGGTCAGATCGATCGTTTTGGCGGTGGTGGGAGTGGTGCTTCCCAGCGAGGGGCTGGCCGGCGTGAGGGCCGGGGGCGTATTGCCGCCGTTGGCGGCGGTGACGTGGATGGAAACGGTCTGGGTGTCCAAGGCGGAACCGGGCGTGGTGCTCGACGCCCCGACGTTCACTTGCACCTTGAAAACCCCCGTCGCCCCGCTGGGCGGCGTAAACGTCGCGGTGCCGGTTGCGTGGTCCACGGTGAGAGTGCCATTGCCCGTCGCGGCGCTGCCGGAATAGTAAATCGAATTGTCCTCCACGTCCACACCGAAGATGTCGAAGTCCACCGGCGTGTTCGCCGTGGTGTAGACCGGGGCGATCGGCCCCCAGATGAACGGCGGATCATTCGTTGCGTCGGCCTGGACGGTCACCTGGAATGTCCGGCTGACCGTTTCGTTGGTCACGGTGTCCCGGGCCGTGACGGTCACGTTCGCAGAGCCGGTCGTCCCGTCCGGCACGGAGAGCCGCAGCACCCCGTTCTGGGTGTCCGTGAAAGTCGAGACGTCGGTCATCACCACGTTGTTGAGCGGTTTGTTGCTGGAATTCGTGGAGACCGACTCGATCTGGGTGAGAACACTGCCTCCCTGAGTGAGAAAGCCGAAGATGCTGTGGTTGAAATCGAGCCAGCGGGTCGGCTCGGTGGTGATGAAGAACTGCGAGCCGTTGGTATCGTTGCCGCTGTTGGCCATCGCCAACACGCCCGCGCTGGTAAACTGAAGGTCGGGGTCGAATTCATCGTCGAACGTGAAACCTGGTCCGCCGCTCCCGGTTCCTTGGGGATCCCCGCCCTGGATCATGAAGTCCTTGATCACGCGGTGGAAGACCAGCCCGTCGTAAAAGCCGCTGTCGGCAAGAATCGTGATTTGCGTCACCGTGTCCGGCGCGAGGTCCTCGAACAACTGGAGCACCATGTCGCCTTGGATCCCGTTGGCGGCGCTATTGACCGTGATCCGCAAGCTCGGGTTTCCCTGCGGGACGGCGGCCGTCACCTGCGGGTTGGCGACCTGGGAATTGGTGAGCGGGGAGTTGGTCACCGAGACCGTGTTGGCCACCGGATTGCCCGCGCTGCTGCTGCCGTTGAGCGCCAAGTTCAACGGAGCGCCGGCCAGCACCGTTTGATCCGTGAGGGCCGGAAGCGTAACCGACAAGAGCTGCCGCGATTCGAGCGATTCCATCCGACAGAACCGATGCTTCGCTGGCGAACCAGCCGCACGGCGATCACGACCAATGCTGCGGAGACGTTTCCAGAAGCGTTTGCGAATCATAGACCCTGGCGATTGGAAAAAGAGAAGTGGATGTGCCCTTTAGACTTCTATCCTAACCGGAATTGTGTGAATTGCGGTATGGCCTTGTTTGGGGGTAGGGTGCGATTGGCGTGATTGGCCGATAGCCTGCGGCGGAATTCTCACTGAATTCCTGCGAATATTCGTCGTC
>CAYTJV010000008.1:6063-33440 GCA_964438165.1 uncultured Planctomycetaceae bacterium | reverse complement strand
CCTTCCGGCAGGTTGCCCGCAACTGGCAGATACCACGCTTCGGCGTAGCCGTCGCTCTCATCGCCGACGCCCACCGCGCCATGCACATGCGTAACGATCGGGATAGGGCCTGTGTATGGCCCAGGCGAGGTGGAAAAAATGGGCCGCGTATCGCGTGAACCCCGCCCATATTTGGGATCGCTTCCCTGTGGTGGATTTGCCCAGTGCAGGGTTTGATCCACGGGGATAATGTGGGGGGGGAAGTTGCCGGTCGAGGGGTCTCTGAGCTCATTGATCCATTTGACCCGAACCTGCCGGCCGACCTTCGCCTCGATCGTAAACGCCGGGGAGCTGAAGCTGCCGGGATGGTTGACCGAGCCGTACCCCCAGACCGTTGTGTCCGGCATCCCGTGCGGCAGGATGCGCTGTTGGAACTGGCGAGCGGCGATTTCGTAAAGATCGGTTTCCTTCTTCTCGGCATCCTTGATGGTGCCGATCCTCGGCATCTTCGGCAGGATTCTCAACGGCTCAACGAACTTGGGGATGGTCGTCGGATCCAACGTCCCGCCAGGCAGCGCCTGAGCGGAGGCCGCGGTTGTGATCCATGCCGCAAACCCAATCGTTCCCGCGATCACAGCAAACCAGTTCAGATTCATTTTTCGCATCATCGTTTCACTCCAAGTCTCGATTCTCAAATGGCGACGTTCATGTCCTGGTAGGGAACGCCGTCTGTGGCGTTCCGGACGTCCGGAAAAGTAGTAGTAAATCGCAAGCACCGGTCTCAGCCGGGATTTGGGGAAGCGATCTTCTGCGGCTCGTTGGGTTGGGGCGTCTCGCCCTTTCCGGAACCCGGCGCAGCCGCTGCTCCGTCGTTTTGTGCAGCCTCCGGCGGCTTGATGGCCAGCAACTCGACGTCAAAGACCAGCGCCGTGTTCGGCCCGATGCCACGGCCCGTTCCCCGCGCTCCGTAGCCGAGCTGGGAGGGGATGAAGATCTGCCACTTGGAACCGACGGGCATGAGCTTCAGGGCTTCCTTCCAACCGGGGATGACCTTGGCGAGCTTGATGGTCGCGGGTTTGCCGCTGCGATGGGAGTTGCCGAACTCGGTCCCATCGATCAGGGCGCCCCGGTAATGGCACTCCACGGTGTCAGAGTCCGTGGGCTTCTTGCCGCTGCCGGCCTTGAGGATCTTGTACTGGATCCCGTTGGGCAAGGCCACCACGCCTTCTTTCGTCTTGTTCTGGGCCAGGAAAGCTTCTCCCGCTTTCTTGTTCTCCTCCGCGGCCTTCACCTTGGCCTGGGCCAGTTTTTGCCTCGCCTCAGCCTGCATCGCGGCCGAGGTTGCACTGAGCTCCTGTTCGGTCATGAGAAGTTTCTCGCCGGCCAGCGCGTCCCATAGGCCTTTCATCACGAGGTCCGCCTCGACCTCGATTCCCTGGCGCTGGAGGATTCTCGCCATGCTGACCCCAAGCCCGTAACTGGTTTTCGCTTTCGATGTCTTGAGAACCGAGTTCTCTTCGGCTTTCGGCTTGTCCGGCGGGGCTTTCGGGGCCGGCGCCTGCTGGGCGGCTGCCTTGGCCTGCGGCGTTTTGGCGGCGGACGCATTTTGGGCGCTCGCCTGCTGCGGCGGCTTGGGCGCCGGCTTCTCCTCGGCGCTCAGCGGCGACGACAGAAGTGCAACTGCCAAGACTGCCATCCATCCCATCCATTTCGGTGTCATCGGTCCTCCTTTCGAGGTTGAAAAAGTGGTAAGTAGGGTGTTTTGGTGACGCAGCACGAGGGCAATCACGAAAGACCGAAAGGACGAAAGCCGAAAAACCCAGCGAATTGTGCATGCGCAGCGCGTCATCCTCTTGTTTCTCTTTCGAGCTTTCGTCCTTTCGGGTTTTCGTGATTCGTTTGCTCCTGGAGAAGCGTTACTGTCGTGCGATGCCGCCTAACCGGGGCGATTCGCGGGCGGCCGACGCCGTCGCTTCCGGCGATGGGCCTGCCGCCACGTAGATCGTCTTGATCTCCAGCGAAGGCTGCGCCGGATCGTCGGTCTGGAGGATGATTTTGCCTTGCCCCAGCCCGGCCTTGGCCCCGCCGCGATAGCTCAGCGTAAGGCGGTGGATTGGTCCGGCCGCGTCCCCCTCTTCTCGCACTTCTACGGCGGCGTCGCTGCTTTCGGCCTTCAGAATGCGGAACGCGCCTTCGGAGCGGCGCACGAGCACGGTGCGGCAGACGGGTAGCGGCGTCTCCGCCCCCACGCGGCCGAAGAGCACCATCGACGGCGCCACGGTGATCCCCTTTTCGCAGGCCACGGGCAGAACGATCTCGGGCTCGTGCGGGGAGGTCGTGCGGAGCAACACCGTCAGGGTCTGCCGGCCGCGAGGGGCCGTCTCGTCGATGGTCAAGCGGAGCCGGTACGCCCGGCCCACGGCGCCCGGATCGCGCGAAGCCTCCAACGCAGTCGTCGCATAGGGGACGTTACACACCGCAGTGGTTATCTCCGCGGGCTGCCGCCCTCGGACCGTGAGGCGAAAATCGGCGGTCGTGGGCCCCTTGTCGCGAAGCGCGACGAGCGTGCCCGGCTCAGGCTGGATGTCCAGCAGGGGGACGGCCTTGAACCTCATCGCCAGGGACACTTCGCGTCGCTTCGGGTCATTCGACTGCAGCACGAGCGTCTTCTGGAGATGGCCTTGCAGGCCTTGGGTCCGCAATTCGACGTTCACCTTGCCGGACTTGCCCGGCGCGATCTGCTTGTCGCAGTTGACCACGGTGCAGCCACACGTCGGACGGGGGTTGACAACCAGGAGCGCCTGGCCGGCGTTTTTCACTTCAAACGCCAATCGCAGGGATTCTCCCCGCACGACCTCACCCGCGTCGATCTCCGTGCGCTGGACCACCAGTACCGGCGCGGAGGCGGCTGCGGCTTGGATTCGGTCCGGCAAGACAACCCACATCAAGGCCGCAAGGGCAAACGCGCATCTTTGTGTGGTGGAGATTAAGACTGGAGTAAGGATTGCGAGCGACGGACCCCTGCCGGCTCGCCCGGCAGGTGAAGAAGTTTTGTAAGCGAGGACCCCGCCACCTTCCGCCGCAGGTGGAGAATTCTCTCCACAAGCCGCTTCTCGCTCGCAAAACTTATTCACCTGCCAGGCAAACTGGCAGGGGTCTTGAAGGGGTTGGGCCGTCATCGCTTCTCGCTCACAAAACTTGTTCACCTGCCAGGCAAGCTGGCAGGGGTCTTGTTGATCGTCTTGTTTCCAGTATGCCTACCGTCGGGTTCCCGGCGCCTTTTCGCTCGCCTGCTCGGCGGCATTCCTCTTGGGCGAGATCTCGACCTGGATGGTGCTTCCCTTTGGCGTGGCCTTAACGATCAACTCCTTCGTGACATCCTGTGAAGCGACTTTCAGGATCGTCTCCCCGGCGCGGCGCACGGTGATGTTGAATTGCCGGCCTCGACCCTTCGGGCCCTGCGCGGCGGTGACCGTCACCATCTCGGGGTCGGCCGGGGTCCACTCGGCGCCGACGTCCACCGCCTTTCCCTTGGCGTCCACGGCCTGAACTCGGGCTTCGACGGTGACTTCTTTCCCCTCGCCGACGCGGATGTAGACGGACGGCGAGACCCAGCGATCGCCCATGTGCAGGCTTCGCGTGAGCCGAGGATCGAGCTTGAACGACAGCCGGATGTCCTTGACGGCGGGTGCGGGTTCTGCGGGGCTCTTTGCCTCCGCCTGCTTAGGACTCACCTCGACCTTTGCCTGCTCCCTTTTCGCGGTCCGAGCGTCATCGGCGGAAAACGCCGGGGAGCCGGTCAGCGCCAGGATCAAGGCCATGCCCGCGGTAAGCGACAGAATCCGGCCAACGTCCTTCCGCGTTTCCATCGTGTGTTTCTTGTTGTTCATGTCTTCTCCCTTTAGTCTAAATGTTAAGAAATCCGAAATCGGAAGCTCGCAATCCGGAACAAAACCGAAGGTTCTCGATCCTCCGTTTCAGGGTTTCGGGCCCTCGTTCTTGGTCGAGAACATCTCGATCTTCGCCTTCTTTTTCTGTTCTGCCAGCCACGCGCGAACGGTCTCCTGTTGCTTTGCACGCAGGAGGCGCGGCTCGATTTCGGTCCGCGCCTCGGCCAGGCTACTGGCCCACATGGGCCGCCGCCCCTGCACGCCGACGATGAGGAACTCCCCGGCGGCGTTGTGGAAGGGTCCGCCGACCTCGCCATCCTTCAGTTCGGTCACGGCCTGCCGCAGCGGCGGCGGAAGCGTTCGCGCATCGACCCAGCCCGTGTCACCGCCCTGTGCGGCGCGCAGTCCTCGGGACCGCTTTCGAGCGAGGCGGTCGAAGGGCTCGCCCTGCCGCAGCGCTGCCACAATCTCTTCGGCCTCCGCCATCTCCGTGACGGCGATGACGCGAAGCCGAACCTCCGCGCCGATGACCAGTTCTTCCCGGTGGGCCTCGTAGTACTGTTGCGCCTGTTCTTCCGTGATGCGCACCCCCTCCACAAGCGCCGCCGTCGCGCGCTCTGCCAACATGTCGGTGCGGACCGTCTCGAACAGATCTGGATCGTTAAGGCCTTGTTCCTTGATCCACGTCCCAAAGTCCTTGAGATCGCCGAAGCGGCGTCGCAACGCGCCAACGGCCTCGTCGAGCTCGTCCTGGGTGACCTTGATCTTCCGCCGGCCCGCCTCCTGAACCAGGAGGCGAAGGTCGACCAGCTTCCGCATCGCCAGACGTTCCAACTCTTTGCGGTCCGGCTCCTCAACCCCCGATTCCCGCTGAGCCTGACGCAGGGTGAGAGGATTGGCCACCATGCGGTCGAACTGCGCCCGGGTCACGGGCTCCCCATTCACGCGGGCGACGGCCTCCGGCTCGGCGCCCTTCGCGGTAGCTTGCTTCGGTTCGGCCCAAGCCCGTCCCTGAGAGGCCCAAAGGGAACCGGCGATCGCCAGGACCAGGCAAACCTTCATCGTCTCACGAGTTTGTTGATGGTTGTTCATGGAGCGTACTTCACGTAAATTGCTCACCCCTTCCCGAAACCGGGAGGGGGTGAGCAGGCATGAGCGACCAGCGTGCCGGTCGCACAGGACAGTCTAAGGATCAAAGTGATCGTTATTGGGACCAGGAACCGGCGTCCTCGAGATGTTGAGGAAGCTCGGCAGGCCATCTAGCCTGCCCGCGGCGCCTAGCGCATTGAGATGCCTGAACAGGGGCGTGGCCGACGCGGCATCCGCCACCAGGGCGGCTCGTCCGCCGGTATTTTCCGGCGCCGTGCCATCGATCGGCACGAACAACTCGGGCCGATCGAACGGCGCCCGTTCGTACCTCACGCGCTGATCGGTGAGCGCCAGGAGGAACTTCACCAAGCAGACCTTGGCATCCTCAATGGCGGCCGCCCGCTGATCCGCGGGTGTTGCCCCGGGGAACGTCGGTTCCGGTGTGACGGGATGGTCGCTATCCGGATACTCGTCATAGATGTTCACCGTGTCCGGAAGGCCATCACCGAACCCGATGTTGCTCACCAAGTACGGGGTGGTCGGGGAGGTGACGTTGCCTGCCGGGAAGTTGAGCGGCTGCCTGAGGTCGTCCCCGGAGGTTCGTCCCAAGGCGAACGCGGACATGTTGACGTCAATCATATGCGGGTCCCGGCTCTCCGCGTTGGAGACCGGGAAATCACCGCCGCGGAAGTAGAAGTCAACCACTTGACGCAGGGTCAGGAAACTGCCCGTGTGGAAGTACGGACCGGTGAGCTCCACGTTGCGCAAGCCCGGCGCCTTGAATGCGCCGTCCCTGAGCACGCGGTTGGGAACCGGCCAGGTTCCCTGCGACGGGAACTCAAAGTTCCCGGCAACCCCGGATTGGTTCTGCGGACACGGGCTAACCAGTGGGTCGACGCTGGGCAGCAGCGACGGAGGCCCCCATCCGAAGCTCGGCGGTCCGGATCCGAAAATAGCCGGATTGTACGAGCCGCAATGCAGGTCGGCCCCGAACATGATCTCAGGGAACTCGATGCCCGGGCCGCCGTTGGGCGGCGTGAGCGTGTTGGGCACCATCCCCGCCATTTCATCGATCTGCGGGTGCAGCTCGCCGGCCGGCAGGTCATTGACCCAGGGCGCCAGGTACGGCGGCAGTTGCGGATCCCTCGGACCCCGTTCGAACCCCGGGTTGATCGACTGCAGGGTGTAACCGGGAGCACCCGGGAATGTTGCGCCCCCGCCTGTCTCCTCGAACCCTTGCTGGCCAGGAATCGGCAGGCCGGCGCCGTCTACGCCCTCAATGTTCGCCGGATCGAAGTTGGCCATGGTGGGCGAGGCATCCAGGTCTGTCGGGTTGTCGAACGGCTCGAAGGTCACGCCGCCGATGTTCTTCAGCGTAAGAGCCGACAGCGAGAGCGGCCAGCCGAAGGGATCATCGCCACCCCGGCCGACATCCTCCGGGATGGGCCGGACCCCAACGTTGTAGATGCCCTGGTCGCCAAAGGCGAAGTTGCCCGGCTGCGATATGATCCGGTCATCCCACGGGGTGGCCGGGGCGTCGAGCACGGCGAAATTGCGGGGCTCGACTTCCACCGCGTCCTGAGGCGGGCCTTCGATGATTTCCTCCTGCAGGATCAGGCCGCCAACCGCTTTGGAGGAACCCGAGGGCTCCGGCGCCGGCAGCAAGCCGTCGCCAAAGATGTTGAGGGGGTCCGTCACGCGTGGCGGAACTGGATACTCGGATTCCCGATCGTTCTTCAGCAACCCGTGGGCAATGTTGATGCTGGCGTCGGTCTGTTCGGGACCGAGGTGGCAGAGCATGCACTTGGCGCTCCGCGTGAAGGGATTCGAGCCGACTTGAATGTCGACTGTGGTGAGATCGGCACGAGTAATCGTGTGAACCGGGTTTCGATCTCGCCCGGAGATGGGGTCCACGGACTGACCCGGGGCAAGCGCCGCCGTCAGGTTGCCGCCGGCGAAGATATCAAACCCGAACACTTCATCCGGGCCGAACCCGTCGAATTCCGGCGTCGCTGGATCGTCGGGGATCAAGGTGAGGAATCCGGGGACGCCGGTGTCGCCGGGGGCGCCGGCCAACAGGCCGTCGGCCATCAGGTCGGGTATCAGCGTCGGGAACAGGACCGCTTGATCCCCTGGCTCGCCGATGGCATGCCCGGCGAATGGATTGACATCCATGAACCGGTCAAACGGCGTATCATCGGAGATCGTGAGCGATTCATAGGCTTGCACGGCCATCCCGAAGAAGAAGCTGAAGTTGGCTTCCATCTGGGTGAACTGGTTCGTGTTCGCCCGATTCGCCGGACCCCTGGCTCAGGTGAGCACGTAGCCGTCAAATGGGTCGCAACCGGCAGGGGTTGGGAAACCATTGGCGTCCGTACCCGTGCAGGGGACGGGCGCGCCATTGAAATGCGCAACGTTGTTGTGCCAGTAGTGGCGGTTGAAGGCCCAGCGGATCAGCTCGGGGTAAGTGACGGCAAGTCCCGGCTTGCCAACTGCCGTTGGCCTGCCGAGGGCAATCGCCACCAAACCGCCCTGGTTGGAGAACGGCCCCAGAATGCTGTCGGTCGGATCCACCAACTGGTTCGCCAAGGGGGTCGCGAAGGGCAGCGCCGAGAGCGCCGGCCTACCTGGCGCGGCGGGCCTCGCGTTTCTGCCCTGGCAAAACTTCTTGCCGATCTTGGGCCAGTTGCGGCCGGTGAACGACATCTCGAAGTCGCTCAGCGGCGGGCCCACCGCCTGGGAAGCGAGGCTGGAGAACTTGATTCGGGCCGGTTGCCGGGCAACCTCCGGCTCCAGATCCAGGCGCCGCGCCACGCCGCGCGTTCTGTTGACCAGTCCGTTGGTCGTCCCCACCATTTTGCCGCCGGGATCGGGTCCGGGTAGGAAGGGGTCAATGAAGATGTGCTTCTGGGGATCCGAGGCGCCAAACACGCTGCCCCCGTTAAAGACGAAGCGGGCGCGCCCATCCCAGAAATTGTCCAGGTTGAACGCGGCGTTGTGAAACGTGGGCGTGTTGCGGGGCTCGACCCGGCGCAAGCCTTGGAAGACCGGAATCGGGTCGGGAACAAGCTCGGTGTTTAGGTCTGGCAACAAGGGCCGCACGCCCAGGACGGCCGGGCCGAATGCGCCTGCGCCAGTGGGTGGAATGTCAACGAACCGTCTGAATCGGCTGACGCCCATCGAGGACATCACGTCGTTGAAGTCTTGAGTCACAACCTGCGCGGGGTCCCCCTCGCTCGGGAGGTTGGGATTCTGCAACTGGCGGAACGGGAAATTTGCGGCAACCACATCCGCATTGGGACCCGCGACCTGCAAGGTGAGATCGTTGCCCAGGTGATTGGGATTGAGTTGGTTCCTGGTCCGGTTGTCGGCCCCGGCGTGAAAGTGGCACGAGCCGCAGGACTGCACGTTGTCGCTTCCCACCTGCATGTCCCAGAACAGGGCCTTGCCCAGCACTTCCGCCGCCTTTCTGCCGAGATAGGGGCGGATCGCGTTGCGTCGTGCGGGGATCGTGGGAAGGCCAAGGAGATCGTTTGCCGGGCGGAGGGAATCGACCTCGTTGATCGGCGTTTTGAGCTGGTTGATCACTGGACGCGACGTGGGCGGCACGAGGTTGGGCCTCCCGCGGAGCGTTCCATTGATGACGGCTGGCACCGCGACAACCGTCCCGTCAGGAGGGATAAGGTCATTCGCAGTGGTCCCGGCAAAGCCACGCGCCGCGCGCTCGTCAGGATCGCTCGGATTGTAAACGACCAGGTACCCGCACGTCGTACACGGGCTGGTTGCGTCCTTCTCGCCGGCGGTCAGGACGCGACTATTCCCGCCCACCAGCGCCCCAATGGGGGTCCGGAGCGTGCTTGGGGTGTTGAATAATGGGTCGATCACAACACCCGCCTCCTCCGGATCGAACATCGGGCCCGGCTGGTCCAAACTGATTTCCCCGTCGGAGGTCCGCAGGCGCATAGGCTGGCCCGTGAGGAAATTGTAGTCCAGCGGATAAACGTTCAGCGGCGGCATGGTCACGCCGAAGCCCGGACGGCGGACAATCGTGCCGTCGTCGGCCGTATTCGGCAGGTTGTCGGGCCCGTACGGACGCCGCAAGAGTTGTTCCAACTCCTTCCACAACGGGGCCTGTTTCAAGGAACCGGCCGGACTGAGCTCAATCTCGACTTCAACCGGCAGCTCCATGGGCGTGGATGGTGTGGTGAGTGTCGTCCCAGGCTGGCCCATGGCCGAGACGGCCGCCAGCGCCAGGGCCGCGGCAAAGATTGCCGCGACCGTCGGCGCGGCCGGCAGTCCGAATTTTGTGTGCAATGGGGTAAACATCTCTCTCATCTCTCTTTCAAAACAAGTTGGTTCTGGGTTGATTGTGACGGACGGGCAAGAAGCCCACATCGAGGCTGAAGTTGCATGTTCTCTTCGCTTTATCCTTTCATGCGATCGTTTTTCATGGGGTAGACATGGCAGTGGTTAATCAAACCGTAACGAATTACGGGTGGTTATCTCCTCTGGTATCTGTATCCGGGGCGCGGCACGACTGGGACGTTCGCGGCCGGGTTTGGGAATACGTTGGCGGCCGGGGATAAGGGCGCGTTGGCGGCCGCCGGCACGATGCCGGTGGGACCGGGCCGCGACGGCAGCGACGGCGGGTTGGCCGCATTCGGGGTCCCCGGGTTGCGTGCGGCAGGCTGCGGCCCAGCCGGACGCCCGGACTCGGGCGCTGCCGGCGCCGGGGTCCATGCGGCGAGTTGCATTTTCTTGGCGTTCGTGAAGCCCACGAAGCGTCCGTCGGCTAAGGCCAGCCCCATGAAGCGAAACCCGGCTTGGGGCTGGCAGGTCTGGGCGGTGGCCACGGCGGCCTCGGTGTACAAGTGCTCCAGCGTCTTGCTCAAGGAGTTGTTCTTGCGAATCATGCCCTCCTCCATGAGGTGACGCACAATGCCGACGTTCTGCACCAACTCGGCGGTGGCGGCCTGCTGGCCGAGGATCGCCTTCCAGTGCTTGGCGGCCTCGGCTTCGCGGTTGCTCTGCACCAGCACGATGGCGAGGTTGTTGAGCGTGGGGATATTCTCCCGGTCGCGGCGGAGGCAATCGGCGAAGTGTTTTCCGGCGGAGTCCCAGTCGTGCTTGTCCAAGGCGTCCAAGAGGCCGAGGCTGAAGTCGGCGCGGAGATCGTCTTGGTCCGCCTTGCGGGCCGCCAAGAGCCGGGATCGCCCCGGCCCAACGTCGCCGCGCTCGATCAACCCCCACGCTTCGTCCAGCAGCCGCTCCACTTCGGGGCTGGCACTGACGGCAAGCGGCTTGACGGGGGATTGCGCGGCCACGGCATCGGCCGCACTGGTGCGGGACGAGGCGGTGCCGGCCGTCTGCCCGGAACGGCTGGCGCGCCTGCGGGTGAAGGGCGAAGAAACCGGCTGGCCCGGAACGGCCGCGTCGGCTGGAACTTCCGCCGGGGGCACGGCCTGGGCCGTGGCTGCAAGGGGTGCAGGCGGCACGACCGGGCGCCCAGGAGTCACGCCGGAGACAAGTTGGCGCGGTGGGGAAGAGACGACGGGGCCGTTTCGGGTCGGCGTGCTTCGGCCCGGCGGCGCTCGGGCAACCGCGCGCGGCAGCGGTTGGGTGGCTGCTGGAACCGTCAAGACTTCGGTCCGAACTACGACCCTCGGCGGCTCGGCCAGCGTTGGCGCCGGCAAGACTCCCTGAAGATCCCCCTGAAAATCATCATCGTTGTCGCGATCATCCTTGAGCGCGAGCGAGTTCTTGTCGGCAGGGATGTTGTCTGGCCATTGTGGAGTAGCCGTAGGATGGAACAAGCGGAGCGCCGGCCCACCATGGCTTGGGCTTACTCGCGGTGGGCCGGCGCTCCGCTTGTCCCACCCTACGGCCTGGGCCGGGAGGCCTTCTTGTACAAAACCGCTGCTCCGCCCCCAGAGGACCAAGGCGATCGCGCCGAGCAGGACCGCGCTGGTGGACCATCCTGCGATCTCCTGAAGCCGGCTCTCGCGCCGGGACGGCGGAGAGAAGAGGGGAGAGGGGAGAGGGGAGAGGGGAGATTGTTCGCCTCGGCGCGTCTCCCTTCTCCCTTCTCCCCTCTCCCCTCTCCCCTCTCCCTTCTCCCCTCTCTCCTCAAACGCCGGACCGGAGGTCTCCCCCTCATTCGGAGATCCGCGGTTCGTATCATGGCTCGGTCGGGGCCCCGCCACAACCGGCCTCTCCCCCTCTCCCCCTCTCCCTTCTCCCCTCTCCCCTCTCCCTCCTCCCCTCTCTTCCAGCCACGCCCGCCCGCCGAGATCGAGGAGCTTCGCTTGCTGTTGGTGCCAGCGGTCGCGGGCCAAGTCGATCACCTCCCGAGCAGGAAGGTCCGCAAGGCCTGCGATGCGCTCGCTGAACCAGTCCGACCCGAGGGGGAACAAGGGATCTTGCTCGACCCGCTGCCGGACCTTGGGCAGCGTCAGGAAAGGCTCCACAAACCGCCGCAACCTCGCTTCGAGAACCTTCCTGGCCTGTGCGTTGGGAATGCGGGTCAAGAGGATCTCGCTGCGATCGGGATCGAGGCGGTCCCATGCCGCCGGAGCGATCACGCCCCGATCCACCAGGTCGAGCATGGCCTGCTGCTGGCCGGAGAGGACCACCAGCAGATTGCGTGCGTGATCGACCAGCGGGTGAAGGAACTGGGCCAGCGCGCCGGCCTGCTCTGGAAGAAGCTCATCCACCTGGTCGAAGCACAGGATCATCGCCCGATCGCTCAGCGACGCCAGCTCGGCCAAGGCGATCAGCACGCTCTGGGCCGTTGCCGCTTCGGGTAGGCTCACGGACCGCTGCGAGAGATCCGCCGGGAACAGCCCGAGCTGGGCGGCTTCGCTCGAATCCAACGGGATGCCCGAGAGCCATTGCAGGGCCGAGAGCGCCGCGCGATCGGCGCCCGGGTGCTCCCGATTCCGCTCCGCTGCCAAGAAGAACCGAAACAAGAGATCGCAGACGTCGTTGGTCTCGGACCTTGAGCCGTTGAGGTGTTGCAGTCGATGATCGACGAGGCGGTGGAAGACGTCGAGCACTTGCCCCGCGCGGTACGGGGAGGGTTGCGGCGGCAGTTCGCCCATCGCTTGCTCGACGGCCCCGCGGACCACCCGGTAAAGCGGCATCTGCCGCCATGGCACCAGCGAGACCTCGCCATGAGTTGCCCGATCTGTCTGGGACGGGCCCTCCAAGGCAGGCGTAGGGGCCGACCGGCAGGCGCAGATGTGGACCAAAGGACTGGCGGGCGTGTGGACCAACGGGCAGTGCTGGCAGTAATCGCGGGTCATCTGCCGGAGCACCGACTTGACGATGTGCCAGGGCTGTGCCCCGGCGTTGGCGTCCAGGTGGCGGACAATGGGGCAGTAGGCGCGGCGCTCGCGTCGGGCCCACCGGTCGAGCTGTACGAGCAAGTGGCTTTTGCCGACTCCCGCCTCCCCCCAGACCACCCGCCCCAGGTGCCCGCGGGTTCGTCGCACGTCCTCGGCGCACGCCACCAGTTCCTGGAACTGGCCCTGGTGGACGGCTTCCACGTGGACCGCGGCATCGGCGGTCTCACCCACCGCGCTTTGCGCGAAGGGATTCGACTCCAGCACACATCGCAAGAACTCGTTCATCCGTCCCTGCCGCAACTCATGATGGTGGTCCTACCCTAAACGGGTTATTGATCGTCGGGCCCGTGCGAGACGACCGCCCTAACCCACCGCCCGTGAAAGCAACTGTCAAATCGTATCCGCGCCTTGTCGTGGAACAATCGGGGATTTCCTTGGACCCCATAGCCAGAAGCGTGTGGCAAATTGCTCGACCGCGCCGGATGAATCGCAACCTGCGGGCCTGCAAGAAGAAATCCTTCCTTTCCGCGCAGAACAAACGCGCGAAGGCGCCAGACAAGACACTCTTGCCGAACGGTCCGCTCCACCGCAGAGCCGATCCTGATGCCCTTCATTAAACCACCTCCATCGCAGGCCAGGGACGGAAACCCCCCGAGGACGCCATCGGGAGTTTCACTAACCGCAACGGAGATCACGTCGGGTGGGCCGAGCGGAGCGAGTCCCACCGATTTGCCGCCTGCGCACTATGATTCTTCACCTGCCGGACGAGCCGGCAGGGGTCTGGTCCAGGCCATTGAGGACACTTTGGACGGCCGCGTCGAAGGGGAAGGCGGCGTAGTGGCGGAGGTTGCGGCGGTCGATGCGGAGTTTGGCCTTGGCGGCCTCGTCGGTCGCCGCGGCGATGCGGGCATCGAAGTCCTGGAACACGACCTTGGCGGCGTCGCGGCCTTCTTGATAGAGCGACGCGGCGGGCTGGCCGCGGCTGGCCACGGCCGCGTCGAGCTGCTGGAGGAGGTCGCTCGACACGCTCCGCGGCGGGTCGACCTCCGCGGCGAACTCGCGGAGCTTTCCGGCCCAGGTGAAGATCTGTTGGGCCTCGGCCGAGTTGTGGGGCACGTTGGCAACGTGCCCCACGGCGCCGACCAGTTCCGCCAGCTCGCGCAGGCTGTCGGCATAATCGCGGCGGTCAAAGCAGGTCCAAACGAGTCCCTCCAGGGGCAGCAGCAAGTGCGGTTTCTCCACGCGCAGCTCTTGGAAGTGCCGCTTGGCCTCGGCCGGCTGGCGCACCTTGAGCAGGGCCAGCCCGAAGAGCAAGCGCGGCTCCACTTCCTTGCCGGCCTTTTCTTGGGCCGTAATGAACTTCGCCCGCGCGCCGGCCAGGGTGACGTCGCTTTGGCGCACGGTGGCGGCCAGGGCGCGGATTGCCTGTTTGGCTTCGTCGCTGAGTCGCGGCGGCCTGGCGTCGGGCAGGAAGAGCCTGGCGGTCTGGGGCTGCGCCGGTTTGGCGGCGGCCATCGACTGGTTGAGGAACGGCAGCAACTCGGTGGTCTCCAGGCGGCCGTCGCGGTTCGTGTCGGCCCGCCCCGAGAGGCCGTCGGCCACGCTTTGGGCAAACAGCCCGGCCTTCCCCTCCGCGAGCGTCTGCCCGCGCTGGCCCTCCGAGCAACTGGCGATGCCGGTGACAGAGCGCATCGGCAGGCGCAGGGTCTGGAACATCTCGGCGGTGGAGAGTTCTTGCTGCGGATCAGGCTTGTGGGGCACGTTTCCAACGTGCCTTTGGCTTGGGGGCACGTTGGAAACGTGCCCCACGTTCTTGGCGTCCAAGATCAGGATCTTTTCCTTGGCCTGGCAGGCCTCAAGCTGATCGACCAGGGCCTGCAAGCCCAGGCCGGTCGCGGCCGCCTGATTGCGGTGGAATTCCTTCGGCGCCAGGTAGACCTTGCCGTCGGCGTCGCGCACCGCGCGTCCGGCGTAATAGACGATCAATTGGTCGGTCGGCTGGACGAGCTCCAGGAGCGACGCTATCCCTTGCTGGAGCCGCACCAGGCTCGGGTCGGTCAATTCCAGGGCCTGGCCGGCGGGCACGCCGTGGCGGTGCACGAGCGCGTCGCGCACCCGACGGGCGTCGGCCGCGGCGGTCGGCGCCTCGCCCAGCGCGGCGTCGTCGTAGTGCTCGACGCCGATCACGATCGCCCAGCGCGAGCGGTCCTCGGGCCGGCTGGCGGCGATCGCCAGGGCGCGGGGATTGGGCGTGCCGGGCGAAGGCGCGTCGTGGACGATCTCCACCGTGTCGCCGCCGCGGAGATCCTCGATTCCCGCCGGCTCCCCGCCCAGGGTGATCTTGCAGGCGGCTTCGACGAGAAAATCGCGCGGCCGCTCCTGGCCCTCGATCTCGACCGCGATGATCGGCGCCTGCACCGAGCGGACCACGCCATGGTCCTTGAGCACGCGTACGGCGTCGATCGACACCACACGCACGTGCCTGGCGATCTTGGCCGCGTCGCCGGGCCTGAGATCGGCCGCGGAGAGCACGCGGCCGTCAAGCTGGTCGCTGTGGTTGAGGTGGACTTTGCAGTCGGGCGCCAGCGGGAGGTCGAGCATGGCGGCCTGCTTGCCTTCGCCGGTTTCGAGCGTCAACGACTGCTTCTGAAGATTGACGGCGCGGATGGTGCCGTTGAGATGGACGATTCGCTGAGCCGAGAGGGCGAGGGCCGCGCGGCCCGATTCCTCGGCCGCGTGCTGCACCCGCACCCGGTCGCCGGGGCGCAGGTCGGCCAGGTTCACCGTCTGTCCCGGGAGGCCCTCCTGGTCATTGAAGCGGATCTTGATCGTGTCCGGCACGCGAACCGTAAGCTCCTCGCCGCCGGCGCCCAGCGCGACCGCCATCGTCCCGGCCCGGGCATCGACGGCCTTGATTCTCCCCTCGGTGGTCTGCGGCCGCGTGGCGTAGACCTCGGCGACCTTGCGGCCGTCCTCGCCGCGGAGGTACTGGATCCGGACGTGGTCCTGGGGCTTCAGATCGCCGAGCAGGGCCCGCTGGTCGTTGACGAAGAAGCGGTCGTCGGGCTTGATGTCGCGAAGCTCCGTGACGTTCCCGTCGGGCAGGTCGAGGGCGAGGATGCGGCGGTCGGGGTCGATCATGCGCACGACCCCTTCGATGGCCTGCGTCTGCCGGGTTTCGACGGGACCCGGCGACGAAGGCAGCAGCATGCAGATGCCGAGGATCGCCGACAACGCCACGGCGGTCACGGCGGCCGCGCGGCGGCCCTTCTTGCCTTTTGCGGACTCGGGCGCAAGGTCCCCCGGCGCCGCCCCCGACACCGATTGACCCTTGCGCAAGTCGGCGAGCGCTTCCTGGGCCGAGGAATACCGCTGGACCGGGTCCTTGATCACGAGCCGCTCGATGACCTGCGCCAAGTCCTCGGGCACGCCTTCGAGCACGCGGGCGATCTCGGGCAGACGCCGGTCCGGGGCCGCGTGCCACATCAGCCAGGCGGTCTGCCGGTCGCGGCCGAACGTGGACAGGCCGGGAAAAAGGTTATCGAACTGCGGACCGCAGATCAACTCGTAGGCCGAGAAGCCGAGCGAATACAGGTCGCCGGCCGGACCGGCCGGGCCGAACTGGTCGGAGACCAGCTCCGGGGCCATGTACTTGGTGGTTCCCTTGACCAGGCTCCCCTGCTCGTTGCTGGCACGCCGCGCCAGGCCGAAGTCGCCGAGCTTGACCCGGCCCTGCGCGTCCACCAGCAGGTTGCTGGGCTTGACGCCGCCGTGGATGATCCCGTGGGCGTGGAGGAATTCGAGCCCCTTCAGTCCGCAGAGGACCGCGATCCGCACCTGCTCCAGGTCGGCGGGGGCGGTCTGGACGGTGCGCTGGAGGTTCCCCTGCATCAGTTCCAGGATCAGCCATCCCTTGGAGCGGTCGATGTCGTGGATCGTGAGCACGTTGGAGTGCTGAAGCGACGCCAGCAACTGCGCCTCGCGCCAATAACGCTCCAATTGGCGGGGATCGCTCAAAAACTGCCGGTGGATTTCCTTGATGGCGACTTCCCGGCCGATCTCGCGATCCCGCGCGCGGTAGACCGTGGCGAAATCGCCGGTGGCTATGGTGTTCAGGATTTCAAAGCGCGAAATCGATTCCATCCCGTTTTCACCGTTCCTGATTTCTTGGCAAGCCGCAAACTTCCGAAGTCTTCGAGATTTCGGAAGTTTTGGGATCGGCTCTCACTTTCCCAAGAGCACGATCAGGTGCTGTTCCAACTCTTGATCGCGGCCGGGACTGCCGGTGACCCCCTTGGCCGGTTTACGCTCCGCGCGGAGCGTTTCCAGCACGCGGCGATAGAATTCCCGCTCCTGCCGGTAATCGCCGCGGAGGCGGGCCCGCCGGGCCTCGCGGAGCTGGAACTGGTACGGCTCGTGGGGCAGGCCGTCCATCTCGGAGAAATAGTCCCTCTCGATCGCCGCCCAGGCCCGCTGCTTTTTCGGGCTCCCACCCGACTCGCCGGGGTCGTCCGGCATGAGCACCAGGGCGAGCGAGGCGACCGCGCTGAGGCAGCAGAGGGCGGTCATCACCAGGGGATTCAACCCGGCACGCCCTGGTTCCCTGGAGGACGCCGCCCCGGACTCGGGCAGGCGGAGCTCGGGGAGCTTGCCGTCCTCGGCCAGCTTGAGATAGGAGTAGGCCGGCGCGGCGCTGACGAACCGGGCCACCGTGGCCGGTTTGGCGGGCTGAACGGCAGGCGCGGCCAGAGACTGTCCGGAAACGGGTGGAGACTCTGAGCCGGGCCGTGTCGGCCCGGCTTGTGCCCCGGAATCCCTCACTCGCAGCGCCGAGCCGGGCCGACACGGCCCGGCTCCGAAGTCCTCGAATCGTGCAGGTCCCTCTGGCGACTCGCGCTGCTCCTCCACGCTCGGGACCCACAGCCGGCCCCGGCACCGCGGGCAACGGATGTAGCTGCCGGCCTGGGTCTCGGGGACCGACAACGGGCGTTTGCAGCGGGGGCAATCGACGTTCACGGGCATCGCAAGTGAGATCCTAAAGCGACAATTCAAATCCCATGGCAAGGTAGTTCAGCAGAAACGGCGACACGATGATCAGCACCGTGGAGATCATCACCAGCACGGCGGGAAACAGCATCTTGACCCCCGCCTCCCCCGCGATCCGCTCCGCCCGCTGCATCCGCTTCAAGCGGAGCACGTCGGCCTGGGTGCGGAAAATCTGGGCCAGCGGGGTCCCCAATTGCTCGCCCTGGAGGATCGACCCAATGATGCTCGTCACCTCGTCGTCGGCCAGGCGGTGCCGCATGGCGAGGAAGGCCTCGGCCCGGGTCTTGCCGAGGTTCATGTCGGTGAGCACGCGGCCGAACTCCTCGGCGACGGGATGGGCCTCGAACTCCTTGACGGCCTGGGCCAAGGCCCCCAGGAACGTCGAGCCGGCCTCCATCAGGAGCGTGACCAGGTCCAGGAGGAAGGGGATCCGCCGCTTGATGGCCCGCAAACGCTTGGCCGCGAGCCGGGCCAGGCGAAGGCGCAAGAGCCAGACCGTCAGCAGCACGGCCAGCGCCGCCGGCAGCAGCCCCACGGCCCCGAAGTTCGCGTGAAAGAAGTAGACGTAAAGCGGCGAGACGAGCAGGGCCGCCAGCTCGGCTCGGGCCAGGTATTCTTCAGCCAACCAGAAGCGCGGCAGGCCCGCCGCCTGAATCTGGCGATGGATTTCCGCCAGGCTGTCGCGGAAGATCGGCCGGTTGAGCTTGGCCAGCAATTGGATCGCCGGCTGGACCATGCGATAGGTGGCGTCCAGGCGCCGCAGCTCATTGATCCGGCTGACGTCGTAGCGCCACTCGGCCCCTTGGCGGAGGTCCTCGCTTCGCAGCACGCGGGCCACCCACCAACTGGCGATGAAGGCCGCCCCGCCCGCCAGCGTGCAGGCCAGCGCCGCAAAGTGCAGCGGGGCGACCACGGCGGCAAGGGGGATCGGCAAGGGCATGGCGGCCTCCTCAGATTTCCGGGTTGAGAATCACGCGGGCCCAAAAGTAGGCCGCCACGTTCAACACCAGCGCCAGACAGAGCAGCGCCTGCCCGACCGGCGAGACGAACAACAGCCGCGTGTTCACCGGCTCGATGAAGAAGTACGCGGCAAGGATGACCACCGGGACGAGGGCCATGTAGACGGCCGACTTGCGTGCCTGGGCCGTCTCCGACAGGACCTTTCGCTCGACGCGTTGCAGCTCCAGCACCGACTGGGCGATCCGCTCGACGGTCTCGTTGAGCCTGCCGCCGCTCTCGTGGCTGGCCAGCAGGGCGGCGGCGAACAGCGCGAAGTTCTCGCTCTTGAGCCGCTCCTTGGCCTCGGTCAGCGTCCGGTCGAGCGGCTTGCCCAGCTTGTACTCGCCCACGATCTGGTGGAACTCGGTGTTGATCGGTTTAGGGCATTGGGTGGCGAGGATCTCCAGCGACTGGGCCAGCGACAGCCCGGCGCGGATCCCGTTCGCCAGCGTGACCATCGAGTCGGCCAACTGGTCCTCGATCTTCTGCCGACGGTGGTGGGCCAACCGCCGCACGAGATACCATGGCGCCGCCAGCAGGAACACCGCCGCCAGGACGCCGAACGAGAGGCCGCCGAACACCAGGACAAGCCCAACACACACCACCCCGGTGGTCGCGAGCCAGACGATCAGGGATCGCCGCAAATGCCGGGTGGGAACACGGAGGCGGCGGAGCTTTTCGTTCAAGTCCTTCTCGACGGCAGCCAAGGCGTGGATGAACCACTCGCGGCAGCCAAACCAGAGCGCAGCCCCGGCCACGCCCATCAAGAGGCAACCTAGAACTGCCGAGGGATTAGAGAACATAGGCACCTCGTGGAGTTAAATGACGTTGCGGGATTCTTGGAGCAACCGCTCGCCGTGTGGCACTGCTTGACCGCTGCCGCCAGTGTGGTTTTCTCCTATGGGTTGACGGCTGGAGCGGCAGCGGTCAAGCAGTGGCACACTCCCAAGATCATGCAACCTCATTTGGTTGAACCAAAGTTTCATGGCAGGCTCGCCATTTTCTTTTGCGGCGCGTGGAGCACGTACCCCAGCGCCCGAGAGCGGCTCCGCTCCATTAACTGCAGGAGCTTCATTGCCTTCGGCTCGAACTTGTCGTTCTCGATGCGGACGGCGACCATCATCACGTTCTCCTGGACCGCGCCCTGGCGGGCGGCCCGGGCCACGTCGGCGCTTCCCAGGCGCGTGCCGAGCGAGAGGACCCTGAAGGGGCCGATCCGCTCGATGTCGTCCGACGCGAAGGGCTCGCCCCCGGCGGCAGGGACCGGCTGGGGCGTGCCCGTTTTCGCCGGGTCCGCATAGGACGGGGCGCCGGGCGCGGAAGCCAAGGTCGGGCCGCCGGCGAGACTCCGCGAGCTGAGAAACGACACGAGGTCCCCAGGCTTGATCAGCGACGGCACGATCCGCTCCGCATCGATCGGCACGCCGATGGCCACCTCTTCGACCCCCGGCTGGGTCTGCTCGCCGAAGATCAACTCGGGCGGCGGGGTCTTCGTATCGGTCCGCATCAGCAGGCTTCCGCCCTCCAGGGTCCGATAGACCGTCATGCCGACCACGCTTTTGAGCGACTCGTAGGGCTCGGCGAATTTCACCAGGTTGCCGGCATTGGCCCGGGCAAGCGAGACTTTTTGAAGGTGCTCTTCCTGCAGCCGGTCGCCGCGGTTGACGGTCACCTCGGGCTTGACCCCGATGAAGTGGACCATCTCGAGGTCCTGAGACCGGCTCGACAGGTACACGGCATTGAACATCGCGGCGGCGATGCCCATGCCGATGGCGACAATCAGGCCTTTCATTCCACTCATCGACGCTCACCTCCCCTGGTTGCTGTTCTTGGATCGCCGCAGGGTTTGCAAAAATTTTTCGAGGGCCTGGACCTTGGCCCTCAGCAAGGAGTTGTCGCCCCCTTCCTGAAGGAGACGCTCGTACAGATCTTTGAACTCGCGGGCGAGGTTCTCGGGCACGTCGGCGATCCGTTTTCCCAGATAATCCACGGACTGACGGACCGCGGCATGGTTCCGCGTGCAGAGGGCGCCGAGCGCGGGATGGAAATCCAGGGCCGCGCCGAGCCCCCCGAAAGCGAGGAACTCGTCGTCGTGGTCCAAGGCGCGCAGGGCCCACTGGAGCTGTGGGTTGAGGATTGCCCTTGCGGTATTGAAAAAAGCCCGGGAGAGGGAGGCTGGGGCCTTGACCAGATCGTAGATCACGGGGATCCGCCGCTCGCCGTTATGACTCAGCCCCATGTCGTCGAACTGCCATGGATCGCCGAGGACTTCGGTGCGGGGCTCCAGACGGTACGGACCGATCTTGCTCAAAAGCGGGAACTGGCGATCCACGGTCGCACGGCCCCGGCGCAGGCCCCGGTTGCAGTTCAATAGCTCCGCGTCCACCCGATTGCCCAACGGCAGAGGCCCGCGGGCAACCGGCCGGTGCAAGGCCGGAAGATCGTCGAGGTTCTGCGCGTGGTCCGGGCCGTCGATCGCAAAGTCGGCGATTCCGACGGAACCGATCGGCGGAGGGAAAGCGTCGGGCGTGCGAGGCGACCGGCTCGACCAGGCGGTATGGCGGGCCACGATCAGACCGCGGATCTTCCAACTCGCCGCCGTGCCGAAGTTGACCATCAGCGCCATCACGAACAACAGGATCGGCAGCGCCAGGACCATCTCCAGCATCGACAGACCGCGGCGCGACGGCCACCGGGGTCGTGATTCGTTTCTTGCTCGGAATGGAACGCTCATGGCCGCGGCGTCTCTCAATGCGTGTTGACCCGGGCGATGTCGGAAGTGCCCAGCCGGCCCAGGCTGGGAAGACGCAACCCCTGTCGTTGGAATTCGGGCACCGGGGGCGCGGTCTGGAGGATCATTGCCAGGCTCTCGATGGTGGCCGGCACGAGCTGCGCGGTCCACCGCTGGTTGGACAAGCTCCACTCGTCGGTCGCCCCGGGCTGGCGCCGGATGCGCCAGACCGGCTGCGAGGGTTCGTTCGATCCGGGCGGCATCGGCAGGATCTCGCCGGGGACGCCGCCCATCGAATTCTCCGAGTCCGCCGGACTCGTCCACCACCAGTACATCAGCCTGGGCCGTGGAATGTAAACGCGGACCTCGGCAAAGGCGCTCGCATCGGCCGGGTTGCCGGCGGCGTCGGTGAGCGGATTGCGGAACACCCACGGGGCGAACTCCGGCAGCCGTCCCCAGTAGACGACCCCAAGGAAAGTGAAATACTGATCCAGGTACGCGTTGCTGTTGGCCTTGGCGGTCGTGTTGACGATCTCGTCGCGGAGCAGGATGGGGAGATTCGTGGTCGAATACTGGTTGAGCAACTCCTCCAGATACGCACAGGTGAATCCCCGCCACAGGCTCGCAAACTGGCACATCTTCGCGAAGCGGTCGAAGCCGCGCAGGGCCTGATCGTTCCACTCGCGGAGATAGTGGCGGGCGAGCCGATCGCGGGTTTCGCGGGCCCGCCGCTGATACGCCGGATCGCTCATCGGATCGATCACCGGCAGGGTGGGATCGTGAGCCTCGGAATCGCCGCCGACGATCCGGCCGCTGGTGCGCCAGAGCACGCCGACCATCGTCCCCCGGCCGTAGTTGGGACGTCCTTCCTGCTCGGCGACCTCCGTGGCCGCTGCCTGGGCCAGGTGAGGGTACAACGCCACCACGTTCCGCTGAAACTGCGGGATCGCCTCCTGCCGCAGGATTTCTTCCATCACCGGCAGCACGCTCGGCGCTACGGCCGCCACCCAATCGCAATAACCCTTCACCATCTCCTGCTCGAGCGAGGTTTTCCGCGGGATCGCGTTGGCCAACTCCTCGAACTTGGGAAACTTCGAGCCCGCCAACACCGGCGCCATGCGGCTCCATGCCGCCAGGATCGGAGCGGTGAAGTTCTCCGAGTTGCGGTCTCGGGCTTCGGACAGAAACGCCGTCAGGGCCAGCACCTCGGACATCATGTGGTTGGTGAAAACCAGCGTGTTCAGGCCCCGGGCGATCACCAATCCGCCGGAGTAGGCCGCGCTGTCGGCCGCGTTCTGCATGCGAATCTTGCCGTCGACCTGTCGGCCGACGTTCATCACCATGCCCAAGACCAGGACGAAGACAAACACTGCGAACACGGTCAGAATGCTGATCGACCCCCGCTCGTCGGCGTGCAAGCGTCGGAGGCGATGAACGTGGGGCACGTTTCCAACGTGCCCGTGGAGCACGTTTTCAACGTGCTCGCGGAGCATGTCTCCAACGTGCCGGGCACGATGGAATCGTGCCCCACGTGTCGTGCTCGCGGTCTTAATCGTAGGTCTCGTCATAGCGTTTCGCCGGTTTCTCCCCTTCGATGCCCAACGTGGCCGAGGCCGACAGGGGATAACAATACCTGTTGCCCGCGCGAACCGACCGGAGCTTCTCGGCCAACGGGTCGCCCGGGGCGGCGCGCTTGGCCAACAGCCTGCCCGGGCCGGGCAAGAGCGCGAAATCGTGATGCACGGTGATCGTCACCTGATCTTGAAAGCCCAACTCCACGCCGTACTCGGCCGAATCGGCCCGGAATTCGAGCCAGTCCTCTGCGTTCGGGCCGACATCCCAGGTCTTCAGCGGCGGCTCGCGGTTGGGATGGCGGAAATAAACCTGAAACCGCGTGTGCTCGGCGGCATAGGCCAGCTTGTTCCTCAAACGCAAGGAAATGGCCCCGGGGCGCGCGGCCGTGTCGCGGGCCAGATCGCCGAAGAGGCGGGCCACGTCGCCGGCGGTTCCGGCCCACGTGCCCGCCTGCTGGCCGGCATCGGACGACGACGGGCAGATCGGCGCCAAGGCCACCAGCGCCGCCGCCATGATCTTCCGCGCCTTCCGGCTCGTCGGGTTGAGCGGATCGCCGCAATGGACCAGGTACGTCAGCCAGCCGTCGCGCGGGCCGAAGCCGGGGACGTGCTCGTCGAGGATCGTCGGCGTGTCCGGCTGGCCGTCTACCACGTCCGATGCCCGCGCGTAGCCGCCGCCGATCACGTTCTCCGGTTCGTCTTCCAGCCGCGCGGGGATCCACACCACCGCGGCCCGCGCCGCCGCATACGCCGCATAGTGCACCACGATGGCGCCGATCATTAACTGGCTGACCTGCACAATGAACATCATCACCCACACGAACAGCGGCAAGGTCAGCACGAAACTCAGCGCCTGGGCGCTGCCGACCTGGTCGCGGTGCAGGTGGAGCAGACGTCCGGCGTCGAACCGGGCCCGGTTCAAGCACGCCAGAAGCCAGAGCACCAGACAGGAGGCGCCCAAGAGCGCCAGCCACGGGCAGCAGGCTGCACGCACCGCATGCTCCACAATCTTGCCGTTTCCATCTCGAGCTCGGACAGGGCTCCCCTCTGCCGCATGGCAGGGCGCAACCCTGCCCCGCAAGATTATAGACCCGTCTGCCGTGCGGGCAATTCGAGCGCGTTGTCGTCGGATGGCTCTCCCGAGCCGTCCGGGGTGCGTCTGGTGAGCCGTCCGGGACGGGTCTGGAGACCCATCCTACTTCGCTTCTTCCTTGCCGGCGTAGAAGCGGATGCCAGCGCCGCGGAGGGAGTCGAGTTGTGCGGGCAGGCGCAAGAGGAAGTCCCCTTCGCTGCGGCCTTGGGCCGGGGACCAGAGGACCTCGCTCATTGCCAGGAGCCGCGGGAAAAGGAGGTACTCGACGTCGGCTGGCGTGGGCACGAACTCGGTCCAGAGACAGGCATGGCCGCCGAGCACGTGTTTCGTTTCCTCCGCGCTCATGCCCCGCAAGGGGTCGAAGCGGTACACGGCGGAAAGCGGAAGATAGCCGGTGTGCCCGGGGCCGTGCTTCGCCTTGTGCTGCATGTAGTTGAAGTAGGTCTCTTGGTGCGGGACCATGACCACCGGGTGCCCGGCCCGCGCGGCGGCGATGCCCCCTTTGGTGCCCCGCCACGACATGACGACAGCGTTCGGGGCCAGGCCCCCCTCGAGGATCTCGTCCCAGCCGATGAGCTGCCGGCCCTTGGAGTTCAAGAACCGCTCGACGCGCTTGGTGAAGTAGCTTTGCAGCTCGTCCTCGTTTTTCAATCCTTCCTGGCGCATTCGGGCCTGGGCGTAGGGACTGGCCTTCCAGCGGTCGCGTGGCACTTCGTCACCACCAGTATGGATGTAACGGCTAGGGAAAATCTCGATGACCTCGGTGAGCACGCCCTCGACAAATCGGAAGACCTCCTCCTTGCCAGGGTCCATGACCTCCTTCGAGATACCCCAGTCGGTCCACACCTCGAAGGGGCCGCCCGTGCTGGACAGTTCCGGGTACGCGGCCAGCGCGGCCTGGCTGTGGCCGGGCATGCTGATGCCGGGCAACACGGTGATGAACCGCTTCTTGGCGTAGGCCACGATCTCGCGCAGCTCGTCCTGGGTGAAGAATCCGCCGTAACGTTTGTCGTCGCCGCCGCCGTGGGAGTAGTGTTTCTTCGTCCCCTTGCGCCACGCCCCGACCTCGGTCAGGCGCGGGTAACGCTTGATCTCGATCCGCCAGCCCTGATCGTCGGTCAGGTAGAGGTGGAAGACGTTGATCTTGTAGGCCGCCAGATAGTCGATGTAACGCTTGACGAACTGCTTGTCGAAGAAGTGCCGGGCGACGTCCAGGTTCATGCCGCGCCAGGGGAAGCGCGGGCGGTCCTCGATTCTCACGCAAGGGACCGACCAGGAGCGGGGCTTCGAGGCCGCGTCCGCCGCATCACTGAGCAACTGCCCGAAGGTCTGCACGGCATAGAACATCCCGGCGGGCTTGGGGGCCGTCAGGCACGCGGCCTCCGGACCGACGGTGATCTCGTACCCCTCCTCGCCGAGCGGGCGCGTGCCTTCGGCGGGCAAGAGCAGGATCTGCTTGCCCCGGACGCCATCGGCATTTCGACCGATCTCGATCGACTGCCCGGTCCTCAGGCGGATCGACTCGGCGAGGCGTTTCGCGATCGGGAGCAGCTCCTCGGACCCCTTTCCCGCGACGATCTTCGTCCGGTGATCCAAGACGAAGCGGCCCTCGCGGCGCTCGAGGCACAACGGCTTGGGCACGACGGAAAGGATCTCTTTGTCGGCGCCGACAGCCGGGACGGCCAGCAACAGCCCCAAAACGCAGACCCGCAGAACCATGGCATCCTCCAGAGATCGATCTGCCTCACGCCAACACCAAGCCGTGAGGACGAAATGGTTCGAAGTTGGCATCGAGATGAATCATGACGCGGCTCGTATTACCGTCGTCCCGCGCGGGCGGAATCCTTCCACTGGGCGGCCTTTTCGGCCGTCATGCCCGCGGCGTCCTGCAACCGCCGGAAGACCGCCAAAAGATCATCGCTGCGGACTTGGGGACCGACAGCCTGCGCCGCAACCTGTACCGCACGCACGACGGCTTCTTGCGGCGCCACGCCCCAGAAACTGGTCAGGTCCCGCAGAGTGTTTGCCGTCGATTCGTCAAACTCAATCGTCAGCGTGGAACCGTTCATGCGTCTAATCACCATAATACTCGCCTCGGGTCGTTCCGCTGCCGCAATGCCCCGTGCATCAACGCCTCACCTTTGATTATACCCGGTTTTCACGCGATGCGTCTACATCTCTCCCTGAACTTGAACGCGGCGGGAAGCCCTTCTTGCAGCTCTTGCCGGCCACGCTGTAGAATCAAGAGGCTGGCCGGCGGCGCTTGGGAAACCGGCGGCGACATCCCTGGAAGACGTGGTGAGGATAAGTGTTATGAGACGATGGCTGCCGTTGGCTTTGCTGGTTCTGTTCTTCGCATACGCGTCGGAGGGGCAGGGCGCCGACTGGCCCCAGTACCGGTGTGACGCCAGTCGCAGCGCGTCTTCAGCGGAGCAACTGCCGCCGGAGCTGGGCCTTCAATGGGTGCGGCGCTTGCCCGCGCCGCGGCCGGCTTTCCCCGGCGAGGTGAGGCTCTGGTTCGACGCATCCTACGAGCCGGTGGTGCTCGGCCGGACGATGTTCGTGCCCTCGATGGTCACCGACAGCGTCACCGCGCTGGATACGGAGACCTGGGCCGAGCGCTGGCAGTTCTTTGCCGAGGGTCCGGTGCGTTTTGCGCCAGTGGCCTGGGAGGGCAACGTCTATTTCGTCTCCGACGACGGCTATCTGTACTGCGTGGACGCGGCCGACGGGAAGCTCCGCTGGAAGTTCCGCAGTCTCCCGCCCGGCAAGAGCGATCGTAAGCTCTTGGGCAGCGGGCGACTGGTTTCGCTGTTTCCCGCCCGCGGCGGGCCGGTGCTCAAAGACGACGTGATTTACTTCGGCGCCGGGATCTGGTCCGGCTACGGAGTGGCGATTCACGCCTTGGACGCCAAGTCGGGCAAGGTCCTATGGTCGAACACCGACAGCAACCGCATTCCCAAGGCCAACATGGACCACGGGATCGCGCACGAGGCCGGCCTCACGCCGCAAGGTTACCTGGCGGTCGTCCACGATACGTTGGTGGTTCCCTGCGGCGCGCAGCTCCCCGCCTTTTTGGACCAGAAAACGGGCCAGCTCAAGCCGTACTGGATGGGCTGGGGCGGACGGAACGGCCTTCCCAAGGGCACCTGGTTCGTGGCCGGGGCGAGAAACTACCTCAGTCACAGCGGCGACCTGTACGACATCACCCGGCCGAACGACGAGCGCTTCGACGATCCTCGCATGCGCCCCGACTTCAAGAGCATGCTCTATCCCGGCGGGTTTACGCGGCTTTGGATTGATGCGACCAATCAGAAGGACCTCGGGGCGTTCCAGGAACCGGTCTTCGCCTCCAACGTTCTCTACACCAGCGACCAAGGCATCGCGGCCTACGACCTCGGCGACGTCAAGCTCGAGGAGAGAAACAAGAGCCCCGTCCCGCCAGACCGCCGGGACGACACCTATCCCGATAAATGGAAAATCGCCAGCCGCGAGCTCTGGAGAATGCCGTCCAAGCTGAGAGTCCACATCCTAGTCGGGGAGCACGTTTATCCCGGCGGCCCGGGACCCGTCGAGGCCGTCCGAAACCCCCTGCCCGGCCAAGGACCCCCGGGCGTGGGGAACACCGCC